>CAZPIN010000164.1:0-7407 GCA_964586735.1 uncultured Rhodobacterales bacterium | reverse complement strand
TCGCTTACGCCATGCACAAACACGTTCGCCTGGACCTCCAGCGGCGTGCGGTAAAGCAGTCCGTTCTTCTTCGTCAGATTGTGGACGAGCTGGGCGGTGGCGCTGCCCAGATTGGGGATCACCATTCGGCGGTAGCCGCTGATGTGCTCAAAGGTGCTGAGCCGATGCCCCCTTACTGGCAGCGCAGCGAGCACCGCAGCGTCAAGCACCCTCGGGTGCCCCTCGTCGCTTACCGCAACGCTGTCGAGGACGGTGGTCTGCTGTTCCGGGTCCGGCTCCTCTCCGGTCATCCCAGCGTATATCCGCAGCAGCGGAAAACGGTGCCGAGGGTTGTGGATTCCTGACCGAAAGGCTCCGTCATGAATCGGATACCAAAAAAGATTCTGCTTGGCTGCCATGGTGGCCTCCCGTTCTGCGGGCGATTGGGCGAATCGCCAACGCGGCTAATTTTTGCGGGAGCACCTTCTGCCTGTGTATATCGATCTCCGCGAGAGGTCAAGGGGGCAGGCCGAGGCCCACGTACCAGAGCGGCGCACCTCGGCGGTCCCCTGAAGGCAGGCTTGACCCGGCAGGCGCATTCGGCCCAGCCGCAGCGAGGCGCCACGCGGGGCGCCTTCGGATTTCATGTTTGGGCAACTGGGGCCGGTTCTCTGGTTCGCCAGATTCCGGGACAGCCTCCAAGAGTCGCGGCTCGCCGCGGGGCGGGCTGGGTATTCGCCTATCGCAGGGTGAGCGCGAGGCACTCCACGCCCCGCTCGGTCAGGGCGCTGCATGCGTCATTGGCGCGCTGTTTGTCGAGGTTGCGGAAGCGGGCAAGGTAGTAGCGGCCCTGCTTCGGCACCCATGCCTCGGCCTGCTGCAGCACCTTGAGGTCGCGCCCTTCCACCCTTTGTATCTGCGCCCGTGCCGCCGACGCCTTGCCATAGGCTCCTACCTGTATGGCCCATCCTCCGGCGGCCGCCGACTGGACCGCTGGCGACTTCTTGCGCAGCACAGGCAGGCATGCGAAGCCCCGCCGACTCAGCGCGTCGCAGGACGACCGCGCCTCGTTTCTGTTGAAGCCGTTGAAGCGCACCTGGGTGCGCCCGCCAGCCCGCAGCAGCTGGGCCTCCTTGCCGGCGAGCACGTCCAGCTTGGCGCCGCGCACGCGGTTCAGCTCTTTCCTGGCGCTGGACTCGCGGCGGAAGGTGGCGACGCGAATCGCCCATTCCCCGGACGCGTCCGCCAGCTGCGGCGCCTTGGCGCCGCCCGCTACCCGCGTTTCGATGGCCAGACAGTCGTAGTCCTTAGCCTTGAGGGTGGCGCAGGCGGCTGCGGCGCTGGTCCCGTCGAAGCCCGTGAACCGCGCCAGATAGTATCTGCCGGACCTGCGCACGGTGAAGTCGTGGCCCGCCAGCGCGTCAATTTTGGCCTGGCGGATCTGGTCGATGCGCCTGCGGGCGCCGGACACCCGCGAGTAAGCGCCCACCTGCACCGCCCAATGCCCGTCCGAACGAGGCGCGGCGCCCGCCGCCGCCACCGAAACGGACGGCGCCTTGGCGGGAGCCGACGCCTTGATGACCCGCGGCGCGGCCGGCTGGGCCAGTACGAAGCACTCGGCGCGCGCCCGCTTGAGGCCGCGGCAGACCTGGCGGGCGGTGGAGCGGTCGTATCCCGCCAGCCGCACGACGTGCAGCTTCCCGTCTTTGGCCACCTGCACCCGCCCCGAGCCGATCAGGCTGGCGTGCTTGCTGGCGATGTTGTTCGCGTGGCGCTCGGCGCGCTTGCTGGTGCCGAAGGCGCCCACCTGCACCTGCCAGCCTCCCACGAACTCGGAGGGCTCGGTGGACACGGTCGGTACCGCGACCGCTACGACCGTCTGGCTACCGCCGGGGCGAGGCGGGGGGACGGCGGGCGCCGCCCTTGTCAGCAGCGCTGGGCCTTCGCGCTTGAGCAGGGCGAATCCATCGTTGAAAATTTGGGCGACGCGGCGCGTGCGGCGGGCGCTGGAGCTGGCGCCGAAGTAGCTGACGATGAGATGGCGACCGCCGCGCCGGGCCGATGCGACGATGGTGTATCCAGCCGCGCGGGTGTAGCCGGTCTTGATGCCGTCAGCGCCGGCGTAGGCGTTTAGGAAGCGGGTGTTGGTAGCCGATATCTTGCGCCCGCCCCAGCGGATGTAGCGACGCTTGTAGGTTTTGGCGTACTGCGGGAAGTCTCGTACCAGCCTCCGTCCCAGAATCGCCATGTCGCGGGCGGTGGACAGATGGCCCTTGGTGGTGAACCCGGTGGCGTTTTTGAAGGTGGTGTTGTACATGCCCAGCTCGCGGGCCTTGCGGGTCATGCGCCTGGCGAACTCCTTTTCCGAGCCGGCGACGGCCTCCGCCAGCACCACCGCCGCATCGTTGGCCGAGCGCACCGCGGCGGCGGACACCAGATGGCGCACCAGTATCCGCTGCCCCTGGCGCAGCCCCAGACGCGAGGGCGGTATGCGTGAGGCGTAGCGCGAGACCTTGACCCGCTGGTCCATGGAGAGCTTGCCGCTGCCCACCGCCTCGTAGACCAGATAGAGGGTCATCATCTTGGTCATCGAGGCAGGGTGCAGCTGCACGTCGGCGTTGACCGACTTGATCACGATGCCAGTCTGCGCCTCCAGCACCGCATAGGAGCGGGTGCGGGCCTCCGCAGGGCCTGCAAGCAGCACAACGCCGACGGCTACGCATAGCCACGACGCCAGCCATGGTCTTCGCGATCGCGCCATGGATACGATGCCCGTGTTTTTCGTTGCCCCGAGTGTACCCGTGTCAAGCCGCTTTGGCAACTGTCAAATCTACCGCGTTGAAGGACGAAAGTACAGAGTGATTCGCTGCTGCCCGCCGCCTTTCGCCAAGGCCGATTCACCGCTGCCAAGGGTGCACCCTGCCATAGGCTTCAGGCAACGGTACTGCCGCCAGCTGGCGGCGGTAAACCAGCGGCAAAGGGCGGGGCCTTGGCGTATCGAGAGATCGCCGAGTCACTGCAGCCTGCCTGCTGCAAGCACCCGCAGATGGACCGTCGCGATGGAGACTTGCCCCGACTCTGGCAGGGTACGGAGTCCATCGGCGGGACGGCATCTCGGCGGCGCCAGCAAGACAGGTCACAGGAGCAACCCGTGGCTCGAATCCGCCAGAACGGAGGCCGTTCGCAAGCCTCGGAAGCGGGATTTTTCAAAATTGTTGCATTGCAGCAACACATTGGAGGGTGCTGTGAATCGCCATTTCTGAAGAAAACGCTTTATTTTATAGGTGTTTTCGACAAACCCTCTGAGGCGGACCAAGGGCGGAGCGAACATCTCCAAGAAAAATTTTTGCAAGGTCTTGTTGCAATGCAGCAATTGCCCTATATGAAGGGTGTCCGCCAACGGGGCGGGCAGCATAGCAAGGAGAACTACCATGCAGAATAACGAAACCGCTGCGGAGAACATGGAGGCTGTCGCCGCCGACCTCCGCGCCAAAGTCGACGAGGGCACCGAGCGCTTCGCGCGCGGCGTGAGCGAGATGGCCGACTTCGCCAAGGAGTCGTCCACCGCCTTCACCAAGTCGGCCAACGCCACCGGACGCGCCGTCGAGAAGATGAACGCCGAGGTGCTCGCCATGGGCACCAAGTCGGTCAACGACTGCGTCGAGCTGGGCCGCCAGGCCGCCGAGGTCAAGAACTTCGCGGATCTGGTCGAGCTGCAGTCCACCTTCGTCACCCACGCGTTCGAGGACGTGTCGGCGAAGGCGAGCACGGTCGGCGAGATCGCCCGGGGCGCCATTGACGCCGCCGTTGGCTTCGCCACCGAGCGGGCCGAGGCTTACGCCATCTTCCTGCGCAAGCAGGCGGCCTAAGGCATCCCAACCCGGAAGGGGGCCTCCGGGCCCCCTTCCGCAAACCTCTGCCCCAGCCACCTTCCCTACCGTCTCTGACTGGTACGGCACCACTTCCGGCCATGCGGCCGCTTTCGCCCGCCCCAAGACTCCATCCCAATCCGCGATTCGGCCACCAGGCCGCAATTGACAAGCCCGCAATCGCCGCCAATCTGCACGGCAGACGGCTGTCGCCACGCCATCTTCAGGCTTGGCCATGCAGCTGAACTGATTTGCGCAGCCTGCAGGGAGTACCACCGATGATCCGCGACCAGCTACTTTCCGACGCCCACGCAGACGGCGACCGCTACCGCGAAATGTACCAAGCGGCGCTGGACGACCCCGACGGCTTCTGGCTCGACCGGGCCAAGGACCTCGACTGGACCACCTTCCCCACCAAGGGCAAGAACGCCACCTTTGCCTATCCCGACGTCTCGATTCGCTGGTTCGAGGACGGCGTCCTCAACGCCTGCCACAACTGCGTCGACCGGCATCTCGACAGCCGCGGGGACCAGACCGCCATCATCTGGGAACGCGACGAGCCGGGTCAGTCCGTCAGCATCACCTACCGCGAGCTGCACCGCCAGGTCTGCCAGATGGCCAACACGCTCAAGAAGATAGGGGTCGCCAAGGGAGACCGGGTAGTGATCTACATGCCGATGGTGCCGGAGGCAGCCTATGCGATGCTGGCCTGCGCCCGCATCGGCGCAGTCCACTCGGTGGTGTTCGGGGGCTTCTCTCCGGATGCCCTTGCCGACCGCATCCAGAACAGCGAAGCCAAGATCGTGGTGACCGCCAACGAGGGTGTGCGCGGCGGCCGCAAGATACCCCTGTGGAACAACACCGACACCGCGCTCAAGCGCATCGGCGGCGGCGTCCAGTCGCTGGTGGTGCGCTGCACCGACGCCGACATACCTCTGGAGGAAGGCCGCGACCACTGGTACGACGAGGCGGCAAGCGACGTCGCGGACGACTGCCCGGCCGAGCCGATGTCAGCCGAGGATCCTCTGTTCATCCTCTACACCTCGGGATCCACCGGCGCCCCCAAGGGCGTACTCCATACCACCGGCGGATACCTGCTCTATGCCTCCATGACCCACAGCTATGTCTTCGACTACCGCGACGGCGACGTCTACTGGTGCACGGCGGACGTAGGCTGGGTTACGGGCCACAGCTACATCGTCTACGGCCCTCTCGCCAACGGCGCCACGTCGCTGGTGTTCGAGGGCGTGCCCACCTACCCCGGACCATCGCGCTTCTGGGAGGTTTGCGAAGAGCACAAGGTCAATGTCTTCTACACCGCCCCCACCGCCATCCGCGCCCTGATGGGCAAGGGCGACAGCCACGTAGAGAAGTGCGACCTGTCATCGCTGCGTGTGCTGGGCAGCGTGGGCGAGCCCATCAATCCGGAAGCTTGGCTGTGGTATTCGCGGGTGGTTGGAGGCGACCGCTGCCCGGTGGTGGACACCTGGTGGCAGACCGAAACCGGCGGCATCCTCATCGCGCCGCTGCCAGGCGCCACGCCGCTCAAACCGGGGTCCGCGACGCTTCCGTTTTTTGGGGTACAGCCGTCCATACTCGACACCGACGGCAACGAGATCGACTCGACGGAGGCCGAGGGCGCGCTGTGCATCAAGGACTCCTGGCCCGGCCAGATGCGCACCGTCTACGGCGACCACGATAGGTTCGTGAAGACGTACTTCGAGACCTTCAAGGGCTACTACTTCACGGGCGACGCGTGTACCAGCGCCGCCGACGGCAACTACTGGATCACCGGGCGCATGGACGACGTTCTCAACGTGTCGGGGCATCGCATGGGCACCGCCGAGATCGAGTCGGCGCTGGTGGCGCATGCGGACGTGTCCGAGGCGGCGGTGGTGGGCTACCCCCACGACATCAAGGGCCAGGGCATCTACTGCTACGTCACGCTCATGGAAGGAAAGGAGCCGAGCGACGAGCTGCGCAAGGAGCTGATTCTGTGGGTACGCAAGGAGATCGGGGCGTTTGCCGGACCGGACCTGGTGCAGTTTACGCCAGGTCTGCCCAAGACCCGCTCCGGCAAGATCATGCGGCGCATCCTGCGGAAGATTGCCGAGAATGACTTCGAGAATCTAGGAGACACGTCCACGCTGGCGGAGCCCGAGGTGGTGGACAGCCTGATCGAGAACCGCCAGAACCGAGGCTGACGCCTGCAACCGGCGTAGCGGATGACGCCTGGCAGGAGCACCAGCAATACCGAACGAGCGGCTGCGATACCGGCATCCAATCTTGGCACTGGCGCCTGAAGCACGGCGTATCAAAGACTGACGTTGCGATGGCGGTGACGCTGGCCCGGCTTGCGCATCGCGGATGCGAATTGCGGATACAGCCAGTCACTCATGCCGACACTGACACCTTCCCCGCAATTCCCAGTGCGAGCCAGTTTTCAGCCGTTTGGGGTCTCTTTAAACCGGTGCTTACAAAGCGGGAACGGTCAGTCCACGTCGTGCCCGTTGATCACCGCATCAAGCGTCGGAGCATCGGCCGCCTTGACCACCCAGCGGTCGAGCTGCGACACATCGGCAGCGCCAATCTTGTTTCGCACCTCGCCCGGCAGTGGTCCAAACCGAGTTTCCAGCAAGAGGGTCAGCATACGCACCCCAGCTCTGGCTTCGCCTCTGGCCTCGATGGTCTGTGCAGCAGTTTGCATAGCGACCTCCTCGCCAGAAGGGCTGGTTCTGCTGGCTCCTTGCGCCGCCTGGACCAGGAGCACTCCCAAGGAATCGGTACCGATCAGCTTGCGTCGTGCCCGTTGATCACCGCATCAAGCGTCGGGGCATCAGCCGCCTTGACCGCCCAGCGGTCGAGCTGCGACACATCGGCAGCGCCGATACGGTTCCGCACCTCGTCCGGCAGGTTACCAAGTCGGGCTTCCAGCATGATGGTCAGCATACCCACCTTGCCTCTGGCCTTGCCTCTGGCATCGATGGTCTGTGCAGCGGTTTGCATAGCGATCTCCCATTCGTTTGGCTTGGCGCTGCTGGCTGCTGGCCGCTGCTCCGCCATCTCGACTGAGCCCACTCCCAGGGAGTCAGAACCGGTCAGTCCGCGTCGTGCCCGTTGATCACCGCATCGAGCGTCGGAGCATTGGGCGCCTTGGTCGCCCAGCGGTCGAGCTGCGACATATCAGCGGCGCCGATACGGTTCCGCACCTCGTCCGGCAGTGGTCCAAACCGGGTTTCCAGTACGAGGGTCAGCATACGTACCCCAGCTCTGGCCTCGCCTCTGGCCTCGATGGTCTGCGCAGCAGTTTGCACAGCGATCTCCCATTCGTTTGGCTTGGCGCTGCGGAGCAGCTCCACCACCTCGACAGGGGCCATTCCTAAGGAGCCAGAAGCTGTCAGCCTGCGTCGTGCCCGTTGATCACCGCATCGAGCGTCGGGGCATCAGCCGCCTTGACCACCCAGCGGTCGAGCTGCGGCACGTCGGCGGCGCCAATGCGGTTCCGCACCTCGTCCGGCAGTGGTCCAAACCGGGCTTCCAGTACGAGGGTCAGCATACG
>CAZPIN010000163.1:0-8810 GCA_964586735.1 uncultured Rhodobacterales bacterium | reverse complement strand
ATCGATCTGGGCGACCGCCTGCCCGACGCGTTCCGCGACCTTCCTCAGCCGCGCACCCTGCGCGCGATTTCGCCCGAGGATATCGCCCGCAGCCGCAGCGCATGGATTGACGAGTGGACCAGCGGACTGTCTCGCTAGCCGCCCTGCTGCCGGGGCTGGTCGCGCTTTCGCTGTTTTTCGGCGTCGCCGCCGCATCGCTGCTGGCATTGGCGGAGGCAGGGGCGGGCATGGACGTCCGTCCGCGTCTGGGGCCGCTGCTGCACATTGCGGGCTTCACCCTCTTCCAGGCGGCGCTGTCGACGCTCTGCTCGGTGATACCCGGCATGGCCGTGGCGCGGGCCATCGCCCGCAGGCCGAATCTGCCGTTTCGTGAGACGCTGCTCAGACTGCTGGGCCTGCCGCTGGTACTGCCCGTCATCGTCGCCATCCTCGGCCTTGCGAGCGTGCTGGGCAGCGCTGGCCCCGTCGCCGCCGTGGCCGGGGCGCTGGGCTGGGTGGACTGGAGCTTTCCCTATGGCCTGACCGGCATCCTCATCGGCCACGCGTTTTTCAACCTGCCCCTGACCGCCCGTCTTCTCGCCCCAACGCTCGAGGCGGTGCCGGTCGAGTCCTGGCGCGGCGCGGCGCAGCTGGGCATGTCCAGCTGGCAGGTCTTCCGCCACATCGAATGGCCGCATCTGCGCCGCGCCATGCCCGGCGTGTCGGGGCTGGTGTTTGTGCTGTGCTTCACCAGTTTCGCGGTGGTGCTTGTGTTTGGCGGCGGTCCCTGGGCTACCACCCTCGAAGTCGCCATCTACCAGTCCCTTCGGTTGGAGTTCAACCTCGACAAGGCCGTGATGCTGGCCTTCACCCAAATCGCTCTGTGCGCCGCGGTACTGCTTCTGGTGCAGCGGTTTGTCGTACCGGTACCGCTCGACCGCGGCGCCGGCAATTCCCTTCGCCGTCCGGATGTGCATTCCGGCTTCTGGATTGACGGCGCGGTTGTGGTGGCCGCCGCGCTGCTGGTGGCGGCGCCGCTGCTGGCGGTTGCGCTGCGGGCGCTGACGGGAGACGGCATAGGCATCCTTGCCTCCAATACCGTCTGGATGGCACTGCTGCGCAGCTGCCTTGTCGGCGGCTCCGCCGGCCTGCTCGCACTGCTGATGGGCTGGTGCATCGCTTTGGCGGCGCGTGATCTGCGCCGGTCCAGCCGATGGCGACGGCTGGCCGAGCCGATGGAAAACCTCACGGGACTCAATCTGATCGTCTCGCCCGTGGTGCTGGGGGCCGGACTGTTTGTGCTTCTGCTGCCGCTGGGTGTGGTCTTCGACTTGGCGCTGCCGCTGGCATGCGCGGTTAACGCGATGGTGACGGTGCCCTATGTCGTGCGCGTGCTGTCGCCGCCGATGCAGCGCATCGCCGAGCACTACGACCGCTCCTGCCATGCAATGGGAATCGTCGGCTGGAACCGCGCCCGTCTGGTCGAGTGGCCGCTTCTTCGACGCGACGTAGGCCGTGCCCTGGCCTTGGCAACCGGCGTTTCTTTGGGGGACCTTGCGGCGATAGCGCTGTTCGGCTCCGAATCGAGCACGACCCTGCCGCTGCTTCTGTACCGCCTGATGGCCTCCTACCGCATGGAGGAAGCGGCGGTGGTGGCCGTGCTGTTGACCCTGCTCTGCTTTGCCAGCTTTGCCGCCATCGAGCGCGCTGTAGGAGGCCGCCGTGCTGGAGGTTGAGGGGCTTCGAGTCCGTCTTGGCCAGACGGAGCTGCGCTACGACCTGAGCGTCGAGACAGGGTCCTGCCACGCGCTGCTGGGCGCGAGCGGCGCCGGAAAGAGCACGCTGGTGGCGCTGATCGCGGGGTTTCTCAATCCGCTGGCCGGGCGGATACGGTTCGAAGGCAGGGACATCACGGACCTGCCACCGCACCGGCGGCCGGTGGCTACGCTGTTTCAGGAGCGCAACCTGTTTCCCCACCTGAGCGTCTGGGACAACGTCGCCCTCGGCGCGGAACCGGGACTGCGGCTGGACGCCGACCAGCGGGGTCTGGTGGAGACGGCGCTGTCGCGAACGGAGCTGACGGAACTCGCTGGCCGTCTGCCCGGAGACATATCGGGCGGCGAGCGCCAGCGCGCCGCCCTGGCCCGTACGCTGGTGCAGCGGCGGCCGCTGCTGGCGCTGGACGAGCCGTTTGCAGCCTTGGGCCCGGCTCTTCGCATGGAGATGCTGGACTTTGTGGACTCGATACGCCGTCAAGAGCGGTGCACGGTGCTGCTGGTGAGCCATCTGCCGGGCGACGCCCGCCGCATAGCTAGCCGTGCGTCCTTCCTGCACGAAGGGAGCATGCTCTGCGAGGCCACGGTCGACGAGATGCTGGACAATCCCCCCATGCCAGAGGTGCGCCACTATCTGGGCCTGCCCGTGCACGCGGCGGGTTGACTGCTGTGGAATGGGCGGTCCAGCGCGATGTCTGCTCCGACTGTACAAAGGCGCTCCGTCACGAGTCACCAGCGGCTCAGGCGACGGCGTCGCGCACAAACGGTGAGGCGAAAGCCTACTTTCCGCTGCCCCAAGGTGGGGATGACATAAGCTGGCGGGATGGGGATCTGTTCAGCCGCTGCCAGCACGTACACTGTTGATACGTATACTCCCGCTACAGGCGATGCCTAAACAGATTCCAGATGGCAAAGTCAGTACGCTCTTGCTTTGACGCATTGTTCAAACTGTTGATCGCCTCATTGGCAGCGTTCACGTAAGCCTTGGCAGCACGCAGCGAAAAGCGGCTTTTCGGATCATAGTCCGCCCGATTCCGGGCCTTTTGAAGTTCCACAATCCTATCTGCAAAAAATCGGATACCTTCTTGGTACTGGCGCATGCCACTCTGATTTTGGCACTGGCGCTTGACTGCGCCATGATCGACCGAGCGGTAAACCTGAAGCCAGGGCCGAGTATTGCGCAGGGACGCTCCAACAAGACAGTCCGCGCACATGGCGCAAAGACAATGAAACATTGCGTAATATGCGTTGCTTATCGCGCGCTTGAGATACGTCTGCCGAGGAGGCCCCACTCCCTGCTCGGTGAGCATGAGATTTGCGGCAGAGATGAGGTCAAGCGGCTTCACGGAGCATCTCCTCTTTGGTTGCAATGGACCAGAAAGGCCATCTTGTGTCGCCAGCCGCCTCAAGCACCGGCTTCACACGCTCCACAAATCCGGTCAGCTTCTTCATGTCCGGTACGCCGTCTTCTCCAGGCAGGTCCTCGAAGACAATGGTAAGTTGCACGACAGCGTCACCATCCCGGTCTTCTACGCCTTCGGCGCAGACAGCTGCGACCTTGTCGGGCGCAAACATGTCATTGAATATCCCCTTGAGCGTTTCCAAAACGCTCTCGGGGACCTCTGCGTCGACTGGGGTCATATCTCTGCCCTACCCTGCTGCCTCTGCCGTGTGCTTCCAGCTCCGTGTGGCGAAGAGGCTTCGCCACTCCTCGCTGGCGCTGGTACCCAACATGTAACAGGTAGGCAGCCCCCTGTCAACCCCACCTGCCTCGCCTCCCGCTTGGTCGAGCGGCCGCTACCGCGCCGCGATGCGGGCCGCGCTCTGACGCTGGCGACTGGCAGCTCCCTGAGGGGACTTGCGGCAGCGGCTCTGTTCGGTTCCGAGTATGGCCTCCTTCCACATGGCGGCGTCGGCGGTGGCCGTACATCTAGCCCTGTTTCGTGCTGCCGACTGGACTGCAACGTGAGCAGGTTCATCAGGAAATTGTCGAGCAGGTGCGGCGGCCAGGGCTATAGGTCAGGTCGGGCTCTGCGGCTTCACGGAGCATCTCCTCTTTTGTCGCAATGGACCAGTAAGGCCATCTCGTGTCGCCAGCCTCCTCAAGCACTGGCTTTATTCGTCTCACAATCCCCCGAAACTTTTTCACGTCCGGTATGCCGTCCTCTCCAGGCAAGTCCTCGAAAACAATGGTGACTTTCACGAGCGCGTCCCCATCCCGGTCTTCTATGCCTTCAGCGCAGACAGCAACAACCTGCTCTTCAGGCGCAAACAAATCAATGAATATCCCCTTGAGGGTCTCCAAGACGCTATCGGGGACTTCTGCCTCGACTGGAGTCATTTTCCTTCCCTACCCTGCTGCCTCTGCTGCGTGCCTCCATCTCAAAGCGGCCAAGAGGCATCGCCACTCCCCGCTGCCGCTGGTACCAGTCACATAGCAGACAAACTGCCACATGCAAACCTGGCAAGCCTCATACTCCCTGGCATGATCTGTGCTGGTCAGTGGCAATGGCCGCCTTCAGATAGCTCGCCGTCACTTTCAGCTGGAGAGACCCAGCGCGCGCCACTGATGGCTGGTGCCCCGCTGCTTAACCGACCGCAGTTTGATGCTCAAACCTTGCCTGCAATGTCTTCGCCGATACCACTTCCGCAATGCCCGTACTGCACAGCAAGATTCACTGGGGCATATCCATTTATCCATTTTCGCGTCTATGGCGGCCATCACCTACACCAGCTCCGCGTGCCCGCGGGCGCTTAGAATAGGCCGCCTCCTGACTTTTCGTCAGTCTCCACAGGAAAGCTGGTCAGCTCGAGCTCCCCCGGATGGATGCGGGCAAACGTCAGCTTCCCGCCCCGCCCCGCGTTGGTGTCGATTAGCCAGATTTTGCCCATCCTCTCCGGCTCGATCACCGGCGAATGGCCGCATATAATCATATCTATGTCGCCCTCCACGTCCGGGATTTTGGCGTTTGGTTCCGGCTCCGTAAGCCCTCTATACAAATTCGGGTGCAGTATCCTGTATCGGTCGCGCGCCCAAAGGGCATACAGGCAGTCCAGACGGCTTCCCGTCCGAAGCGCGTCCATGTAGCTTGCCCAGTCGAGGTCCATGGGCACGTCCGCGTGGACGATTCCCACCAGCCCCAGGTCGCACTCCACTTCCCGGGCGAACGGAGTCGCCTTGAACGTCTCCACAAAACGGGCCCGCCTCTCCGTTGGCACCCTCCGCCACCAGCGGCCGCCGTTGCCGTCAATCCAGCAGTCCCACTCCTGGCCATCCTCGTGGTCCGGGTCGGCGTCGGCGTCCAGCAGCAGCTGGTCGTGATTGCCTCGAATCGGCAGAAACCATGGCCGCAGCATCCAGTCGAGGGCGTCTTCGGAGTTGGGGCCGTGGTCAATGAGGTCTCCCACCGGAAACAGCCGGTCTTTGTCGGTGTCAAACTCCAGCTCCTCAAGACAGTTCTCAAGGTCGGGATACCTGGCGTGAATGTCGCTGACCACAAAGTCGCGCCCTTTGTCATTGCGCTTGTGCCGCCGCACTGCGTCTTCGCCGCCAAGCGCCGTCGCGACTAGACCGTCCCTGTTTTCAAGGAGGTAAGCATCGCGTATGGGCCTGTCTGTCTTCCAGATGGGCTTTTCCGTTTCCATGGCGATGCCTCCCGCGGTCAGAGCCGCTGCTGCGATGCCAGCCGATGGCGACCGCCGCCGCTTCAGCCCCAGTAAAACCGTATACCGCGCCTGAGAGCAAGGCAAACGGGTACATTGAGGCGCCGCTGCGCTTCAGGCAGCGCGGGCGCCCTGTTGCACAGGGGCGCGGCTGGCGGCATGCCCGCTTCAAGGCGGCGGTTTGCGGGCTTGGTGGTGGGCGGGGAGAGAATCGAACTCCCGTCCTTCCGGGTGTAAACCGGACGCTCTAACCCCTGAGCTACCCGCCCGGTCAGTGGGTGATCCGCTGCTGCTCCCCACCGACGTCCCGCGCCGCCGGCGGCACCGGCGTAAACGCCGCCACCTCGTCCCACTCGATGGGCTTGAAGGTGCCGTTGAGCGCCGCCGCCAGCACCTCGTCGACCGACTTGACGGTGGAAATCTCCAGCCCCTCCTTGACGTTGTCGGGGATGTCAACCAGAAACTTGCCGTTGTCCTCCGGGATCAGCACCTTGCGGATTCCGCCGCGCAGCGCCGCCAGCAGCTTTTCCTTGAGGCCGCCGATCGCCAGCACGTCGCCGCGCAGGGTAACCTCGCCGGTCATCGCCACGTCCTTGCGCACCGGGATGCCGGTCAGCACCGACACAATCGACGTCACCATCGCCACGCCGGCCGACGGGCCGTCCTTGGGGATCGCGCCCTCGGGCACGTGCACGTGGATGTCCATCAGCCCGATGGCGTCGGGCGAGACGCCAAACCGGGCGGCGTTGGCCCGCACGTAGGAGGAGGCCGCCTCGATGGACTCCTTCATCACCTCGCCCAGCTTGCCGGTGGTTTTCATGCGCCCCTTGCCCGGCAGCCGCAGGGCCTCGATGGCCAGCAGATCGCCGCCGGTTTCGGTGTAGGCCAAGCCGGTGGTGACGCCGACGCGGTCCTTGCTGTCGGCCATGCCGTAGCGGTATTTGGCCACCCCCAGCAGGTCCGGCAGCTCGCGCTTCGTCAGCACCGCCTTCTCGTATTCGCCGCGGGTAATCTTGGTCACCGCCTTGCGGCACAGTTTGGCGAGGTCCCGCTCGAGGTTGCGCACCCCCGCCTCGCGGGTGTAGGTGCGGATGATCTCCTTGAGGGCGTCTCGCCGCAGCGTGAACTCCGGCCGCTCCAGCCCGTGCCGCTCCAGCTGCTTGGGGATCAGGTGGCGCAGGGCGATCTGCACCTTCTCCTCCTCGGTGTAGCCCTCCAGCGGCAGCACCTCCATGCGGTCCAGCAGCGGCGGGGTCATGCCCATGGTGGTGTTGGCGGTGGTGATGAACAGCACGTCCGACAGGTCGTACTGCACCTCAAGGTAGTGGTCGACGAACGTGGCGTTCTGCTCCGGGTCAAGCACCTCCAGCATGGCCGAGGACGGGTCGCCGCGGAAGTCGTAGCCCATCTTGTCGATCTCGTCGAACATGATCAGGGGATTGACGGTCTTGGCCTTGCGCATGGCCTGAATGATCTTGCCGGGCATGGCCCCGACGTAGGTGCGGCGATGGCCGCGGATCTCGGCCTCGTCGCGGATGCCGCCCACCGAGATGCGGATGAACTCCCGCCCGGTGGCGCGGGCGATGGACTTGCCCAGCGACGTCTTGCCCACCCCCGGCGGTCCCACCAGGCACAGCACCGGGCCGCGCACCGCGCCGGTGCGCTTCTGCACCGCCAGATACTCGACGATGCGCTCCTTGACCTTTTCAAGCCCGTAGTGGTCGGCGTCCAGCACCCGCTGCGCCTTGTCGAGGTTGGTCTTGACCTTGGAGCGCTTGCCCCACGGTATGGACAGCAGCCAGTCGAGGTAGTTGCGCAGCACCGTCGCCTCGGCCGAGATCATCACCATCTGCGACAGTTTGCGCAGCTCGCTCTCGGCCTTCTCCCGCGCCTCCTTGGAGAGCTTGGTTGCCTTGATCTTGGCCCCCATCTCGGCCAGCTCGTCGCCGACTTCGCCGTCGCCGCCCAGCTCGCGCTGGATCGCCTTCATCTGCTCGTTGAGGTAATACTCCTTGTGCGAGCGCTCCATCTGCTTCTTGACCCGGCCCTTGATCTTGGTCTCGAAGCGGCTGACTTGGATCTCGTTCTCGATCAGCTCCAGCACCCGCTCCATGCGCTGGACGGTCTCCTGCATCTCCAGCGCCTCCTGGCGGTCGGACACCTTGACGTTGAGGTTGCCGATGATGGTGTTGGCGAGGAGGCCGGGGTCCGACGCCGACGTGATGCTCTGGACGATCTCCACCGGCACGCTGCGGGTGTTCTTGGCGTAGCTGACGAAGCGGTCCACCAGCGCCCGCATCAGGGCGCGGGTCTTGGTGATGTCGCCCGGCTGGTCCGGCATCGGCTCGACGACGGCCTTGAGATAGCCATCCTCCTCGATGTAGCCCTGTACCCGGGCGCGGGCGACGCCCTGCACCACGACCTTGTAGTTGTTGTCGGGCAGCAGCATCAGATGCGCAAGGTTGGCGACGGTGCCGACCTGGTGGAGGTCGGCGGGGCCCGGCTCGTCGTCGGTGGCCTCGGTCTGCGTGACGCAGAAGACGGGCAGGTCGTCCTTGGCGGCGGCCTGCAGGGCCTTGATGGACTTCTGGCGTCCGACGAACAGCGGCGCTTCCATCGACGGAAACACCACAAAGTCTCGCAAAGGCAGTACCGCGAGGGGCGGTTTCTGCTCCGGGGCGCTTTCCACTGGCATGCTCGATTTTCTCCCGTTGGCCTGCGCGGTCAATTCTCCGCCTGAAATTTGGTGGCTGGACGGCGCAATTCAAGCCCCCGCCGCCGCCTCAGGAGGCTTTGCGGTCCGGGAGGGCCTTGGTGGGCTTGGCCTTGCCGTCGCCGTAGATCATGAAGGGGCGGCTGCCGCTGTTGACGGTCTCCCCGCTGACCACGACCTCCGCCACGTCGCTGTCCGGCAGCTCGTACATGGTGTCGAGCAGCAGGCTTTCCATCACCGCCCGCAGGCCCCTGGCGCCGGTCTTGCGGGTGAGCACCTTTTCGGCGACCGCGTCGACCGCGTCGTCGGTGAAGGTCAGCCGGGAATCGTCCATCTCGAACAGCTTCTGGAACTGCTTGAGCAGGGCGTTCTTGGGATCGACGAGAATCTGCTTGAGGGCGTCCTTGTCGAGGTTCTCGAGCGGGGCCACCACCGGCAGACGGCCGATGAGCTCGGGAATCAGGCCGAACTTGAGCAGGTCCTCGGACTCGAGGGACTCCAGCAGCTCGCCGGCGGCCATCTCCTTTTTGATCCGCACCTTGGCACCGTAGCCGATGGCGGTGCCCTGCTGGCGGCGGGCGATGATGTCCTCGAGGCCGGTGAAGGCGCCGCCGCAGATGAACAGGATGTCGGTTGTGTCTACCTGCAGAAACTCCTGCTGGGGATGCTTGCGGCCGCCC
>CAZPIN010000162.1:0-29118 GCA_964586735.1 uncultured Rhodobacterales bacterium | reverse complement strand
GCAGGGAGGCGGGACGCGCGCAGCAGGTCGCTGGATGGGGCGCTTCGCCGGAGTATCAGCATGTTGACCCGCTTGAGGGTGAGAGGAAGCCTCTGCCGGTTGGCGGGATGCCTGATGGCAGGCATTCTGTTGGTGGGTGCGGCGCTGGCGCCATTGTCCGCCACGGCGCAGACTACGTTTATCAGCAATGTGGATCAGGACGCGCCCCCAGTGGGTGTTGGAAGTGCAGTAAGTGTAGATGTTGAAGCGTTTCGTTCGCAGCGGTTTCATACCGGCACGGCGACAAACGGCTATAGGATCACGCGAATAGTCCTGAACAGCGGTTCTCCTCCAATTCCTGCTTCGCTGATAAGCCATCTTCGTGTGCAAATTACGCAAAATAGCAGCAGCAACAACCCTGGCACCGTAGTTGCGAACTTGACAGTGCCCTCGTCGGTCGGGACAAGAAGCGGAGACCACAATTTTGACGTAGCAGGTGGATCCGTCACGCTTGCGAATGACACCACCTATCATATTTATGTTTGGGCAGAAGGGATCACCAGTCGTAACATTATATTCAATTGGCGTACCGCAGCAGCGGGTGGCGCCGATTCCGGATCTGAGGCAGGGTGGAGTATCCCCGGCTCGAGATTTTATAGAGCGATGAGTTGGGTAGGATACGTTTTTGATTCCTTATCTCCCCGCCTAAAATTTCAAGTAATAGGAACCGACGCCACTTGGACGCAGCTGACGGATGGTGGGGTGCGGTATCGGGGAGACCCCACGACTGGCCCCACGATCACCGGAGACTTCAGGGTCGGAAGGACCATAACCGTCGATACATCCTCCATTACCGACAGCGGCAGCGTGGCGGCAATAACGGCAGGGACGACGCCCGAACTTTACTTTATTGATCCCGGCGGCGTCTTTCCGGCAACCGTCAGTGCCCTGACGGGCGGAGTCAGTACGACAATGGCCTCCGGCACGACGGCAACCCACACGATTGGCGCAGCCCAGGCGGACAAACTGGTTTTCGCATGCTATACGTATGGTACCTCCCCCATTGAAACGGTCTGCTCGCAGCAGCATGGTCCTATTCTTCCCCGCGACGTTCCGGCCGATGGCGACGTAACAATTTCCGGCACGCCAAAAGTCGACGTTCAGCTGATGTCGGACATATCCGGCATTACGAACGACGAGGACGGTCTGACCAACCCTGGCTGGACGTACCAGTGGGAGCGCGCGGATGACAACGCTGGCGCAAACACTGCGGACATCACCGGCGCGACCTCGGTGAACTACACGCCGGTAAAGGCGGACCAGGGCAAGGTTCTTCGGGTGACGGTGGCGTTCACCGACGATGAGATGAACAGTGAAACCAAGACGAGTGACTGGACGGCGGCGGTTGTCAGGCGCGACGACACGGATGAGATGGGCGACCTGGCAGTAACGTCTGCAACTGGCGTATTTCAGGTTGACGCCCTGCTGACGGCTGACATGTCCGGCGTCACGGACCCGGTCAACGGCCTCACAAGCCCGGACTGGCAGTACGACTGGCAGCGGGCGGACGACGCTGCGGGTACGGGCAGGGCGAACATTTCAGGCGCACGGGGCAACACTTACACGCCAACCAAGGCGGACGACCAGGGGAAGTACCTTCGCGTGCAGGTATCGGGTTTGGACGACGACCTCTATAGCATTGTCCAGACGAGTCCCTGGACGCAGGTGCTGCCGCGAGTCGACGCCCCCGCCACGGGCTCGGTGACGATCCATACCCCAACGGGCGTGACGGAGATTTTGACCGACCTCCCGCTGACGGCGGACGTGTCTGGCATCGCCGACCCGGTGAACGGCCTGACTTCGCCAACTTTCAACTACCAGTGGAGGCGCGCGGATGACCGAGCTGGCGCTGGCAGCGAAGACATTTCCAGCGCGACAGCGGCGACCTACGCGCCGACGGCGGCGGATGTTGGCAGGCACCTGCAGGTGGTGGTGAGTTTCATGGACGATGACGGCTATTTGGAGATGGTGACAAGCGTATCGACGTCGGCAAGCCAGTCGTCGCCGCCGGTTTTCTGGACTCCGGCGGTGGCGGCGCGCAGCGCGCCCAGAGCCGCGACTGGCGACGTAACCATCACCCTGCCCCGGGGCACGACGGTGCAGGTTGGCGACGAGTTGGAAGCAGACGCGTCGCGGGTTGACGACGGCAACGGGCTCGGCACGCTCCGCTACCAGTGGAGACGGGCGGACGACGACTCGGGCGCCAACGCCGCGGACATCACGGGCGCAATTGCAACGACCTACACGCCAACCGCGGCGGACGACCTCGGCAAGCATCTCCAGATGGTGGTGAGCTTCACTGACCCCCAAGGTTACATGGAGTCCGTGGAAAGCGACTGGACCCCAGCTGTAATGCCGCTTGCCGTAGACGCGACGGGCGATGTTACGGTTTCGCTGCCTCAGGGCGAGAGCGATGCGCGGGTAGGCGTCGAACTGACGGCGGTCACGTCGGCGATCATGGATCCGGCGAACGGCCTCACGCCGCCTGTCACATTCGCCTACCAGTGGAGGCGGGCGGACGATACCTCGGACACCAACGGCGAAGACATCACGGGGGCGACGGGCGAGACGTACCTTCCGGTCAAGGCGGACCAGGGCAAGCGCCTGCGCGTGAGGGTGACGTTTACTGACGACGACGGCTACGAGGAGATGGTGGATAGCAGCTGGACGGCGGCGCTGCTTCGACGCCATCCCATGGCGGCGGGCGGCGACCTGACGTTTCGCGGTACGCCGCGGGTAAACCTGCCGCTGGCGGCGGACCCGTCGGGCATCACTGATGCTAACGGACTGGTCGGGGCGGACTGGATGTATTCATGGGAAATTGCGGATGACGGTCAGGGTACGGGCGCGGCGGCCATCGCTGGCGAGACTTCGGAGAGCTACACGCCTGCTGTCGGGGATATCAACAGGTTTCTGCGGGTCACGGTCAGGTTCATGGATGACGACGATTACCCGGAGTCGCAGCAGAGCGAATGGGCAGGGCCAATTCTCCCCGCAGCTCCCGACGTCGAGCCGACAGGCGAAGTGACGGTATCTGGCAGGGCGCAGGTTGGCGTCGGGCTGGAGGCGGACGTGACGGGCGTCGACGACGCCAATGGCCTCAACGCGCCCGGCTGGACCTACCAGTGGAGACGCGCTGACGATGCATCGGACACCAACGGTGCAGATATCTCTGGCGCAACAGCGGCGACCTACACGCCCGTGAAGGCGGACGAGGGCAAGCATCTGCGGGTGACGGCGACCTATACGGACGATGACGGGTACGAGACACCCATGGAGAGCGCCTGGACCGCGGCGGTGCTGGTACGGGCGGATACGCCGGCGACGGGCGACGTTGCCCTTGCTGTCGCGGGCGGCGGCGCGGTGCGGGTGGGCGTTGAATTGGCTGCAAACACCTCGACCATCATGGACGCGGTCAACGGACTGACGCCGCCGACCGCATTCACCTACCAGTGGAGGCGCGCAAACGACGCTTCGGGCGCGGGAGCTGCTGACATCGCGGACGCGACAGCGTCGGCCTACACGCCAGACAAGGCAAACGACCAGGGCAGGCATCTGCAGGTGGTGGTGACGTTTATGGACGACGATGGCCACGAGGAGGTCAAGGAGAGCGACTGGACGGCGGCCGTGCTGAAGCGCGACAACGTACCGGCGACCGGCGACGTGACATACTTCGGCACGCCTCGGGTCAACGTCGACCTGATTGCCCGGCTGGCCGCCGTCACCGACGGCAACGGCCTGACCGCGCCGGGCTGGAGCTACCAGTGGAGGCGAGCGGACGACGCAGCGGACACCAACGGCGAGGATATTGCCGACGCGACTGCATCGACCTACACGCCGGTTGCCGCGGACCAAGGCAAGCTCCTGCGGATGACCGTGAGTTTCACGGACGGCGACGAATACCCTGAAACGAGGGTGGGCGCATGGACCGCCGCGGTACAGTCGGCCTTTTCCGAGTCTAACACGCCAGCGGCGGGCGACCTGAAACTGGCGACTGTCCGTACGGATACTGACGAGGTGCAGCTGACTGCCGATACGTCCGCCATTGCGGACGCGAACGGCCCAGACACGCTGGTCTATACCTACCAGTGGCAGCGCTCGGCCGATGCCCGCGACGTCAACGCCGCGGACATACGCGGGGCGAACACTGCCACGTACATGGTGCAGGAAGCAGACGAGGGGAACTATCTGCGGCTGGTGGTCTATTTCACGGACGACGTCGGCTACACCGAGACCAAGACGAGCGCCTGGGCCAGGCAGGGCGGGCTGTCGGAGGCGGAGGTCTTTGCCGCCAAAGGCGGGCTTGCCAGCTTCGGACGCTCGGTCACCATCGGCCTCGTTGACTCGATCTGGAGCCGCGTCGAGTCCCACAGGCACGGACAGCCGTCCTCCCATGCCAGTGTTGGCGGACGCGCCGTCGACGGCAGCGCTTTCGCTCCCGGACGCGGAAGCCGTCAAGCGGCAAAGGAAATCGCCCGGCTGTTTGGCGTCGAGGCGGTCAACGCGTCGCCGTATTCAGACGCCTGGGCGAACCGGGGCACGCTTGCCGAAGGCAACCTTGAGGACTTTCGAAGCTGGGCGGGCATTCCCGACAGCGACGCCATTTCCCGGCGGTCCAGCTTTTCGCTGGCCTTGGACGGAGAGGCGGGACGCGGCTCCATGGTGTACTGGGGAGCGGGAAGGCATGGCAGCTACGAGAGCGAACTGGACGGCGGCGATTTCAGCAGCCTGACTTCCGAGGGTTCCACCACCACCTTCAGTCTCGGCCTCGACTACCGGATGAGCGAAACCGCGGTACTCGGCCTCGCGGTCAGCCAGAGCTCGGGATCGGCGGAGTACAGCTTCGCGGACTCCAGCGACGGCAGCGGCGAGATCGACTCGACTCTGACCAGCGTCATGCCCTGGCTACGCTGGAAGTCCCCATCGGGGCTGGAAGTCTGGGGCGCGTTTGGCGTGGGCAGCGGCGAGGCTGACACCACGCATAGCAGCGGAGAGGCAACAATGGACTTGGGCGCGCGGATGATCGCTGTCGGCGCCTGGAACCACCTCTCGAATCGCTGGGGCAGAAGCATCGCGTTCAAGGCGGACGCGTTTACCGCAACCGTTTCCGCCGACGGCGCGGAAGCGTCGGCCGGCGACATTGACGCGGGCTCCCAGCGCATAAGGGTGGCGGCGGAGATGACGCCATCGCGGCCGCCCGTCAACGGGCAGACGGACTACGCGCTTGAGCTGGGAGCGCGGCACGACGGAGGGGACGCCGAAACTGGCGCCGGGCTGGATGTCGCGGGCGACTTCAGGCACGTCAGCGCGGACGGCGGCGTCGAGATTTCGGGAAGGGGAAGCTACCTTCTTTTCCATGGCCAGGAGGGATTCAAGGAGATGGGACTTGGCCTTGGGGTGTCCTACGACCCCGGCGCGGATGCCCGAGGCCTCCAGGTTTCGCTGGAGCAGCTGTGGAACGCCCCGGACTCCGACTCCGCCGAATCGATGTGGAGGGCCGACTCCAGCGGCAGCCTGAGCCCGTCATCGAGCAATGGCGCGGCAACGCGGATGCGCCTGGGGTATGGCGTGGACGCGGAACGGACGCGGGCGCTGGCGACGCTTTACGGCGAGACGGAATTTGGCGGCGAAGCCGTTCGAATGCGTCTGGGCGCCGAGATGCGGGGACACGAGGTCGCGCTTGAGCGGCTGAGCCTCGAACTCTACGGCGAGCGCAAGGAACGCCGCTCCAAGCCCGCTGACCATGCCGCGATGCTGGAGATGCGCGTCGGCTTTTGAGGCGGCCATTCCGACTGTCGGCGTGCCTGTTTTCGCATGGCGGCTGACCGCCAGTCGCGCAGTCTCCTATCGAGGGTCGAGATCGGCTGCCTGCACCGCCGATTCTGCAATGGCGATGTCGTCCTCATCAGCTCCGCCCGACACGCCCAGCCCCCCGATGCACGTGCCGTTCTCGTAGATGGCGACACCGCCGCCCCAGGCGAGCAGCCTGCTGCGGGTGCTGAGGCCCAGTCCGGCGGAGGGGGCGCTGGCCATGCGCTTTCCGAACGCCGCGCTTGACGCGCCCAGGGTTCCTGCGGTGTACGCCTTGTCTATCGCGTACTCGCCAACGGGCGCGTCGGCTCTGTCGGTTCTTCCGAAGGACACCAGATAGCCGTGCGGGTCGACCACGGCGACGGCGACTTCCAGTCCCTTGCCGCGGGCAGTCTCCAAGGCTGTGCGTACCATTTCATCGGCCGCGGCGGGCGTGACTTCCCGTTTTTCAAGGCTCTTCATTCCGTGTCCCTTCCTACTGTCGGGGCAGTGATTCCGAATCAGCGTATTGGTGAGCTTGCCTTGGCGCAATGCAGGCGCGCGGATTCCGTCCGCTGCGGTCGAACGTGCGCGCACTTGCCCCGTCCGCCCGCCGCGTGTATCAGTGGGGTGCTTGCCCTGTGCCGCGAACCCCCGGTTTTCGAGAGGAGGCGCCCAGTGGAAACAGCCTCCGCACCCCCCCCGCTCCTCGAAGCCCGCGGCATCGTCAAGCGGTTTGGGGATTTCGAGGCCAACCGAGGCATCCATCTCGCTGTCCACGCCGGCGAGCGCCACGCGCTGCTCGGCCAGAACGGCGCCGGCAAGTCCACCCTCGTCAAGATTCTCTACGGCGTCCTCCATCCCACGGCCGGCGAGCTGCTATGGAACGGCTCTCCCGTCCGCCTGCACAGCCCGGCCGACGCCCGCTCCCTGGGTATCGGCATGGTGTTTCAGGAGTTCACGCTGTTCGAAGAGCTGACGGTCGCCGAAAACCTTGCCCTCGGCCTGCCCGAGGAATCCATGCGCGACCTGCGCGCCCGCATCGCCGATGTCTCCGGCAGTTACGGTTTGGCCATCGAGCCCGAAGCCCCGGTCTACCACCTTTCCGTGGGCGAGCGGCAGCGGGTGGGCGTGCTGCGCTGCCTGCTGCAGAATCCCAGGCTGCTGATTCTCGACGAGCCCACCTCGGTGCTGACGCCGCAGGAAGCGGAGGGGCTGTTCGCCATTCTCCACCGCCTTTCGGACGAGGGCCGCGCCGTCCTCTACATCTCGCACCGGCTCGAGGAGGTCCGCGCCCTGTGCCACCGCGCCACCATCCTGCGCGACGGCGAGGTCGTTTCGGAGTGCGACCCCGCGAAGGAAAGCGTCGGCTCCCTGGCCGAGCGCATGATCGGCGAGACGGCGGCGGGAGTGGAGCGGGCCGGAGGGCAGGGCGGCGAGGCGCGGCTTAAGCTCGAGGCCCTGTCCCTCAAGTCACCCGCCCTGCATGGCATGGATATCGAGGACGTCTCGCTGGAGGTGCGCGCCGGCGAAATTGTCGGCGTCGCCGGGGTAGCCGGCGAGGGACAGGCCGAGCTGATGTCCGCGCTCACCGGCGAGATCGCGGCAAAGCGGGCGGACTGCATCCAGGTCGACGGCATGGCGCTGGGGCGCACCGGACCGGCAGGCCGCCGCATGAAGGGGATGGCGTTCGTGCCCGAGCAGCGGCTGGGCCATGCCTCGGTGCGCGACATGACCCTTGAGGAAAACGTCCTGCTCACCCACCATCAGGTGGCGCGGCTGGCGCCATGGGGATGGATACGCCATGACCGCGCCAGCGACTGGACGCGGCGGATCCGGGAATCGTTTTCCGTGCGCGCCGGCGGCGACCGGCCCACCGCCGGCAGCCTCTCTGGCGGCAATCTCCAGAAGTTCGTGGTGGGCCGCGAGATACTGCGCGAGCCGGGCGTGCTGGTGGCCTCGCAGCCGACCTGGGGCGTGGACGCCGGCGCCGCCGCCGAGATCCGACGGGCGCTGGTCGGCCTTGCCAGCCGCGGCGCCGCGGTGCTGGTCATCAGCCAGGACCTGGACGAGGTGTTCGAAATCAGCGACCGCATCGCGGTGCTGCACCGCGGGCGGCTGTCGCCGCCGGAGCCGGCCGAGGCCATGACGGCAGAGCGGGCCGGCCTGCTGATGGGGGGCGCCGCATGATTCGCCTGGAGCCGCGCAGCCAGCCGTCGCAGCTGCTGTCGCTTGCCTCTCCCGCCATTGCCGTCGCCCTGACGGTGGCGACGGGCGGGGCCATGCTGGCCGCCATGGGCTACCGGCCCGTCGAGGTGCTCGGCGTGTACTTCCTGTCGCCGTTCGCCGACGCCTACAGCCGCTCGGAGCTGCTGGTCAAGGCGATTCCCCTCAGCCTGATCGGGGCCGGCCTGGCCCTGTGCTTCCGGGCCAACGTCTGGAACATCGGCGCCGCCGGCCAGTACACCCTGGGCGCGGTTTTCGCCGGCGGCCTGGCCCTGCAGTTTCCCGACGCCCGCAGCGGCTGGTGGCTGCTGCCCTACCTACTGGCGGGCATGGCGGGCGGCATGCTGTGGGCGGCGATACCGGCCCTGCTCAAGACGCGCTTCCGATGCAACGAGATCCTCGTCAGCCTGATGCTCACCTACGTGGCGGCGCTGCTGCTCGACTGGCTGGTGCGCGGACCGTGGCGCAATCCCGAGGGCTTCGGCTTTCCCGAGACCCGGGACCTTGCCGAGGCGTTCCTGATGCCGCGCCTGGCGGAGGGCACCCGCCTGCACGCCGGCCTGCCGCTGGCCGTGCTGGTGGCGGTGGCGCTGTGGGCGATGATGCGCCGGGGCATGGCGGGCTTCCGCCTCAGGGTCATCGGCGACGCTCCGCTGGCGGGCGACTTCGCCGGCTTCTCGCGGGCGGGCGCGGTGCTGTTCACCTTGCTGCTGTCGGGGGCGCTGGCGGGCTTGGCGGGCGCCATCGAGGTGTCGGCGACGGTGCGCCAGCTGCAGCCGATGATCTCCGCCGAGTACGGCTTCGTCGCCATTATCGTCGCCTTCGTCGGCCGGCTGGACCCGCTGGGCGCGCTGCTTGCCGCCATGGTGCTGGCGGTGAGCTACATCGGCGGCGAAAACGCCCAGATCCTGCTCAAGCTGCCGCGCAACGTCACCGGCCTGTTCCAGGGCATGCTGCTGTTCTATCTGCTGGCCAGCGACACCCTGATTCGCTACCGCCCGCGCCTCGCCAGTACCGCCTAAGGGAGCCGGCCATGGAAAACGTCCTCGCCGCCGTGATGGTCGCCGCAACGCCGTTTCTGTTCGCCGCCATTGGCGAGCTCATCGCCGAGCGGGCGGGCGTCCTCAATCTCGGCCTCGAGGGCATGATGCTGATGGGGGCGGTGGTCGCCTTTCTGGTCTCCTTCAGCCTCGGCTCCTCGCTGCTGGCGGTTCTTGCAGGCGCCCTCGCCGGAGCGGCCATGAGCCTGCTGTTCGCCGTGCTGACGGTGTCCTTTCTCGCCAACCAGCCGGCCGTCGGCCTGGCCCTGACCATCTTCGGCATCGGCGCGTCCGGGCTGATCGGCAAGGGGCTGGTCGGCGAGGCGCTGGAGCCGCTGCCCAAGCTCTCCATTCCATTGCTGTCCGATGGCACCGCGGTCGGGCGGGTGCTGTTCGGGCACGACGCGCTGGTCTATCTGGCCCTTGCCCTTGCTCTGGCGGCATGGCTGTTTCTCGACCGCACGCGAATGGGACTCGCGCTGCGGGCCATCGGCCACGACCCGGCTGCCGCCCATGCGCTGGGATACCGCGTGGCGCTGGTGCGCTACCTGGCGACGCTGTTCGGCGGGCTGCTTGCCGGCCTTGGCGGCGCCTACCTGTCGCTTGCCTACACGCCGCTGTGGGGCGAGAACATGACCGCCGGGCGCGGCTGGATTTCGCTGGCGCTGGTGGTGTTCGCGACCTGGCGCCCCGGACGCCTGGTGCTTGGCGCGTACCTGTTCGCGGCCGTCACCCAGCTGCAGTTCTACGGGCACGCTTTCGGCGTGGGCCTGCCGTCGCAGTTTTTTGCGATGGCGCCCTATCTCGCTACCATTGTCGCGCTGGTGCTGATCTCGCGGGACCAGCATCTGGCGCGCAGCAACGCGCCGGGGTCGCTTGGGCGGCCGTATCAGGCGCAGCGCTGACGCGGTGTCAGCGCATCATCCAAACCAAGGAGCCTTCCCATGAACAAACTCTCTCTCGCCGCCGTGGCGCTCGCCGCGGCCTTGATGTCCGTGCCCGCTGGCGCGGCCGACCCGCTGAAAGTCGGATTCGTCTATGTCGGACCGGTCGGCGACTTCGGCTGGACCTACCAGCACGACCAGGGCCGCCAGGCCATCGAAGAGGCGCTGGGCGACAAGGTGGAAACCACCTTCGTCGAAAGCGTGAGCGAGGGGCCGGACGCCGCGCGCGTGATTCGGCAGCTGGCGGCCTCGGGCCACGACCTCGTCTTCACCACGTCCTTCGGCTTCATGGACTCGACCATCGAGGTCGCCAAGGACTTTCCGGACGTGATGTTCGAGCATGCCACCGGCTTCAAGCGGGCGGACAACGTCGCCACCTACTCGTCGAGGTTCTACGAGGGCCGCCACGTCCTCGGCACCATCGCCGGCCACATGACCAAGACCAACAAGCTCGGCTACATCGTCTCGTTTCCGATTCCGGAGGTGATCCGCGGCATCAACGCGACGGTGCTGGCGGCGCGGGCGGTCAATCCCGAGGTGACGGCGACCATCGTCTGGGTCAGCAGCTGGTACGACCCCGGCAAGGAGGCCGACGCGGCCAAGGCCCTCATCAACCAGGGCGTCGACATTCTGATGCAGCACACCGATTCGCCGGCGGCGATGCAGGTGGCGCAGACCGAAGGAATCCACGCTTTCGGCCAGGCGTCCGACATGGTGCAGTTTGGCCCGGACGCCCAGCTCACCTCGATCGTCGACAACTGGGCGCCGTACTACGTGAAGCGGACGAAGGCGGCGCTGGACGGCACCTGGGCGTCGCAGGACAGCTGGGGCGGCTTCGCCGCCGACGAGGTGGTCATGTCCGAGTACCGGCTGATGCCCGACGACGTGAAGGCGGCGGCGCGGAAGGCCGAGATGGACGTGCGGTCGGGAGCGGTGCATCCGTTCACCGGGCCGATCTACGACCGCGACGGCACGCTGCGAATCGAGGCGGGGCGCACCGCCACCGACCAGGAGCTGCTGACCATGGACTGGCTGGTCGGGGGCGTTATCGGCGACCTTCCCTGACCGGGAACGCTGGCGGGCGGCGCTACGCCGTCCGCCAGTGCATGCCATAGCGCAATAGGCAGCCTGTTGCCGCTGCTAGCGGACAGGCGTAATTTGGGCCGGCGCGGTTGCTGCCTGCATGGCGGCGCGGCGGCGTTCAGGCAGGCGCGGAGTTAGCCATGAACAGCAAGGTCAGGTGGGGCATACGGCTGCTGATTCTGGGAGTCGCGGCGGCGTTTCTCATCGCCCGCTACGTGTAGGGGCGGCTGCTGCAGGCGGGATGGGAGGCCGCAGGTAGCGCGGTCTACAGGAAACCGTTGTTGACGCGGGTCTGAAACTCAGCCATCGACCACACGCCGATCAGGTTGCCGCCCACTTGGTTTCTCACCCACTTCTCGGCCCCTTTCTTGTAACCGCCTCCGTCGAGCAGCAGCAGCGTCTTGTAGGGATAGCGTTTCTGGATGTTCTGGATGAGATAGGGATATTTCTCGTCGACGCTGCCTGACGACTCCTGCCACTTCGCTTCGATGATTAGCAGACAAGGATGCTTGACCGGGTGGTAGACCAGAAAATCCACCTTGACGGGCGTGTCGTAAATTCCGGGGCCGATGGGAAACTGGCTCCAGTAGGAGGGGCCGTCTGGCAGGGAGTTCAGCTGGCGCTTGTCCCGACGCTGCAGCACGTAGGTGTGGCGCTCCAGCTGGCCAACGATGAATTGCTCGAGGTTGTCGCCCGTGCGGTTGGCCTTGGCCCCTCCCGAATCGGCGCTCATGGCTCTCCGTCCCCACTGCCATTTCCTAGGCAGCCCAGCCGCAAGCCCTCGTTGAATCCCTCGACGTAGGCGCAGTACGGGCACTTATGGCGGCCTTCACCCCCCTGATAGTCGGGAAGGTCTTTCATCAGACGCTCCATCTCACCGACATCCTTCGGGAGACGCCGTCCGCGTTTGTGCTCGTCGCACGACGGTGCGAGGTCCCGGGCGCTCATGACCAGTTGCGGATGACAAGCTCCGCCACTTTGCCGCGGCCAGCGGGGTCCCTGCTGATGGCGCGGGGTGCGCTGACGCGATGCAGGCTGAAGGGGGATCCGTCGAAGCGGTAGAGCCTGCGGATCAGGGACGTGTCGGCGTTTGACAGCATCACCAGCGCCTCGGCCTGATGCCATTTCAGCGCCTGGTCGCGCAGGCGCTCCTGGTCGTCCTCTCCGAACGCCTCGGCGGCGTAGCTGCTGAAGGCCATGTCGTAGGGAGGGTCGGCGTAGACGAAGTCGCCTGGCTTGGGCGTGATTCGCAGATAGGAGCGGCAGGCGATGGTGGCTGATCGCAGCGCGGCGCTGCAGGCGCGCAGGTTGCCGGCGTCAAGGATGGCGGGGTTGCGGTAGCTGCCAATAGGGACGTTGAACTCGCCCCGGCGGTTGACCCGCCACAGCCCGTTGTAGCAGGTGCGGTTCAGATAGATGAGGCGGGCGGCGGTCTCGACGGGGTCGCCGTGAGGGCCGCCTTGGGAGCGCACCCTGTAGTACTGATTCTTGTCATGCGATTCGGCGAGCTGCGCAAGGCGGTCGATTAGGAGTTCCGGGCGGCTTTTCACCATGCGCCAAGCGGCGCAGAGGTCGGGGTTGACGTCGGACAGGCGGGCGCGGCTGGGGCGCAGGTGGAAGAAGAGCGCACCTCCGCCGAGGAAGGGTTCCCAGTAGGTGCCGAATCGGTCGGGAAGGAATCGCCGGTAGGTCTCGATCAGGCCGCGCTTGCCGCCTGGCCACTTGACGAATGGACGAGGCCGTACTTCACGTCGGGCTGCGCCGTCGGGCTGCGCCGTCGTTCAAGTTCAGCGTATCACACAATTGCATGGATGTCAAAATCCCGCTTCGCTTCACCAAACCGATCCGTATCCGATCAAATTCGATCAGTCAACCCGTCCCCTGCACCGTTTGGGCAAGAAATCGATCAAGCATCATCGAGCCAAATTGCGGTGCATCTATCCGCTGCCTGACTCTGCGACCGCGGGCTTGACACGGGCAATGACCGACACGTCGAGCGCAAAAAATTGTATTATTGCCGCCGCCGGACAACACGACGCAGTCCGGCTCGAACTGGGAGGTTCAACCATGAATGTCGAAGTTGCTACAGACCAAGTAGCCACTCTCGAGAGGGTGGCTGGCGACGTCAACAAGGCTCTGGGACTGCCAAGCGAGCACTACGTCGACTTGGAGACCTACGAGCGAGAGAAGGGACCGCTGTTCCACCAGACATGGGCGGCGCTGGAATTCGCCAGCGAAGTGCCCAATCCGGGCGACGCGATTCCCACGGAGCTTCTGGGCGTGCCCCTGCTGGTGCTACGGGACCGGGAAGGGAAGGTCCGCGTGTTCGAGAACGTCTGCCGGCATCGCGGCATGATTCTCGTCGACAAGCCGCGCAACATCCCCGGCGCGATTCGCTGCCCGTATCACTCCTGGTGCTACGGGCTGGACGGCCGTCTGGTTTCCACTCCGCATGTCGGCGGACCGGGGCAGAATCTTCACGACGACATCCACCGCGACGAGCTCGGACTGTTCGAGGTGCGCAGCCATGTCTTCCGCGACGTGGTCTTCGTCAACGTCTCCGGCGACGCGCCTCCGTTCGAGGAGCACGCGGCCGACCTCATCGAGCGCTGGAAGGAGTTCGACAAGACGGACTACCGCCCCGAGAACGACTCCTCCTTCACGCTGGACGTCGCCTGCAACTGGAAGCTGGCGGTCGAGAACTACTGCGAGAGCTACCACCTGCCGTGGGTGCATCCTGGCCTGAACGCCTACTCGCGGCTTGAGGACCACTACCACATCATGAATCCCGGACACTTCTCGGGACAGGGCACCACCGTCTACAGCCCGAGGCTGGGCGACGGCAGCAAGGCGTTCGCCGACTTCGAGGGCCTGTCGGACAAGTGGGACACCGGGGCCGAGTACATCGCCCTCTACCCCAACATCATGTTCGGGGTGCACAGGGACCACGTGTACTCGATCCTTCTGGTGCCCAAAGGTCCAGCCCGCACGCTGGAGCGCGTGGTCATCCGCTACGCCCAACCCGAGTCGCTGTCGGCTGAGTTTGACGAGCTGCGCCGAATCAACGAGGAGCAGTGGCACGAGATCTTCGTCGAGGATATCGGGGTCGTCGAGGGCATGCAGAGCGGCCGCCACTCGACGGCATTCGACGGGGGCAAGTTCTCGCCGGTCATGGATACGCCAACCCATACGTTCCATGCCTGGGTGGCCAACCAAATGCTGGCCTGATCGCCCGCGCGAGCGGACCGATGGCAATGGACGACGGGGAGCGCAACCGGCGGATACTCGAGGCGCACGCCCAAGGCGACGAGCCCGCGCTCGTGGACCTCTACGCCGGCGCGGCGCAGGGCTTTGAGGAAGCTGGCGAGAAGGACGCCGCGTGCTTCTTTGGCGTCCAGGCGTACATTCTGGCGCTGTCCTGCGGCAGCGAACGGACGGGGGAGCTGCACGGCTGGCTGTGCGAGCGGGGTCGCGAGAGATAGGCGGTGCCGGCAGAAGGATTCGAACCCTCGACCTTCGGTTTACAAAACCGCTGCTCTGCCAACTGAGCTATGCCGGCCTGACGGTAAAGATAATGGGGTAGGGAGGGCCTGACTTCAATCCCCCAGCGGCTGGCGGATGAACTTCAGCCTTCGCCTTCAGGGGGCTGGAGTTGCCTGCCCGCCACCCGTTTCCAGAAGTCGAGCGGGGCAGAGGAGCTGGACCCTCCCTTGCACCTGCGCAGCTGGCGGGCGTAGCGGTCGGCCATTTCCTCGACTTCCCTTGCCGCCTTCCGCACCTGCGGCTTGCTGCGGTAGCTTCCCTTGTTGTAGTTGCCCTGTCCCTCGTGGTAGGCGAGGTACTGGCGGTAGGCGTCCGACTGGCGGATGTTGCTCAGCCGACGGGACATGCGGGTGTACCAGCCGACGAAGTCGGCGGAGTCCTCGAAGTCGCTTCGGCTGGCGCCGCGGTTTCCCGTGGAGTCCATGTACCACTCCCAGGTACCGTCGACGGCCTGGGTGAACCCTCTGGAGGAGGAGGCGCGGCCAGCGGGAATGAAGCCGAGGAAGTGAACCCGCTGGGCCTTGACCTTGGGGCGGAAAGCCGATTCGCGCCAGATGATCGCCATCTGCACGTGCACCGGCGCACCCCACTTCTGGTGGGACTTGACGGCCGCGCGGTACCAGTGGGGACGCTCGTCGAAGATGCGGCAGAGGTCGGTGGTGGTGCTTGGCTGGCTGTCGGTTGCACAGCCGGAGAGGAGCGCCACGCCAGCTAGGAGGGCGCCAAGGAAGCGAATGCGACTGGACTGTTCGACCTGCACGGCGGACAGGATAGCGAAACGCCGCCGCCCGTCCACTGGACAAATCGCCTCAATGTGCTACATATTGGACCTGTCAGAAGGGAGGTCCCGCGCATGCGGGGCCGAGGAGCAGAATGAGCAAGAAGCAGCAGCGACCCAAGTACGCCATTGGCCAGGTAGTCAGGCACCGCATCTACCCGTTCAGGGGCGTGGTCTACGACATCGACCCGGAGTTTCAGAACACCGAGGAGTGGTACAACCAGATCCCCGAACCCCTCCGTCCCCGTCGGGACCAGCCCTTCTATCACCTGCTGGCAGAGAACGTGCACGACCACTACGAAGCGTACGTCTCCGAGCAGAATCTGGTGCCGGACGAGACCGGAGAGCCGGTGGACCACCCTGGGGTGGATGAGTACTTCAACGGGCACACGGACGGCCAGTACGCGGTTGACATCAGCCGGATGAACTGACAGCCTTCGGGAGAAATTCTGGCTGGCCAGCGGCTGCCGCGCATCCACTCACGGCTCCGCCTGCGGCGGCACTGGCAGCACCAGAAAAGTGGCCGGGTCGGGGTGCTGTCGTTTCCCGCGGCAGTCCGCTTAGCCATCTTCTCGCTGTTTCCTCTGCCAGGACTAGATTGGCCTCCACCACGACTGGCCCACCTTCCAAGGTTTCGATAAGGCCGCGCGCTTGTGTTGGCATTCTTCCGCAAGCCGCCATCGTAGGAAGATCGCCCTGCCGCTGCGGCCCACTTGGTGGACCTCCTGCAGGCATACCGTTGCCGGTGCCATCCGTAAGGCTGCATTTGCGAGCCGTCTGCGAGGGTTTTCCTTGAATAGGTCCAGCCTCGGGCCATTGCGGGCGTTGGGCTGTGTTCACCTGCCTCCTCTGACCTTCGGAAGTACTTGTGCACCGTATCTCTTCTAACCCCGGATTTCGGGCGCGCGCCCGGAAACTCTTGCCCTGCTAGGAAATTGCGCTGACTTCCATACCCTGCCTGCTTCCCAAGGCTGGGGCAGCAATGTACAGGCAGGTCAGATTCCGCGTACTGGGTCGGGGGCGTACAAGGCGAAGTTAACAGAGTCTTTCCTTCCTCTCTGCCGCCATTACTTCTGCTGATCTGCTCGGGCTTGCCTTTCTTTCACCATGGCGAGAAAATCCTCAAGACTCATCATCTCACCCTGAAGACGCCTTGAGTATTTCGAGAGTATCGGCTTAGGTATGACAAGACGCAATCTATTGATGTCCGTGTCGTTAATCATGCTCTTAGACAAATTATGGTCTGTGGTCAGAAGATGCTTCGTGCTTATTCGACTTGCCCCTGACTCCACCTGCGACCATCTCTCCCTGCAAGTGGTTTTTGCCTCCAGCACGGTCAGTAAATTCAAATCGAACTCCGAGTTGCTATATTCCCTCATTCCGGGAAACAGAAAATCTATCCTGCGTCCTTTCTTGGCTTTCACTTCTCGTTCATATCGCAGTTTGTGCGCATCGAGCACGGCAGCAGTGTGATTGTTGAGCGCGTAGCCGGCTCTCGACTTTCTCCTGTTGAGAACGCTCTTGGCAAAGTACATGAAGCCATGTACATCGGCTTTGCCATCAATCAAGAAGCCCTCATGAATTCTGCTTGAAATTCGGTGGGCGTCCAGTATTGTCCAGAATATTTCCTCATGCGTCATCCAGCTGTACAGTGCCCAGTCTGGCTCCTTGATAGGATCGACATCTTCAACCGCATTGCGGGTGAACTGGGAAAACTCCCTTGTTGATGGCAGCTTGCCGTTGCTGCCATACTGTGAGATCAGCGTATCGCTGATAGGCAGTTCGGGAAAGTCAAATTCAAGGCCAAAATCCCTAAAAATGCTTATGACCAGAAAGTTCATATGAGGGCTGTTCTCTTGATTCAGCTCCATTGTCTTGGTGGAATGGCCAATCTCGCCAATGCCAAACAGGGCGATGAAGTTATTGGCAACGACCGAATCGGAGGCGCATAGCACTACCAGAAGACGGTCCACCCCCTTGTGCTTGGCAACAAACAGCAAGTCGCCGGGCTGAGCCTGCTTCACCACATCGTTTGCCTCGGGCGAATAATACAGTCGATACTCTGGAGAGCGCTGCGGCTGCATTCTCCGTACGTCGGACCAAGTGCAGCTGCCTCTACGATTTAGCAAATCGTCAACGTTGTCATCATCGGCCCAAAAGAAACTTGCAGCAAAGGTTTTCTTTTCGGATGTTGGCCCTAAAATTTCCACGAGAGAGCCCACCCCATTGAACTCGTGCTGGTTGGAGGTGGCGGAGTTTATCTCCACTTCCGAAAGATGCTTGAACGCAACCCCATCAAAGTGATCTGAAAGCAATCCAGTAAACATAGTCAACTCCAATCTGTCAAACGAGGGGATGTTGCAGGCGCAGAAGCGCAAGCCGCATCCAAATGTAAAGCGTCAGCGCAAAAGGAAACTATGCCGCAAGATCGTTGACGTAGCAACCATCACGCTGATCATGTATCGAAGAGTTGGACAGCACATAGGGGGCCATGTGGCGAGCAACAGCCTCTACCACTGGAACCACAACAGCGTTTCCAAACTGCTTGTATGCCTGCGTGTCAGAAACAGGTATCTGGAAACTGCTGCCATCTGGCGCATCAAATCCCATGAGCCTGGAGCATTCTCTTGGAGTTAGTCTTCGAGGGTTACGGCGGCCAGTCTGCTTTATGAGGACTTCAGAGCCATCCTTGTAGTATCGAGCCGAAAGCGTTCGAGAGACGTCGTTGCGCCCGCACAGCCCGTATCCGAAACCATTGCCTTTGGCTTGGTGCCGCTGGGCGTAGTCTTGCAGATACTCCCAAAGGTGGTTCGTAAGCGTGTACTTTGGAAGTACCTTAGCCTTCGGCCATGAGGTGTACCGAACTTCAGGCGTTTCAGATCCGTCTTCGGGATGCAGAATGGACCGCAGTTTCGGCCCCATGCTTGGCAATGGCAGCGCCATATCGTCAAGGGAGAACGGACAGCTGTCGCGAAAGCCAACAATGAATACCCGCTCTCTGTGCTGTGGCACGTACCCTTTCGCATCAATGACGCGGGTGGATATCTGATAGCCAAGTTCTTCCGAAAGTACGTTGTGGATGACCTCAAAGGTACGGCCTCCATCATGGCTAAGGAGATTCTTGACGTTTTCCAGCAGAAACGCCTTTGGACGGTGGTGCTCCAAGATGCGTGCGACGTCAAAGAAAAGAGTCCCCTGCGCCTTGCAGCGAAAGCCGTGACTGCGGCCAAGAGAGTTCTTCTTCGATACGCCGGCAACGGAGAACGGCTGGCAGGGAAAGCCGGCAAGCAGCACGTCGTGCGCTGGGATGTCAGAAGCCGGAATGGCGGTGATGTCCCCGGCGATCTCATGGTCACAGTCGTGGTTGCGTGCGTAGGTCTGGACTGCGTACTTGTTCCACTCGGAGGTGAAGACGCACTGGCCGCCGATAGCGTCGAAGCCTCTTCGAAGTCCGCCAATGCCGGCGAACAGGTCGATGAACGAGAAGCCCGCGCTTAGACTTCTGCCGCCACCACACGATGTAGCATGCGCATACGGGGAGATCTGAATGCCCCTTGTACTGCTGCGGGGCCGAATGGTCTCTCTCCCGTCGGCTGACAGGATAGCGCTGCCGAGGAGGTGGTCGTACCTGTGCCCTGCGTCTGAATCGCTGACCATAGCCATGCTCCAAGCCTGATGATGCCCACTAGTACCGGGATAGCATAGAGCGAATCGGCAGGACGCGCAACATGGCGAATCGGTCAGGCCCGACTGTGGTAGATAGGGCGAATCAGGGAGGCTGGCCCAGACGCAGCTGGCGAATCGGGCAGAGGCGCCGTCGAGCGGCTTCGCAACAATCACACGGCGGGGCTGGCGGCGCCCCACCGCAGGTACTCAGACGCCTTCCACCATGACCAGCACCTTGCCGTTCGGCTTGGCCAGGCTGCAGAGTCGGCGGACCCCCCGCTTGCATCCTCGTGTCATCTGTGCGATACTTGCGCCATGGAGGGTGCGGCAGCAGTCATACGTTTGCCCCTCCCCCCGCGGGGGGAGGGCGATGTGGTCACCTTCTCCCGCGTAGAGCTCCGTACCATCCTCAACACCTACGGGCGCATGGTCGCCAGCGGCGTCTGGCTCGACTACGCCATGTCCTTCCAGCGGGACGCCGCCACCTTCGCCGTCTTTGGCCGCGCCTCCATCGCTCCCCAGTACCGAATCGAGAAGCGCCCGGCCTATGCCAGGCGGCAGGGCGCCTTCGCGGTGTTCGCCGCCGACGGCCGCCTTCTTGTGCGGGACAGGAAACTCGAGACGGCGCTGAGGGTGTTCCAGCCAGACGCCGTTCCCGCCGCTGGCGGCAAGGTTCTACCGTTTCGCCGGCTTCGCCGACTTTGACTTGGCCGACGGCCTTTTCTTCGTAACCGCTTTGCGTCCGCCACTGGAGGCGGAAGAAGTCTTCTTTCCCTTGGCGCGGAGGCGGTCGGCAATCAGGCCCAGCGCCTGCTCCATGGTCACCTCCGCCGGGTCTATGCCATCCTTGATGGTGGCGTTGACCTTCGCCCATTTGACGTAGGGGCCGTAGCGGCCGTCCAGCACCTGCACCGGTCCGCCGTCGGGGTGCTCGCCAAGCTCCTTGAGCACCGATGCGCTGCCAGACCGTTTCTGTGCCTTGTCGGCTAGCAGGTCGACGGCGCGGTTCATGTTGACGTCAAACACGCTCTCTCCCTTTGGGATGCTGGCGTAAAGCCGGTCATGCTGCACGTACGGTCCAAAACGTCCGATGCCTGCCCTTACATGCTTGCCGTCATCCGGATGCTCCCCAATCATCCGCGGCAGCGACAGATAGCGCTTCGCCTGTTCCAGGTCGATCTCGTAGGGGCTTTCCTCGTCAGGCAGGCTGACTCGCTTGGGTTTGCCGGGCTTTTCGCCGCTCAGTACCTCCGCCGTGTCCAGCTGCAGATAGAAGCCGTACGGTCCCCGCCGGACGGAAACAGCCTCTCCGTCTTCGTTCTGGCCCAGCGCCCGGTCGCCCAGCCAGTCCGGCTCGTCCGCCTGGTCGAGGGGGCGGCGGAACCTGCAGTCGGGATACCGGCCGCAGCCGAGAAACATCCCGGTCTTCGCCCAGCGCAGCGACAGCCTTCCCTCCTGGCATGCCGGGCAGACATGAGGGTCGACGCCGTCGCTGCGCGGCGGATACAGCAGCGCCTCCAGCGTTTCCTCCACCGCCGCCATGGCGTCCATGCGCGTGACGCTGTCGACGCCCTTGAGCGCTTCGGCGAACCCCGTCCAGAATTCCTTCAGCACCGAGCTGCTGGTCGCGCGGCCGCCGGAGATGTCATCAAGCCTCTCCTCCAGATTGGCCGTGAAGTCGTTGGCTACGTACCGCTCGAAATTGCGGGTGAGAAACGCCGTGGTCATGCGCCCGAGAAACGTCGGCGCCAGCTGCCGCCCCGACTTCTCGACGTAGTTGCGGCTGAGGATGGTGGACAGGATGCTGGCGTAGGTGGAGGGGCGGCCGATGCCCAGCTCCTCCAGCTTCTGCACCAGACTCGCCTCGGAGTAGCGGGCGGGCGGCTTGGTAAAGTGCTGGCTGGCCGTCACGCTTCTGCAGTCCGGGCGGTCGCCGGCGGCAAGGGCCGGCAGCTCGCCGCTGGCCTCGTCACGCTCCGCATCCGCCGCCCCGGAGGACTCCTGCCTGTCTCCGCCGGCCGCCTTGCCGCCCGCGTCCTGTCCGCTGGCGGTTTCTTCGGGGCGGTCCCGGCCCTCGCGGTACAGGCGGCGGAACCCCTCGAACTTCACCACCTGCCCGCTGGCCCGCAGCTCGGCCTGCGGTTCCTCCGACTGCAGGGCGGCGATGTCGGCGGTGGTGCGCTCCAGCACCGCGTCCGCCATCTGGCTGGCGACCGTGCGCTCCCAGATCAGCTGGTACAGGCGCCGCTGGTCGTTGGGCAGCTGGGCGGCGGCCGCGGGTATGCGGGACACTTCCGTCGGCCGTATGCACTCGTGCGCTTCCTGGGCGTTTTTCACCTTGGACTTGTAGACCCGCGCCTTGTCCGGCAGGAAGTCCGCGCCGTACTCCTTCTGCACCAGCTGCCGGGTGGCGGCGACGGCCTCCGGCGCCATGTCCACGCCGTCGGTGCGCATGTAGGTGATCCAGGCGTCCTCGTAGAGCCGCTGGGCAAGCGACATGGTCTGGCTCGCCGAGTAGCCCAGCTTGCGGCTGGCGTCCTGCTGCAGGGTCGAGGTGATGAAGGGCGCCGGCGGCTTCTGCTTGACGGGCTTGGACTCCACCGCGGCGACGCGAAACGAGTCGCATGCCCTGAGCGTCGCCTCGGCCCGCCGCGCGCTGGCTTCGTCGGGCAGGTCGAACTTGCCGATCTTGTCGCCGCCCAGCGCCGTCAGCCGCGCCGCGAATTCCTCTCCGCCGGCGGCGCGCAGGATGGCAACGACGCTCCAGTACTCGCGGGGCTTAAACGCCTCGATCTCGCACTCGCGCTCGTGCAGCAGCCGCACCGCCACCGACTGCACCCGGCCGGCGGAGCGCGCGCCGGGCAGCGTGCGCCAGAGCACCGGAGACAGGTTGAAGCCGACGAGGTGGTCCAGCGCCCGCCGGGCCAGATAGGCGTCGACCAGCTCCTGGTTGATCTGCCGCGGATGCTCCAGCGCCTCGGTGACCGCCTGCTTGGTGATGGCGTTGAAGCTGATGCGCTCGACGGCGGTTTTCTCCTTGATCTTCTTCCTGCTGGCCAGCTCCTCGACCAGATGCCAGGAGATCGCCTCGCCCTCGCGGTCCGGGTCGGTGGCCAGCAGCAGCCTGTCGGCGGACGACAGCGCCTTGGCCACCTCCTTGATTCGCTGGTCTCCGCGGGAGTCGACCTGCCACTTCATGCTGAAGTTCTCTTCGGGATCGACTGCCCCGTCCTTGGCAAGAAGGTCGCGGACATGGCCGAAGGTGGCAAGCACCTTGTAGTCCTTGCCCAGGTACTTCTCGATGGTGGTCGCCTTGGCGGGCGATTCGACGACGATGATGTTCACGGGTGTTCTGCCTCGGTTGATGCTGCTGCGGGCTGGCGGGCGGCAACCTGTTGCCGCGATCGCGATATGTCAAGTTTGCCGTTTTGCCCTCGGGCCGCGTCCAGCGGCGAATCGGCCGCGGCTAAAACCCTTCGCGCGGGATGCGCTCGCTCCAGCTGCGCTCGAACACGACGGCTCCGGACTCGCGGGCCTCGACGCTTGCCTGCACTTCGAAGTGCTCCCGCGCCGCCGTCATTATTTGGCTGGTGCCCACCTCTACGTCAAGGTCCCCGGCCCGGCCCCAGCAGTGCAGGCCCTGCATCTGCGCCGAGGCGCTGAGCGGGTCGCGGGGGTGGATTGCGAATTCGCGCCTTGTCCGCCCGCCCCAGGTCCAGCCATTGTCGGGACTGCGGGTGATGCCTTCATCCTCCTCGCGTACGTACGCCACCCGTCCGCTGGCCAGGTCGCGCTCGATGCGAAACCGGCCGGGCTCGGGCTCTCTCACGCGCTCGCGGGGAGCGATCCGCGCCGAGGCGGGCGGCGGCGGCGGTTCGACCGGGTATCTCTCGGCCTCGCGTACCGGCAGTTCCAGCGCCGATCCTTCAAGGTGCACCGTCAGCCGCGTCGTATCGGCGGCGGGCCAGACTATGGGCCACAGGCTGGCGGCGAGGGCGAGGCGAATTGTGCTGCCCCGTTCGAAGCGGTGGGCGCAGGCGTTGAGCGTCAGTTCGTACGCGCGCGTCTCGTCCGGGTGCAGGGGAGAGAGCGTCACGTGCGACGGGTCATGGGCAAGATTGATCACCCCGTAGCTCACCAGCTGCGAGTACCCGCCGAGCCCGACCTCGCACAGCCGGGCGCTCATCTGTGCCAGCGGACAGCTGCTCGACAGTCTTATTCGCAGCTTGGGCGCGCCCAGTATCTCCAGCCTCTCATCCAGCTCTCCATACTCAAGGCACAGCGAGTGCATGTCGGCCGGCCGCTGGTCCATGGCGCTTTCGTGGTCGCCGGATCCGCTCTTGAGCCAGACTGGATCGCACAGGCCAAGGTCCAGCGGCGCCTCCGGCAGCGTCGCCGTCTCCGGGGATGGCGAGCCAACAATGTCCATCTCGCCAAGGCGCAGGACGTGGGGCTGCGCCGAGGGGTTTGGCCAGACCGTTTCCTCCACCCAGCGGCCCGGCCTGCTGTCAACCGCCGGCATCGGCGGGCATCGATACTGCATCCAGGCCCGCAGCATGGGCATGCGGTCGGCGCCGCTGTCGATTCCCTTCAGCCAGCGGTCCCACCACAGCAGGCTCTCCTGGAGGAAACCCGCCATCGGCTCGGGCTTGGCTTGGTGCGGATACTGGTGTCCCCATGGGCCGATCAGCGCCGTTCGCGGGACGCTGAGGTTTTCCATCAGCCGCAGGACAGAATTGGTGTAGGGGTCCTCCCAGCCGCCCACGGCCATCACCGGCACCTGGATGGCGCCGTAGTCCTCGCAGACCGAGCCGTGCTTCCAGTAACCGTCGCGCAGCGGGTGGCGCAGCCACTCGATGATCCAGGGGCGGCAGGCTTCGAGCCGCTGCATCCACATGCCACGCCAGGCGCCGCCGACGAGCGCGGGATCCGGCGGACGGGCGCTGCGGTGAAGCATGCTGAAGGACCAGCTGGGGTTTTCCAGCAGCTGGCAGCCGCCCATGGTGTGGATGTCGTCGGCGTAGCGGTCGTCGGTGGAGTAGACCGAGATGACGGCCCTGAGCGCCGACGGTCGGCGCGCCGCCACCTGCAGGCAGTTGAAGCCGCCCCAGCTCTTGCCGAACATCCCCACCTTGCCTGCGCACCAGCTCTGGGCGGCGATCCAGTCGATGACCTCCAGCGCGTCGTCCTGCTCCAGCTTGAGATACTCGTCCGCGAGTACGCCCTCGGACTCGCCGCTGCCGCGCATGTCGACGCGGATGGCGCAGTAGCCGTGGGCGGCGAGATAGGGATGCATCGCCTCGTCGCGGGCGGACGTGCCGTCCCGCTTGCAGTAGGGGATGTACTCGATAATCGCCGGTACCGGGTTGGTCTCCGCGTCACGCGGCAGCCAGTAGCGGCAGGCGAGGCGCACCCCGTCGGACATCGGTATCCAGGCGTGCTCCACCTCGCGGATGGGTACGGGCAGGGCGTCTACGTCGACGACCGATTCGGGCGGCGTGCATCCTTCCAGCTGGCTCATGGCGGTCTCCGATTACGTCGCGGACTGCAGGCGGCTGGAGGATGGCGGCACGGCGCTGCGCGTCTGTCCGCCGGTTTTACATCGTCCGGGAATTCCGTTAGGCTGCGCGCCGCCTCGGGACCTTCGAGCCAGTCCCAGCCCCTCAGGGTCTCTACGGGGACAGCCTGCTGACTTGCATGCGGAACAAACGGGGGCAACCACGTGAGGCAAAGCCGCCGGGCTTCATCGCTGGAGTCTGGTGGTGTTCGGATACGCTCAGGGCGAGGTCCCGCGGCGTGTCGGCGCGTCTGTATCCGCCTAAGGACGCGTCTTCCAGGCCAGCGGCCTGATCCGATTCTTCGGGCGGTTCGCTTGCTTGATTCACCTCGTTCCCAAGCCGCGCGGCGCGCCGGTTGCGGGTCGCCCATCGGCAAGCCGCGCCACGCAGGAGAGAATCATGGCCATACGGCAGGATCAACAAGACCAAACCGGGCAGAAGGAGGAGAGGCAGGTCGGCCCGGCGACGCAGGGAGAATCGGCTGAAGGGCAACTCGCGGCGAGCGGCGTTGGGGGAACGACGGGCCAAGCCGGGCAGCAAGGGCCGCAGGAGCAGGGCGAGCAGGAGGAGTCGCGGATAGTCGCCATCATGGAGCCGTACTTCATCTACGACGCCTGGGGGCGCATGTCGCTCAACTTAAGCGAATCGGCGAAGGCGTTCGTGATGTACTTCTTTCCGATGTTCGATGGCCAGTGCGTAGTGGACGCTCTCGACGAGAATTTGCCGAGACTGCTGCCCACCGAGCATGTCAAGGACAGCCTGCGCCAGGGCGCAAGCGATGTCTGGCAGGAGTTCCCCACCAGGTATTATGTGCCGAGCAAGGTTCGGGTCCAGTTCGAGATCAAGGGGGCCAGCGATGCCTTCACGAACCTGGTCTCAGCAATCAACATGCTCGAGGACGCGAAGCAGGAGGCCGACGAAAGTGCCGTGAAGGTGCGCAGCCTTGCGCCTCGCGTCACAGCTATCGTAAATCTGGGGAAGCAGCGCTGGGGAGGGCTGCACACGCTGGAAGAGCACTTCCCTGGATCCGAGATATTCGAAGACCTGGTTCCGCGCTGCCGGTACGTGATTGTGGACTTGTCGCAGGTGCCGCTGGACATCCAGCTTGCGGTACCGGACCGCAATCTTGCGATCAGCCTTGGGGCGAACAAGTGCGCCAACGAGCCGGAGGAGACTGGCAAGGAGGGGATAGCGAAGGTGCTCCGTCTCGCCCAGGGGAACGAGCGATGGTTGACGAGGCTTGCGATCTTCTGGGAAAGGGTGTATCCTGAAGAGCATAAGGCGAACTTCAGAAGAGCGGTTCGCGAAACTGGCATAGGAGTGGATGCAATGCTTACCATAGAGCAGGCGAACATCGCTAGGGGAAGGGCCGAGGGCATGGTCGAGACGACGCTCACCTTTGCGCGGCAGATCTTCCCGAATCTGCCCGACTGGTGGGAGGCGCGGCTGCGTTCGGGCACAGAGGAGCAGGTGAAAGAGTGGCAGAGCAGGCTGCTTGGTGCTCCCGACCCTGAGTCGGTATTCAACGGGAGCGGTGGCCGGACGTGACAGCTGCGGCGGCGGGTGGTGCTGCTGGTACCGCCGTGCATCAGGTTGCTCCGTAGACAGATTCTCTCCGAGATACGCTGCATGGTGGTACTGGTAACATGCTGACCATAGAGCAGGCGAACATCGCTAGGGGTGAGGCCAAGGGCAAGGCCGAGGCAATACTTCGCAAAGCGAGGCAGCGTTTCCCGCACATATCAGAAGAGTGGGAAGCGCAGGTGCTGGCTCTCGAGGGAGAACAGCAGGACGAGGTGCTGGACAGAGTGGCAGTCGCCCCCAACCCGGAATCGGTGATCAACGGGAGCGACGGCCGAACGTGACGGCAGCTGCGGGGGTAGTGCTGCTGGCATCGCCGGCCTCCAGACCGTTCAGCGGACACATCTACTCGGTGATACGTCTCATGGTGGTACGGGGGCGGTAGCGAAACCATGGCTTTGGTGGGTGGTGTAGCGTCGCCGCTCCGAGTGCGTCAACAAGCATCGGTCCCATTGAAGTGAGTCGCGTTTCCCGGATGCCATGACATGTGGCACTCTTGGCCACCGACAACACCTTCGGCCGTACGTAGATGTCGGAAGCCGTTTCTCCTGTAGCGGTGGGTGGGCAAGTGCTCTTCGCTCAGTTCAAGGGGGTTACACGACGTTGACATTTGCGTGCGACTGTGTAGTAAGGGGATTTCGCAGTCCCCCTCATGGAGGAAAGAGGGGTGTCCACAACGCATGGGTACACGCTGTCAGCCATCGCTGAGCAGCAGCCAACATCGCAGGAGAGCACCATGGAAACCCGGACTATGCCTATCAGCGAAGCTATTGATCGTATTCGCCGGGAGGCGACTACCAACTATGAGAGAGGCAAACGATTCGAGAAGCTGGTGCAGAGGGTACTGAAGAAGGATCCTCTCTATGTCCAGAGATTCGACGAAGTCTTGACATGGGAAGAATGGGCGTGGGAGCATGGAGAAAGTCAGCAGGATATCGGTATCGATCTTGTCGCGAAAGAGAGGTTGGGTGGTTTTTGCGCTATACAGTGCAAATTTCGAGATGACGCCGGTCAGATTCAGCTGGGCGAGGTATCGAACTTCATCGCAGCGTCAAATCAGCCACCCTTCAAGAGGAGAATACTCGCGGTGGAGGGTGGTGGCCTTAGCGGTCCAGCGGAGCGTATAATAGACAAGGCAGATCCAACCTGCCAGATTTTTCGGCCGAGAGATCTCAACACGAAAGTTGAAGCCGACACCTTTCGCCCGATTCAGCAAGTGCCACATGAACTACGCCCTCACCAGCAACAGGCAGCAGAAGACGTACAGAGAGGCTTTGATGAGCATAATCGTGGCAAGCTGATTATGGCTTGCGGTACTGGCAAGACTTTCACCTCGCTCCGGATCGCCGAGAAGGTCGTGGGAAAGGGGGGAAGAGTGTTGTATCTGGTGCCATCTATCGCACTTTTACAGCAGTCCATGCGGGAGTGGGCGGAACAGCAGAATCTGCCTCATAGGTATGTTGGTATATGCTCGGATAACCGCGCCGGAAAGGCGGCAGAGGATGTCAGCGTCAATGAGGTAGAGATACCGGTCACGACGGATCCCTTTCGCATAGCCACCGCTCTTGCAGAAGACCCCGGAGACGCAATGCAGGTAGTCTTCTGTACTTACCAGTCCCTGAATCTTGTGGAAGAGGCCCAGCAACAGGGCGCATCTGAATTCGACCTCGTCGTTTGTGATGAAGCGCATCGAACAACCGGGGTTGAGAAAGATGGTAAGGTATCGGGCTTCTCGCTTATCCATGATGATCAGCGATTATTGGCAAGAAGGCGCCTCTATATGACTGCTACCCCTCGTCTCTACACACAGAATGCAAAGGCCAGGGCGGAAAGTCGAGATGTCGGACTGTTTTCAATGGATGACGAGGAAGTCTATGGTCCAGAGTTTCATAGACTTCCCTTCTCTAAGTCCATTAAGGAGGAGCTTCTCTCTGACTACAAGGTAGTTGTTATCAGTCTTTCAGAGTCCCACGTTTCTGCAAACGTACAGGCGCAAATGGAGGAGGGAGGAGAAATTCCAATGAATGATGTAGCCAAGATACTTGGCTGTTGGCGAGCGTTGCAGGACCCTGAAGATTACAAAAGGACTGGTATCAAAGCTGGGCCACTTCGTAGGGCCATTGCATTTGCCAACACAATAAATACCTCCAAGAGTTTCGCTGAGCAGTGGAACAGGGTGACGGATGCATCGATGGGATGGGTAGATCAAGATATTGAGCATCCCATAGTTGATTGTGAAGTGCGGCATGTAGACGGTAAGATGAACTCCTTAAAGCGAAAGAGTGAGCTGGATTGGTTGCGCTTCGATAGCGTCGAGCAATGTAATATTCTTTCCAACGCCCGCTGCCTATCAGAAGGAATTGATGTACCGGCGTTGGATGCGGTTATGTTTGTCAATCCGCGTAATAGCCATGTTGACATTGTACAGGCAGTTGGAAGGGTGATGAGAAAGGCTCAAGGTAAAAATTTCGGATATATCATATTACCAGTAGTGGTACCTACTCATGCAGACCCTGCTGCTGCGCTTGACAATAACAAAACGTTTGGAACTGTATGGGGTGTACTTAGTGCACTACGTGCACATGATGACCGGATGAATGCAGAGGTAAATACGTTGGATCTAAATAACGGTGAAAGTAACAGGATAATTTTTGTAGATGGAAACCCGCCGGGTGATAGTGAAAATAAAGTAGAAGTACATGCAGAAGGGGTGAGTGATACACTTTTACTTAGAGATGTCAATGTGGATCCAGGTATGTTTTACGCTAAAGTTGTTGAAAAATGCGGTGACCGACAATATTGGCAAAGCTGGGCAGGTGATGTTGCGTTAATTCACGAGACTCTTGTGGGTCAAATCAATCATTTATTGC
>CAZPIN010000161.1:0-13361 GCA_964586735.1 uncultured Rhodobacterales bacterium | reverse complement strand
CGCCGGCGGCCTTGGCCGACTCGGAGTACAGAACGCCGGCGTCGACGGCTCCCACGAACGCGGCGTCAGCGACGCTGAGCTGAACCTTGACCGAATCCATGCCGGCCTGCTTGAGATGCCATTTGGCCTGCTCGGGGTCGTACTCCCGCTGCTCAAGATTGGCGTTGAAGAACGCGCCCTTCTGGCCGATCGGATGGTCGTTGCCCACTGAGCCGTAGCCCTTGAGGATCTTCTGCACCAGCTCGTCGCGCTTGACGGCCAGCTTGAGGGCCAGACGGACGTGGTTGTCGCTGTACGGATCCTTGTTGGTGTGCATGGCGAACGTGTAGTGCTGGAAGCCCGGCACCGACTGTATCCGCACCGAGTTGTTGCGCTCGAGCAGATGCACCGTCTTGAGGTCGACGCGGCCAATCAGGTCGACGTTGCCGGACGTCAGAGCGTTGGTGCGCGCCGCCGGATCGGTGATCTGGAGCATCTCCACCTCGTCGAAGTAGGGTCGTCCCGACTTGTGGAAGTTGGCGTTGCGGGAGCCCCTGTAGCGTACGCCAGCGTCAAACTCGTCGAGCGCGAACGGACCGCAGCCGACCGGGCTGAGCGGATCGACCTTGCCGTCCGTCGCCGGAAGAATCGGAGCGTGGTAGTCCGCCAGCGTGTAGAGGAAGTCCACGTTGGCGGCGTCGAGGGTCACCACCACCCGGTTGGGCGTGTCGGCCTTCATGTCCATCACCGGCTTCATCTGCGGCGCGATGGCCGACGTAGCGCCTTCGCCCCGGTGATGGTTGATCGAGGCAATGACGTCCTCGGCGGTGACTGTCTTGCCGTTGTGGAACTCGAGGCCGGGGCGGATGTTGAGCACCCAGACTTTGCCTCCCTGCTCCAGCTCCCAGCTCTCGGCGACTTCCGGCACAAGGTCGCTTGTGGCGTCGATCTCGGCGATGAAGCCGTGGGTCAGATGCGAAATGCCGATCATGAAGTCGTTTTCGTAGGTGCCGGGATCCAGCGAGTCAGTCGTGGAGCCGTGTGCGCATCCGTAGCGCAGGCGGCCGCCCCGCTTGGGGGTCTGGGCCTGCGTGAAGCCAGGCAGCGCCGCCGCTCCGGCGGCAAGCGCGGTTCCCTGCAGAAACCGGCGACGGTTTGGTTGGGTGAAGTCTGTAAGGGCTGACATGATGTCCTCCTGCATGTTGGTTTCCGCCAGCCCGCCGTCCGGGATTGGAACTATCGGGCCTGCAGACGAGTACGCGCCAAGGCGCGGCACGGCAAGCGGGCAGTATGCCACAGAAGAGCCCTGCGCGCAAGACGCCCCCGCGGTCAGGCAATCAGACGAACCACCAGCGCTCGGCGAAGCGGTGCCCGTCCAGGTCCCAGTTGGAGGCCAGCGGCCCCTGCAAGACCTTGTCGGTGGTGGCGAAGACGTACTGCGAGAACATCGGCACCACCGCCCCTCCCTCGTCGCGCACTAGCAGCTGCATCTCGCCGTAGATCTCCGCCCGCTTGGCGGGGTCGCTCTCGGCACGGCCGGCGACCAGCAGCTGGTTGAAACGGGGATGGTCCCAGTGCGTCTCGTTCCAGGCCGCGCCCGCCGCGTAGGTGGTGGTGAACATCTGGTCCGGAACGACCCGGCCGCCCCAGTACGACGCGCACCAGGGCTTGGTCAGCCACACGGTGGACCAGTAGCCGTCGTTGGGCTCGCGCACCACGTTGATGTCGATGCCGGCGGGCCGGGCCGACTCCGCGTAGAGCACCGCCGCGTCGACCGCGCCGTCGAAGGCCGCGTCGGCGACGTTGATGTCCACCGAAATCCGCTCATGCCCCGACTGCCTGAGGAACCACTGGGCCCGCTCCGGGTCGTATTCGCGGATGGGAAGGTCGGCGTTGAAGAACACCCCCCTCTCGCCGATGGGATGGTCGTTGCCGATGGAGCCGTAGCCCTTGAGCACCTTCTGCACCATCTCGTCGCGCCTGGCCGCCAGCTTGATCGCCATGCGGACGTTGTTGTCGGTGAACGGCTCCCTGTCGGTCAGCATGGGAAAGGTGAAGTGCTGGAAGCCTGGCACCGCATGCACGCGAATCGACTGGTTGCGCTCCAGCAGGTGTACGGTCGTAAGGTCCACCCGGCCGATGAAGTCGACGTCGCCCGAGGTCAGGGCGTTGGTGCGCGCCGCCGCGTCGATGATCGACAGCATGACGACCTCGTCGAAGTACGGCCGACCCTCCTTCCAGTAGTTGGCGTGCCGGATTCCCCGGTAGCGCACCCCGGGGTCGAACTCGTCGCTCACGAACGGGCCGCAGCCGACGCGGCTGAACACGTCGACCTCGCCGTCGACCGACGGCAGCACGGGAATGTGGTAGTCCGCCAGCGTGAAGAGGAAGTCGACGTTGCCCGCGTCGAGGGTGATGACGAGGCGATGGTCGCCGTCGGCCTTCATGTCGACGATCGGCTTCACCTGCTGCGCCACGGCGGAGCTTGTGTCGGGCTTGCGGTGGTGGTTGATCGAGGCGATCACGTCCTGGGCCGTCACCGTCTTGCCGTTGTGGAACTCCACCCCGCGGCGCAGGCTGAACGTCCAGGTCTTGGCGCCGTTGCTGTGCTCCCAGCTCTCGGCGAGCTCGGGTATCAGGTCGTTGTTGTGGTCGACCTCGGCGATGAAGTTGTGGGTGAGATGCGACATGCTGATGGTGAAGTCGTTCTCGTAGGTACCCGGATCCAGCGAGTCCGTGGTCGAGCCGTGGGCGCAGGCATAGCGGAGCACGCCGCCCCGTTTTGGGGTGGATGCCAGCGATGCCGCGGGCAAGGCTGCCGCGCCAGCGGCGAGAGCCGTTCCCCGCAGGAACCGCCTCCGGCTGGAACTGGCAAGGCTGGTGGTCGTGGAATGGTTTGCGCGGATCATGGTGTGTACTCCTTCCTTCGCTGTGCAGCGAGGCGGAGAACTGTTCGCCGACCTCGCGGGCCGCCGTATTCCGGCATTGCGAAAAGTCTACAGCATACTTGGATAGATGGCAAGTCAGCGTGCGGAAAAAGAAGGCAGGGCGAGTTGCGGGAAAACCTCTGCTTCTAGCTCAACAGTCGCTGCTAACTATGTGACAGGCAAAGAGAATCTGCAACGCACCTGAGATTGCCCATCTCCGTTACAAGCAGTGCTCCGCGCCGCGAAATGACGAGCGACACCGGACTGGAGACCACCTCGTTGGAGATGCCCCGCGTGGTGCGGGGATGCAGACGGAGTCCGTCGACTGGCCAGCGAAGCCCCTCGCTCGAGCGCACTATTACCTTGCGGGTGGCATGCACCGACAGCCGTGCGCCCTGCGGCAGACTCGCCTGCCAGCGTTTGCCCGGCGCAAACACCAGGTCCGTCTCGTGCAGCAGCGCCAGTTTGCGGCGGCGAAGCAACTGACCGAACGCTGCCAGCGAGTGGTCCGCCCGGCCTCCCAGCAGGCCGACGCCGACGATCAGCGGCGCCCGCACGATGGCAAGGCACTTCTCCAGGTCCGTGGCGTTCTGGTCGGGAGTCTCCAGTACCATCACGCCCTCCTCCCGCCAGCGCGAGGGAGACTCGAGGGAGTCAAAGTCGCCCGCCACAGCCTCCGGCAGCACCCCGATTTCCCGCAGCCGGTCGGCGCCGCCGTCCACCGCGATGGCGGTCGGCGCAATCTGCATGGCCGCCTCCAGATTCTTGTTGGTAAACGGGCCGGCTCCCACCAGAGTCACCGGCCGCTGCCAGACGCGTGGCTTCATCGCGTACGTCTCCGATGCTGTCGCCTATGGCTGCGAAGCCCCTCCGATCATCTCCTCGAACTCCCGCCACTCCCGCGCCGACATGCCGGTATCAGACCGCTCGACGGTTTCGCCCTTGAGCATGCGCCGCAGCGCGGCGGTCTGCGCGGAGGAGAACCGGCTGGCATTGCGCCGGTAGTCGAGAAACGCCTGCCAGGCGGTGGGCACCCATCGCTGCACAAACCCCTCGATGGCCTCGGCGTAGGCGCGAATCTCGTACTGGGCGTGGGGGTCGCCGCGCAGGTCGAGAAAGTGAAGCAGGTTGTGCAGGTCGATCTTCCAGTACCACTGGGTGTAGACGCTGATGGGCAGATGGGAGCGGGCGATCTCGCGGGCCAGGCCCCGGCGCGAGGAGTCGATGGTCTCGCCGTCGCGCAGATTGAGCATCTCCTCATACTCCCCGTAGGCCCGCTTCGCGCCCTCCTCGAGCAGCTCGGTTGCCCGAATCGCCTCTTCCCCCTCCACCAGCTCGCCGCGGCCCTGGTTGTTGCTGGTTGCCTGCGCGGCCAGATGGGCGGGGTCGGGCAGATAGAACTCCCGGTCGAGAATCGAGTAGCGGGCCGAGTACTCGTTGACGCTGGCGGTGCGATGGCGGATCCACTGGCGGGCCACGAAGACGGGCAGCTTTACGTGGAACTTGATCTCGCACATCTCGAAGGGCGTGGTGTGCTGGTGGCGCATCAGGTAGCGCACGAGGTTGGCGTCGTCCTGCGCCTTGCGGGTGCCGCGTCCATAGGACACTCTCGCCGCCTGGACGATGGCGTCGTCGTTGCCCATGTAGTCGACGCAGCGCACGAAACCTCGGTCCAGTACGGGTACCGGCGTGTACAGCATCTCCTCCAGCAGCGGCGCGGAGGGACGCAGCGTCGTCCCCTTCCCGCTCCGCTGCTCCTCGATCTCGCCCGCCTGCTCGGCGGTGACGTTGCCCGGTTCCATGCTCCTCGCTCCGCTGCTGCTTTGCCGCGCGTCCGCCGCCATGATACGCTTGCAATACGGCTGGACCGAAGCCGAAGCAAGAGCTATGGAGAAACGCTATGGGAATACGCTACCTGCACACGATGGTGCGCGTGCGCGACCTTGACGAGTCGCTGCTATTTTACCGCGACCTGCTCGGACTGGAGGAAGTCCGCCGCATGGACAATGACAAGGGCAAATACACGCTGGTGTTTCTGGCGCCGCCGGGACAGCCCGAGACTCCGGTGGAGCTGACCTACAACTGGGACTCGGAGGAACGGTACGCCGGCGGCCGCAACTTCGGGCATCTCGCCTACTCGGTCGACGACATCTACGCCACCTGCGAGCGCCTTCAGCAGGAGGGCGTCACCATCAACCGCCCGCCGCGTGACGGCCACATGGCCTTCGTGCGGTCGCCGGACGGAATCTCGATTGAAATTCTGCAGGCGGGCGATTCGCTGCCGCCCAAGGAGCCTTGGGCGAGCATGCCGAACAGCGGAGAGTGGTAAGCGGCTGGCTTACTTGATCTTCGCCTCGCGGAACTCCACGTGCTTGCGGGCGATGGGGTCGTACTTGCGGAACGACAGCTTCTCGGTGGTGCTGCGGGTGTTGCGCTTCGTCACGTAGAAGTAGCCGGTGTCGGCGGTGGAATTCAGCCGCACCTTGATCGTTGCCGGTTTTGCCATCTCAGGGTCTCCTGTCCATGCGCTCCCCGTCGGGCGCAGGCGGAGAGTCTAGCGCAAACCGCCCAGTGCGCAACCCCTCAAGCAGTCGCGAGGCAAACCGTGCCAGAAGCCTTTACCGACACCGCCGGGAAGCAGCGGAAAGGTCAGCGATTCGGAGTGCGTCCGGCGCGTCTACCTGGCCGGCACTCCATTGACAGCGGGGCCGTTGCCCCCGCTGCCGTCGAACACAGACTCAAGGTCGGACGCGTCGAACAGACGGTCAAACCACTCATTGACCTGTTCCTCCGACGCGTTGCGCACCTGCTCTGCCCGATGGTCCGGGACGATCTGAAACAGCCGTTCGGCCGCCCGCAGAAACATCTTGCTCCGGCCCTCGGCCCGAAGCATTTCGTTTGACATGTCCATGGTCGCCTTCACCTCTTCTGGTTCCGCCACTTTCGCCATCTCCTCCCTGAGCTTACCAGCCGGTACGTCCAGTTCGTTGACGAGCGTATGCAAAGCATACTGCTTCTGGTCCTTCGTGCAACCCTTCAGCCCCCGTGCCATATAGGCAATCTCCTCGTCGGTGGGCCTCGGCCCATGCGGACCAAATTTCTGCAGCAGAATCGACATTCCCGCATGCGGATCCTTGGTGAGATTCTCCAGGCAGACCTTCGAAAAGTCGAAAACGACGACCCCCGACACCGTCAGCGTGACCGCCTTCTCCTCGTCGGACAGTTTCGCCAGCTCGGACAGGCTCTTCGGGCAGGACCCCGACGCCTTGCCGTTCAGCGCTACTACGGCATTGGTAATCGGCATTTCTCCACCGTTCGTTTTACCGGTCTCAACCAGCTGGCGGGTAAGGCGGATCGCGGAGCTCACCACCTGGAGCTGGGCGAACTTCGTGTTGTCCGACTTGTGCTCCAGGACGTTGACCACGGACCGGCCATCGCGATGCTGCGCCAGGAGACCCGCATCGGCCTCGTCGACGAGGCCGTCTCCGCCCTCGACGCGGGTAGGGAGCAGCTGGAGTTCAAAGTCCGGGTCGAGCTCGTCGTAGACGACCGGATCCAGAGTGAGACGCATGATCTCCCGCTGGCTCTTCGGAAAGATGACCATCCAGCGGACGTTGGAGTCGTACGGATGGGCTCTGCGATTCGGGGAATCCGTTCCTTCCGCCTCCGGGGGCGCGCGGCGTGATTCGCTGGTACTGCTGGGCATGGGAGATCTCCTCTGTCTGCGGACTGGCGCCTGGCGTCACCGTGCCGAGGGTCATCCCGCGACAGCGGCAGCGTGCGCATCTGCCGGTCACAGACACGTCAAGCAGCAAGAATGTCAACTCAGGGGGTGTTTCTAGATGGTACTATTTAAATCATTTCGTGGTCTGGTTGATGGTCTGGCATTATTTCGCAACGCGTTAGAGACGGAAATTTTGCCGCCCCGCGGCTGCCCGCATTTTGCGCCGGGTCATCGCACGGCTGGCTGTGCTTCGCCCATGCAGGCACCAGCGAGGTCAGGAGCGCACAGCTGCCGTAACCGATTCGCAGGGTCTGCCGCCCCCGTCCATCCACTCGTGGCATCCTGCAGCCAGCGCGTACCACAACCATCAGTCTCATGCAAGCCCGCGAAACAGACGAAACAAAATCTCCGATTCGCCGAACGCCAGGGCCGACGCCTAGTGCAGATACTGCGGGGCCTCGCCGCTGCCGCCCTCGTAGTACGGCACTGGACGGTCCTCGTCCCCCTCCTCTAGCACGGCCTGCACCTCGCGCAGCACGGTCCTGGTGACGCGGGCCAGGTCATCGCGGCCATCCGCGTTTCGCAGGCTAATCCAGTCCAGATCCTCGAGCTCGCCGGATCCCGAGAGGGCGGCCTCCTCGCCCCCGTACAGGTGTTCCGCCGACGCCAGAAAAAACCGCGCGTCGAATCGCATAGGGAGGCTGGCCGGGGTGATGGCGCGAAACACGAAGCGAAGACGCGCCAGCGCGGGCTGGATGCCGAGCTCGTAAAACTCCTTCCAGCTGCCCTTAAGGCCATCCGGCGGCGGGCCGCCCGCTTCGCCCAGCGCCAGACCGGTCTCCTCGAAGGTTTCGCGGATGGCCGCCAGCGCCAGCGGGACAGACAGATGCGGCGCATCGGTCTCCAGCGCGAGTCGCCGGAGGCAGTTTGCCGGCAGCGAATCTCGCACTTGCAGAGCGCTGTCGCTCGGCTCCACGCTGCCCCCGGGGAACACGAGCTTCTTTGGCATAAAGGCCGCTTTCCGCCCCCTTACTCCCATCAGCGCGGCGGGGCCGTCTTGCCCGCGCCGAACGAGAATTATGCTGGCGGCCGGACGGGGTATGGCGGGCGCTGCGCCTGCGTCCGCATGGCTGCGCGGGTTCCCGTCGGTGGCGGGGGATGCATCTGTACTGTCGCCTGCCATAGTCTTGAAACCCTGCAACTGGACCGCTCCGCTCCAAGCCAAGCAGACGCCCGCAGTACCCGGCGCTTGCCCCAGCCTATTCTACAGGATGCCGCGGTACTTCAAGCGGGCTTCCATCAATGCCTGCCAGCCGCAGGTTTCCGGTTTCTGGCAGCCGTTCCAGCAGTCGCCGTACTTCCTCCCCCCGGGCGGGATGCCTCCAGCGGGGCGCTACGTCGCGAATCGGCTGCAGCACGAACCGCCTGCGATGCAGCAGAGGATGCGGCACGACCAGCATGGACTTGGGCTTCCCCGGATGCCGTAGCCAACCGGCAATGGCCCCCCACTGTCCTTTTGACGGCAGCACCCGCCTGCCGTGGGCAATCAGGTCCAAATCGGCGCAGCGCGGCCCGCGGCGTACTGCCCGCTGCCGTCCCAGACTCTGCTCGACGGCCAGCAGCGTCCGGAGCGTCCTCTGCGGAGTCTGCGCGGTCCATGCCAGCACCACGCCATTGAGGTAGTCGGGCTCGCTGCCGTCCGGCCAGGACTCGCTCCAGTAGAGGCGGCTCAGCCGCCGCGGCGCCACGCCTCGTCCCGCCAGCCGCAGCAGCGCCCGGCCCAACGCTTCCTGGGGCGCCTGTCCCGCACGGCCAAGATTGGCGCCAAACGCGATCAGGCATGGTTGCACCCCCGCGCCGCGCGTTCTCTCCCAGCAGAGCGACCGAGATGGTCCGGGCAGAGCGGCGGCTATACTCTTTCCCCTGCCAGCCGCGCTCGCCGTCTGGCCTTTTCCCTCCGCTTTACCAGGCCATTCCATGTCCGGCGCTCTTCCTGTCGAACCGTCCCGCAACTGCCGGCTTTGCCCGCGCCTTGCCGCGTACCGGCGGGACAACCGGGCGGCGCACGCCGACTGGCACAACGCGCCGGTACCGAGTCTTGGCAGCCTGAAGGCCGAGCTTCTCGTCGTGGGCCTCGCTCCCGGAGTCGGCGGCGCCAACCGTACGGGGCGCCCGTTCACGGGCGACGGAGCGGGCGACCTCCTCTACCCCTCCCTGATTCGCTTCGGCCTTGCCACGGGCAAGTTCGACCGCCGGCCGGACGACAGCCTCAGGCTTCGCAACTGCCGGGTCACCAACGCGGTGCGCTGCGTGCCTCCAGCCAACCGCCCGGTCGCGGCGGAGATTCGCGCCTGCCTCCGGTTTCTGGAGTCGGAGATCGCCGCCATGCCGCGGCTTCGCGTCGCGCTTGCGCTGGGGCGGGTCGCCCATGACTGCGTGCTGCGGGCTTTGGGCGAAAAACCCAGCCAGTACAAATTCGGGCATGGCAGCAGCCATCAGCTCGACGGCCTCTCGCTCTACGCCAGCTACCACTGCTCGCGCTACAACACCAACACCGGCCGCCTCACGACGGAAGGATTTGAGAGGGTGATTGCGGCGATCTGCCACGAACTGGACAGCCCGCCTGCGGCCGTCCCGTAACCGGCATCCGGGCGGAGGCGAATCAGTAGGGCGCGGGCACGGCGAGGCTGACGGCCCGCTCGATGGCGCGCACCGTGGACTGGGTGGCCTGGCCGATCATGTCGAGTTTGCGAATCACGGCGATTCGTCCCTGCAGCTGCTCGTATTCCCGGCGGCCCAGCATCTCGTCGAAGAGATGGCAGGTATCGACCAGGCAGATCAGCGCCACGTCCTTGGGGTCGGGGATATCCTCGCTGTAGAGGACGTTCATGATTCGCAGCTTGACCTCGCGTTCCTCCTTGTCGTCAACCAGCGGATAGCGGCGCGAGCCGAAAACCCACAGGTACTTTCTCTCCTCGCGGCGCAGGATCCCCCGCTCCACCAGCCGCGCCAGAGCTTCGTCGCGAAGCTGGTCAGGCTCGCAGGAAAGCTCTTCCAGCCATTCGTTTATTTCGCTGTTGCCAGGACCGATGGAAACCAGCTTCTCAAGATGGGTGTCCAGCAGCGGCTCTTCCGTCGGCGCGCGGTCGCACACCCAGACTCGCTCGGGATCGGAATCGACGCGCAGCCGCAGGGCGAGATCCATCAGGACGGCTCCCGCCAGCGCGTAGTCGAGCGTGCGCTGGGGCACGGGCAGAATGGTGCCGTCCTCGTCGTCGAGGATCAGCAGCATGAGCTCTTCGGGAAGTGTAAGCATTGCGCCCCCTGTTTCTCGCCGCACTATAGCAAAAGCTGCGGCCAATGTCCTGCAGCCCCAACGCGCGGAGGACTGGCGACTCCTGCCAGTCTAACGCAATTGCTTTCCAGCGATTCGTTGACGGCGCGGGCGAGAGGCAATACACTGCCGCCAAGCGACGTACGGGGCCGTAGCTCAGTTGGGAGAGCGCTGCGTTCGCAATGCAGAGGTCAGGGGTTCGACTCCCCTCGGCTCCACCACCCCCCCCACTCATCGCATTGGCAGCGTCCTGCCAACGCGCGGCATCCCTCTGGCAATACGGCTGCATCCGCTGCCATACCCGGCCAACACGGCCACCGCGGCTGCACGGAAGATGGCTGGTGGGCGGTACTGGACTCGAACCAGTGACCCCAGCGATGTGAACACTGTGCTCTACCAACTGAGCTAACCGCCCGCCATCCGCGGAGTGTGGCCCATTACGGACGCGCCGTCAATGACCTGACGGAACCACCCGCGGCGCGGCCGGGATTCGCATCCGGCGTTTCAGGGCCGCAGCGGCGGCCGCCAGCCAGCCGGTTCCCTCCACGCCCAATGACCAGGCGTCCATCTCTATTGCTGCCGGAAGGCTGCCGGTTTCGCGGGCGATGCTGGCCGTAGCGCTGTCGCTGGAAGCAGCCGTACCTCCGCATCCGAGCCGCGGACAAGCGCCAGCATTGGTCATAGAAATTGGACTACCGTGAAAGCTCCCGCCGACACTTGCGAAGTCGCCCCGCAGCCTTAAAGTATTCGGCCCGCCCTTGCCGCCACGCCATCGCGGGGCATGGCAGGCAACATCGCCATATCCCGCCGCTCAGTGCGGAAACCACCAGCGCGGACTGCCGGACAGAACCGCGCGGCGTGGCTTGGCAGTTTCTGGGAGAATTCCACCATGGCTAGCAGCGCAGTCTCGCTCGAGGCGAAGGCCAAGCGCCTTGGCATCAAGTACTTTCTGATCTCCTTCACCGACCTGTTCGGGGTCATGCGCTCCAAGCTGGCGCCTGCCTCCGCCATCGACGGCATGCAGAAGGAGGGCGCAGGGTTCGCCGGATTCGCCGTCTGGCTCGACATGACTCCGGCCCACCCGGACATGTTCGCCCTGCCCGACCCGGACAGCCTGATCCAGCTTCCATGGAAGCCGGAGGTCGGCTGGCTCGCGGCGGACCTGCACATGGACGGCCAGCCCGTGGCGCAGTCTCCGAGAGTCACTCTGAAGCGGCAGATCGCGGCCGCCGCCAAGAAGGGATACCGCATGCGCCACGGCGTGGAATGCGAGTTCTTCCTGATCAGCGAGGACGGATCGGACATCGCCGATTCGCGTGACCAGCAGGCCAAGCCCTGCTACGACCAGGACGCGCTGATGCGCCGCTTTGACGTGATCGCCGAGATCTGCGACGCCATGCAGAGTCTGGGATGGGGGCCATACCAGAACGACCACGAAGACGGCAATGGCCAGTTCGAGATGAATTGGGACTACGCCGACGCCCTGGTCACCGCCGACCGCCATGCGTTCTTCAAGTATATGACGCGGGCGATCGCCGAGCGGCACGGGCTGCGGGCGACCTTCATGCCCAAACCGTTCACGGGCCGCACCGGCAACGGCTGCCATATGCACGTCAGCCTTTGGGATGGCAAGGGAAGCCGCAATCTTTTCCTCGACCGCAAGGACGAGCTCGGCCTGTCGCCAGCGGCCCGCCATTTCCTCGGCGGTGTGCTGCGCCACGCTCCGGCCCTGTGCGCTGTGCTCGCGCCCACGGTCAATTCCTACAAGCGGCTCAACGCCCCGGCTACATCCTCCGGCGCTACTTGGTCGCCCAACACCATCACCTGGAGCGGCAACAACCGCACCCACATGGTGCGCATACCGGACGCCGGGCGGTTCGAGCTGCGCCTGGGCGACGGTGCGACCAATCCCTACCTGCTGCCGGCAGCGGTGCTGGCGGCCGGTCTCGAGGGCATCGCCGACAAGGCTGATCCCGGGCCGTGCGACACGCGCAACATGTACGCGCCCTCGCCGGGCGGCCGCCGCCCGCGCCAGCTGCCGCTCAACCTACTCGACGCGCTGCGGGCTTTCGAGCGCGACCGCGTACTGCGCGAGCGGCTTGGCGAGGAGACGTCGGCGGCGCTGCTCAAGCTCAAGCTGGGCGAATGGAACGACTACGCCCGTCACCTGACCGAATGGGAGCGCCGCAGCACGCTCGACTGCTAAGAGGGTGCCCCAGATTCTGGCGAAACAGAGGACCGACCCCAATCGCCAGAATTTGGAATTCAAGGGCGCGTTGCCGCGCACTTCGCTGCAGGCCGGCCTTATACGCCGTTTAGACCAAGACCGTCTCCAGAAGAATGTCGAGGCGCGCAGCTAGGGCACCGCGGAGTCAGCGCGGCCTGACGGAGGACGCGAGGACTGGCGTGACCGTTGTAGTCCCTCGTGCCGCCGCGCATCGGTACCTCTTGCTTCGCAGCAGACGACTGCCGCCGCTCCACTTGAGGCCAGGGAGCGCGGGTGGCTGGCGAACTTGGCAGGATGAAGGTTGCGGGAAGCATTCTCGCAGCTGCCTGCTGCGGCCAGCACCGGACCGTATCCTCGGCATCTTCAGACGGGCGGCGCAAGCCGCCGCAACGGAGCTTTGACTGCTATGAAAAGAGAGAAGCGACTCCACAGAAGCGGATAATGAGAAACAGGTTGCTCAGGAAGGCGGTGAAACTGATTCGGATGGGCCGTGAACCTTGTCAACACTGCTTGAAACCCAATCCACCCAAGAGGTACCGCCCGCGTGGCAGTAGATCTCCGATGCGTCTTTGGCCATTTCCCGCCGGGGTGCTCTTCGTTCATCCGGTTCCTGCACTTGCGGCGGGACCAGAAGGCGCCGGTTCAGCGGCCTGCTCCAGGTGATGCGGGTGAACGAACGAGACCGGAGTCACCAGACGGACCGTGCAGCATTACAATTCGCCCGACATCTGCGGTGCGCAAGCCGCAACAGCGCTCAGCACCTTGGTGACGTCCGGGTCAGGCATGGTGGCGTGAGGGGGAGGCAGAGGCGACTTGTGCGGTGCCTGCGCAGCGGAGAGAGTGCTGGACTTGACAAATGCGGTAAAGAGCGCTAGGCAACCGGAGTCCGAAAAAGAACACGTTGCCGCAAGACTCTCCAATCACAGATTCTTCTTGACAGCGAAAGGTTTCACAGAAGCAGCGGCTTACGCCGTGGAAAATTTTCCGTCACAAAATTTCTCAAAGGCAGCGCAGCGGCGACCGCGCCAGCTGCTATAGTGCGGCCAAACGCGCAACACGAGGGAGGCTGCAATGACCACCGACAGGCAAACCGAACACGGCCAGGACGGAGAGTCCGCGGGCCAGCAGGAAGCGGCGGATTCCGTCCATAATCCTTTCGACAGCTTTACG
>CAZPIN010000160.1:0-2982 GCA_964586735.1 uncultured Rhodobacterales bacterium | reverse complement strand
CGCTGGGCGTCCTGTCAGTCTCCCTTGTACTCATCCTCTACGCCTGGGTGACAAGCCAGCCGGACAACAACCCGGCGCTGCTGCCGCCCATCCCCCAGATCGTCGCGTCGTTCTTCACCAACCTCGGCAACGGCACGCTGCTGAACGCCCTCGGCGCGAGCCTCTACCGAATCTGCCTTGGCTTCCTGTTCGGCACCACGACCGCGCTGGTCATCGGCTGCCTCGTCGGCTGGTACAAGCCCATCGAGTTTCTGGTCGACCCGCTGATCGAGGCGGTGCGGCCAATCCCGCCGCTGGCCTACATCCCCATCGTCATCATCTGGTTCGGCATCGAGGAGTTCAGCCGGGTGCTCCTGATCTCCATCGCCTGCTTCATGGTCTGCGTCGTCAACGTCATCGCCGGCATGAAGAACGTGCCCCAGGTCTACGTGGACGCCGCCTCCACCATGGGGGCGTCGCGGTTCCAGATCTTCCGTACCGTGGCGATTCCGGCCGCGACTCCCTTCATCATCACCGGCTACCGAATCGCCCTCGCCGCGGCCTGGACGACCCTTGTCGCCGCCGAGCTGATCGCCGCGCCCAGCGGCCTGGGGTTTCTGCTGCAGGAGGGCCGCCGCTACTTCCTGACGGACCAGGTGATGATGATCATCGTGATCATCGGCGCCTGCGCCTTCACCATGGACCGCATCTTCCGCACGGTGCAGAAGCGGCTCATGGTCTGGTCGGAGACGCGTGAATAATGCCGGAGATCGCCGTCCACAGCCTGTCGCACACCTTCGGCAAGGGGTCGCCCGACGCGCTGACGGTGCTGGAGGACATCAATCTGACGTTCGAGTCGGGCAGCTTCACCGCGATCGTCGGCACGTCCGGCTGCGGCAAGTCCACGCTGCTGAAGATGATGGCGGGGCTGTTCGAGCCCTCCGACGGCCGCATGACGCTTGACGGCGAGGCCATACGGGGCACCAGCCAAAGGCGCGGCATGGTGTTTCAGCAGGACGCGGTGTTCCCATGGATGACGGTGGCCAAGAACATCTCCTACGGCCCGCGCCTGCGAGGAGTCAGCCGGGCCCGGCAGAAGGAGATCGAGACCAAATGGACCGAGATGGTAGGACTCAAGGGTTTTGAGGACCGCTGGCCCCGGGAGCTGTCCGGGGGCATGCGCAAACGGGTGGACATCGGACGGGTGTATGCCAACGACCCCGACGTGCTGCTGATGGATGAGCCGTTTGGGGCACTCGACGCGCAGACCAAGGAGCGCATGCAGTCCGACCTGCTGGAAGCCTGGCAGCAGTCGCGCAAGACGGTGGTGTTCGTCACCCACGACCTTGAGGAGTCGATTTTTCTCTCTGACAGGGTGGTGGTCATGTCGCCACGCCCTGGCCGAATCTGCCACATCGAGGACATACACCTGCCCCGTCCGCGCACCGCCGAGATGCGCCTGACCGACGAGTTTCTGCAGATCAAGCGCCGCCTCTGGAGCCAGCTGGACCACTGATGGCGTGGAAGGTGACGGGGCCGTGTATCATTGCCAGTCACTGTACTGATTCTATGTCAACCAGTTCAATATATTTGTCGAAGCGACGGAAGTCACGAAAATTGAAAGTAAACAATTTCTTTTCACCATGCGCAAGCATAGTAGCCACGATATTGGCATCGTGGATATCTCGGCCCGGAAAAGATACGTTGGCGCAGAGTGACATCAAGTGTTCGAATACATCGGGGCCATCTTCCAGTATTGCGCACCTTGACTTAAGTTCATTTGCCCCAACCAAAGCAGACTCCATAGTAAGAGCCGGGTGCCAGTCCATATTGCGAGTCACAGCTGCAATAAATTCGCGTATGACTTGACGGCTGGTGTAAAATTTCTCACCTGCATTATCCATTTCACGCAGTATCCTCTGCGTCAACGAGGAATTTGGAGCATTCTCGAAGTGGGAATAAACCCACGCATTTGTGTCAATAAACATTGGTAAGATCAATAATCTAAATCTGATTCGTCCTGCGGGCCTCCAGTTAGGCGACCGGACTCATCATATATTTGCCTGCGGCTGACAGTGAAACCAGGTAGCCATGGACCACCTCCTGATACCACAGGCCAGTTCTTCTCAATATCGAATTTTTTCTTTTTCTTCGCTTCTCGTAGCGCCTTTGCTCGTAGCTCAGGGTTTATTTTGGGAAAACCTGGCACTCTTGTGAACACTAGCGTCTCTGAATCTAGATTCACATCCTGTACCATCCATCCAGAGCAATTCCAGGCCAGGACATGGGTTCTGCCGTTTCCATGGCGCTCATTTGACCACCATTGCCGTTGAAGCCGGGCGGAAGGCGGCAATGAGAAGCCTAGTATGGCTTCCAGGTCTGTGAAAGACATCCGCAGACTGTCGCCCGTCGCTCTTACCAAGTAGTCATAGAGCGGATCATACGAACGGCGTTGGGTGTCGGATTCTACCGGCCGGTCGGCTAGGTGGACCATCTTCGTTACTCCTTGCTGGGTGAACGAGTCACCATACGGGCGCAGTGTACGCAGCGCTGGCAGACTTGTCAACAGCCAGAAGAAGTCTGTTCAGACTGCACATAGCGGTACTCCAAGCCGTGAATGGCAAAGCCAGCCACCTCACTGCGTCAGCGATGATACTTGGCTGACCAGCGATGTCAAGTGCCTTAGAAATTGGGCAAGTCTGCAATCCACTCGTACTGGGGAGAGGGTGGTGGACACAGCAGCCCAAGCGCACCATGCGGGCATCCTCCGCAACAGCGCACAGCACAGGATAGCCATCACGGCACCGAGAAAGCAAACCTCCCACCGCACAAGACAGGAGCTCAAAGACTTCGTTAGCGGGCGCAGTCCGAGTTTCTGGTCAACGCCGGGCGCATCGGCGGCATGCCGGATCTTGACGCTCTGGTGTCCGACCAGATCATCCGCAAGCTCTGAGACCATTGAACCGTCTCGCCGGCCTTCTGACAGGGCGCCTCGCGCTGGGC
>CAZPIN010000159.1:0-25848 GCA_964586735.1 uncultured Rhodobacterales bacterium | reverse complement strand
GGGCAGGCGGAACGCCAGCCCGCTACTGGCGCTGATCGGGAGCTTCGTCTTCGCGGAACTCCGTCTCCAGGTCGGGGGCGGTGTGCAGCCTGTCGAGCCACACCAATATCTGGTCCGACGATGCGTCGCGCACCCGGGTCTCCAGATGTTTCGGGACGCTTTGCTGAAACCGCTCCTCGAAGGCGTCTCGAAAAGCCCCCTGATGGCCAATCTTCAGCCAATCCTGTACGTTCGGGTCCTTGAACGCCTCCGCCCCTCGCTTGATCTCTCTTGCTAAAGCGACCCAGGCAAACTGTAAAACTGGCTTGCCGTCGGCCACACTGTTGCCGCTTCCGCTGAACACCTCCTCCAAGTCGGAAGCTTCCCGCAGCATGCCTTGCCAAACACTGAGCTGGCCCGGCGATGCGCCACGCCTGGTCCGCCAAGTGGTCAGGGACGCTCTGAAACCGCCGCTCGGCGGCCTGAAGAAAGCATTCCCCATGGCCCTCGACGCGGCCTTGGCTCCTCAGCTGTTCTGCAATCGCATCCATGGTTTCCCTCACCTCCTCTTGTTCCATCTCTCCTGCCAGAGCCGCCGTGAAGCGGTGCTGGACTCTTCGAGTCCAAGGCGGACTGGCCAGAGAGGACCGGTCCCAGCAAACCGCGAAACCAGCTAGCCGCTGGCGTCGCCGTTGCCGCTTCCGTTGAACACCGTCTCCAGGTCGGGGGCCTCGTACAGCCGATCAAACCAGACACCGATCTGGGCCGTTGAGGCTCCGTGCACCTGAGCCGCCAAGTGGTCGGGGACGCTCTGAAACCGCCGCTCGGCGGCTTGCAGAAAAACCTCCGTTCGACCCTCGCTCTTCAGCTGTTCCTTTAACACGTCCATGGCTATCTTCGCCTCCTCTTGGTTTTCCTGTCTTGCCAGTACTGCCAGCCACCGCTCCACTGGTACACCCAGTACATTGGTAACCTCCCTCACAATATAGCGACTCAGGTCCTCTTCGTAAACCACCATCGCCTTGCTAAGATAGGCAAGATCCCTGTCGTCAAACTCCCGTTCGTCCCAGCCAACCGTCATCAGCAGAATCAGCGCCCCTTCCTCCGGATCCTCGCTGAGGTCCTTCAGGCCAATCTTCCCGAAGTCGATCTCGAGTACCGGAACACCGTTCATCACGAATTCCCTTTCCTCCTCCTTGACGCCGGCCAGCTCGTCCAGCCCCTTCGGGGGATACTTCGACGCGTCTCTGTGCAGGGCCATGACCCCGCACATGAGCGGCAGCTTGCCTCCCGTCATTGAGTCGTCCTGCATCAGCTCGAGCGCCTTGGAGAACACGTAGTCGACCAGCTGCAGCTTCGCCAATCTCGACATGAATGATTTGTGCTCCCAAATCACGAGCAGGTAGCGGCCGTCATTCAGCCGCGCCAGCACCACCAGATCGGCCTCGCCGATGAGGCCCTTGACGCCCATGATGTGCGGGTTGAGCACCTTGATCTTGCTCTGGTCGATCTGCGCGAAGAGCGCTGCTGCCAGGCTCACCCGAAGCAGCTCGATCAGCGCCTTCTGAAAGGTGCCGATCATGCGGAAGCGCGCGTCGTGCGTATTCGTCGTTTTGCTCATGGCCATGGTCTCCCAGTCTGTGCGGAGACGCTGCCGACCAGCCTCACCGACTTGCTTGCATGCAGGATAGACAAGTCGCCGGAAAACGCAAACCGTGCCTCTGGGTGCGCCATTCAAAGCGCACCGTACGGCAAAATTTCCCTCGAATTTTTACTCAAAATTACCGGTTCGAAAAAAGTGATTTCATGGACGTGACCTATATGGCGCAAGGGCTTAAGGGCCTCCAGCCCTCCATTCCGTCCTGTCGCCGCGCCCCGCCGCACGACCATGCGTCTACACGACTCAGCCGCCTCCGTCAAGCGGGTCGATGCAGACCGGTCCGTCGATTCGCGGGCTGTTGACGCTGCTGCTCACCCGATAGGCTTCGAGGACATCCTCGGGAAAGGGGCCAAGTTCGACCTCCCTGCAGTCCAGCCAGTCATGGAAGTCGTCTTCGCCGACGATGGCGGGCATGCGGTCATGGATGGTTTTCATGAAGCGGTTGGCCTCCGTCGTGAGGATGGCCATCGTCTCGATGACGTCGCCGGGGCGGCGGTTCCTCAGGATGCCCGCCAGCGCCGCGTCCTCGGGCACCTCCCATCTCTCCCACAGGGCGGCCAGGGCAAACACCCCGCGGTCCTTGCGGACGATTCGCCAGGGCTGCCGTCCGCCTCCCTCGCCGTCGGTCCACTCGTAGAACCCGTCCACCGGCACCAGGCACCTGCGCCGCCGCCACGCCGCCCGGAAGGAGTGCTTCTTGTCCGCGGTCTCGGCGCGGGCGTTGATCAGCGACGAGGCAACTCGCTGCGCCTTGGAAAAGTGCGGTATCAGGCCCCAGTGCAGATTCGCCAGGCTGCGGCTGCCGTCCCTCTCCATCCGCACGGCGGCCACGCCCGTGCCGGGGGCTACGTTGTAGCGGGCCTCAAGGTCCGCCGGCGGCCCCGACGGGTCGAGGAGCTCCGCCAGCTCCGACCAGGTAAACCCCTGCGATACCCGCCCGCACATCTGGCTGGACGGCTTTCGCTTCTACTTGGACTTCTTCGGCCCGCTGGGGATCTTGCCCGGCTGGCTGGAGCGGCGCTTCTCGCCCACCGCAAAGGCGCGCTTCACCGCAGGCCGCTCGCCGACGCGCTCAATCCATTCGGCCACCCGGGGGATCTTCTTGATGTCCTGCTCCTGCCGCTCCCATAGCCGCACCCACGGCCACAGCGCCATGTCGGCGATGGAGTAGGCGCCGGCTACGTACTCGCGGTCGCGCAGGCGGTGGTCGAGCACGCCGTACAGCCGGCCCGTCTCGTCTCGGTAGCGCTTCTTGGAGTAGGGATAGCTCGACGGCGCGTAAATCAGGAAGTGGTGGGCCTGGCCCGCCATGGGGCCCACGCCGCCCATCTGCCACATCAGCCACTGCTCGACCTCGGCCCGCTTGGCCGGATCCGAGGGATAGAACTTGCGGGTCTTGCGCCCCAGATACTGCAGGATGGCGCCGGACTCGAACAGGCTCAGCGGCTTGCCGCCCGGCCCGTCGGGGTCGACGATGGCGGGGATGCGGTTGTTGGGCGCCACCTTGAGGAAGCCGGGCTTGAACTGGTCCCCGCGGCTGATGTCCACGTACGTCACCTTGTACGGCAGGCCGCACTCCTCCAGCATGATCGACACCTTGATGCCGTTGGGGGTGCGCCAGTAGTACAGGCGAATCGGATTCTGCTTCTCGCTCATGCTCTCCTCCGCAGGTTGGGGGCCGCCGCACTTTACCAGCATTGCGCCGCCGCGTCGTCGCCGCGTTTCCCTTCAGCTCCATCGTCTCTGCCCCGTTCCTGCCCAGCGCCGCGCCCGACGCTAGACTCGCCTGGCACGTTTGGCGGGAGCCTTTCCATGCGCACTCTCAGGGCCGGCCTCCGGCCGCGCAGCCGTCTTGCGCATGCCGGTACCCGGCGATCCGGCTACGGCGAAAACGCCGAGGCTTTGTTCCTCACCCAGAGTTTCGTCTACCCCGACGCGGCGTCGGCCGAGCGGCTGTTCGCCGAGGGCGGCGGCTACGTCTACACCCGCCACGGCAACCCCACCGTCGACATGTTCGCCGACCGCCTGGCGGACCGCGAGGGCGCCGAGGCGTGCTGCGCCTTCGCCACCGGCATGGCGGCGGTCACCGCCGCGCTGCTGTCGCAGCTTTCGGCCGGCCACCATCTGGTGGCGTCGCGGGCCATGTTCGGCTCATGCCGCTATGTCGTCTGCGACCTGCTGCCGCGGATGGGCATCGGTACCACCCTGGTCGACGGTACCGACATCGACGCCTGGAGCGCGGCGACGCGTGACGAGACGAGAGCGTACTTCCTCGAGACGCCCGCCAACCCCACTCTCGACGTGCTCGACATCGAGGCCATCGCCGCGGTCGCTGGCCGCAGCATCCATCTCGCCGTCGACAGCGCGCTCGCCTCCCCGGCCGCGCAGACTCCGCTGGAGCTGGGCGCGGACTCGGTCATCCACTCCGCCACCAAGCACATCGACGGCCACGGCCGATGCATGGGAGGCGCGGTGCTCGGCGGCGCGGATTTCATCCGGGAGCGGGTGCTGCCGTACCAGACCCACACTGGCGGGTCGCTGTCGCCGTTCAACGCCTGGGTGCTTCTCAAGTCCCTCGAAACCCTTGACCTGCGGGTGGCGGCCCAGGCCGAGAGCGCGCTTGCCATGGCCCGCGCCGCTGAAGCCAGCGGCGCCAAAGTTGCGGTACGCTATCCTTGGCTCGAATCCCATCCGCAGCACGCGCTGGCGCGGCGGCAGATGCACAATGGAGGCACCCTGCTGACGCTTGACTTCGCCGGCGGCAAGGACGCGGCGTACCGCTTTCTCGACGCCCTGGAACTTGCCTCCATCAGCAACAACTTCGGCGATTCGCGTACCCTTGCCATCCACCCCGCCACCACCACCCACCAGCGGCTGAGCTCCGACATGCGCCGCGACCTGGGCATCGGTAACGGGCTTGTACGGATTTCGGCCGGACTGGAGGATCCCGAGGATCTTGTCGAGGACCTGCTTGCCGCGCTGCGGAAAGCATAGGGAGTGACGCCATGACAAAACCCGTTTCGCAGGACGAGGTCGAGGCGGCCATCGTCCGAATCATCCAGTGGGTGGGCGAGGACCCCGTGCGCGAGGGCCTGGTCGACACCCCGGAGCGCGTCGCCCGCGCCTGGAAGCAGTGGTGCGGCGGCTACGAAATCGACCCGGTGCAGGATCTCAGCCGCACCTTCCGCGAGGTCGAGGGCTACGACGAGATGGTGGTGCTGGCCGGCATCCGCTTCGTCTCCCACTGCGAGCACCATCTGGCCCCCATCATCGGCCAGGCGCACGTGGGTTACCTGCCCTCGGACCGCGTCGTCGGCATATCCAAACTGGCCCGCGTGGTGGACGCCTACGCCCGCCGCCTCCAGGTGCAGGAAAAAATGACCGCGCAGATCGCCCGCTGCATCGAGGAGGTGCTGCAGCCGCGGGGCGTGGCGGTGGTGCTGGAGGCCGAGCATCTTTGCATCTCGTCGCGGGGCACGGAAAAGCCCGGCGCCATCATGGTGACCAGCCGCATGCTGGGGCTGTTTCGCAGCGACCCGCGGACCCGCGAGGAGTTTCTGCAGTTCATCGCCAAGCGGCGGGAATCGCGCACCTGACCTGCCTACTCCGCCGCGTCCCTGACCGCCCATGATCGACCTTTCGCCAGTCGCCTACGTGCTGGGCATCCTGCTGGCCGTGTTCGGCTGCGCCATGCTGGTCCCGGCCGCGCTGGACATTCTCGTGGTGGAGGCCGAGTGGCAGCCGTTCGCGCTGTCCTTTGGCATCACCTTCGCGTTCGGCATGCTGTTCGTCCTGGCGTTCCAGGCCCGCCGTCCCGAGCGGCTGACCATGCCCCAGGCGGTGCTGCTGCTGCTGTCGACCTGGATTGTGGCGCCGGTGTTCGGCTGCCTGCCGTTTCTTTTCGCCAGCGACCCCCTCTCCATCACCGACGCCTACTTCGAGGCCATGTCGGGCTTTACCACCACAGGCTCGACGGTGATCACCGGCCTGGACACCCTCGATCCGGGGCTGCTGCTGTGGCGCGGGCTGCTGCAGTGGACCGGCGGCATCGCCATCGTGGTCATCGCCATCGCCTTCCTGCCGCGGCTGGCCATCGGCGGGATGCAGCTATTCCGCGGCGCGCTGTCGCATGGGCCGGGAGGCACGCTGTTTCGGCTGCGCTCGATTTTCATCACCACATGCGCGATCTACTTCGCGCTCACGCTCGTCTGCGGCGCGGTCTACGCTTTGTTCGGCATGGATCCTTTCGACGCCGCCGTCCACGCCATGACCACCATCGCCACCGGCGGCTTCAGCACCCGCGACAGCTCGTTCTCCGAGTATCCGGCGACAATCACCTACAGCGCGGCGGTGTTCATGATCCTCGCCAGCTTTCCCTTCCTTCGCTACATCCAGCTGGCCGCCGGGCGCATCCTGCCCCTTCTGCGCGACAGCCAGATCCATGCCTTTCTCGGCATCGCCGCGGCCGCCTGTTTCGCCGCCGGCGTATGGCATCTGTTCGTCGAGGTGACGGGCAGCCAAAACGAAATCCACCACATCGTCTTCAACGTCATCTCCCTTCTGACGGGCACGGGCTACGCCAACGCCAGCTACGAGACCTGGGGCGGTTTCGCCATGGCCGTCTTCTTCCTTCTCGGGCTGGTGGGAGGCTGCGCAGGCTCCACCACCTGCAGCGTCAAGGTGTTCCGCTACCAGATTCTCGCCGCGACGCTGCTTTGGCAGATCCGGCGAATCGGATCGCCCCATCGTGTGGCACCGCCGCGCTACCAGGGCGAGCCTGTCTCCGAAGACATCATCTCATCGGTGATGGGGTTTCTGTTTCTGTTCGCCGCTTCGCTGGTGGTGCTCACCATTCTTCTTTCGATGACGGGGCTGGACCTGACGACAGCCTCGTCCGGCGCCGCCACCGCGCTTGCCAATGTAGGTCCCGGGCTGGGCGAAACCATCGGCCCTGGCGGCAATTTCAGCAGCCTTCCAGTCGTCGCCAAGTGGCTGCTCATCGCCGGGATGCTGCTTGGGCGGCTCGAGATCCTCGCCGTACTGGTGGTGTTCAGGCTGTCATTCTGGAAGGCGTGAGACTGGTGCGCCCGACGGGAATCGAACCCGTTCCTCCGCCTTGAAAGGGCGACATCCTAACCGGTAGACGACGGGCGCACTTGGCCTCTATGTAAAGGCGATGCCGCCAAAGCGCAACCATCCCCTCAATGCGACTTCGCTCATATAGCCAACGCAAACGGCTAAGAAAAAGAATCCATGAATAATTGATCTGGCGATTGATGTTGGGCGGCGGAAAGCGGCGGTTTCTCCGATTTCAACAGACTGCCAACAAAGTTTCGCAAAATGCCGCGGTGTCGCATATGTCGGCAATTTCAGGCTTGCGCCTTGCGTCCTATGCCTTTTTCGCCTAGCGCAATGGTTTGCACAGCGGTTTCCACCGGGTTTCGCCATTGCTTTCAACAACGTTTCAACATGTCGAAATCCTGTTGAAACCGCTTTGGTCTCCTGCGGTAATTTCCCGCTTGCCCGCCGCGCCTCTATCATGGGCGCCGCTTTCGACAGGGTTTCCACATGTCTTCCACACCGCTTCACACGGGCAGCCGAGTCCTGGTGCTGGCCAGCGCCAGCGAGGCGCGGGCGCGAATGCTGGGCGCGGCGGGACTGGCGTTCGAGCGCGACCCGGCGCAGGTCGACGAGGAGTCCGCGCTTGCCTCCATGGAGGCCGAGGGGATGTCCGGGCGCGACGCGGCGGTTGCGCTGGCCGAACTCAAGGCGCGCCGCGTATCGGCCCGCCACAGCGGGGCGTTCTGCATCGGCGCCGACCAGACGCTGTCCATCGGCGGGCGGATATTCTCCAAGCCGGACAGCCTCGACGATGCCAGGGACCATCTGCGGGCGCTGCGCGGCCAGCGCCATGACCTTCACAGCGCGGCGGTGGTGGCGGTGGACGGCCAGGCCATCTGGCGGCACGCCGACACGGCGCGGCTGTGGATGCGCGGCTTCACCGACGAGTTCCTCGAGTCCTATCTGCAGGCGACGCGGGACGTAACGGCTACCGTGGGCTGTTACCGCCTCGAGGAGGAGGGGGCGCAGCTGTTCGACCGCGTGTCGGGAGACTGGTTCACCATCTTGGGCATGCCGCTTCTGCCGCTACTGGCGTTTCTTCGCGACCACGGCGAGGTCCCGCGGTGACCGGCGCGCGGGCCGGGGTCGCGGGCTGGCCGGTCAGCCACTCCCTGTCGCCGGCCATCTTCGGCCACTGGTTCGACCGCTACGGCATCGACGGCGAGTACGGCCGGATACCGGTGCCGCCCGAGGACTTCGAGTCGTTTCTCAAAGGCGTCGCCGCCCAGGGCTATGCCGGCCTCAACGTCACCGTCCCCCACAAGGAGGCGGCCTTCGCCCTCGTCGACCACCGCAGCCCCGTCGCCCAGCGCATGGGCTCCGTCAACACCGTCACGGTCCGCCCCGACGGCTCGCTGCACGGCGACAGCTCCGACGGCGAGGGGTTTCTGCGCTCGCTGCGCGCCGCCGCGCCGAAGTGGACTCCCGACGCTGGCCCGGTAATGCTCGTCGGCGCGGGCGGCGCGGCGAAGGCCATCGCCAATGCCCTGGTAGAGGCCGGCGCGCCCGAGGTGCGGGTGGCCAACCGCACGCTTGCCCGCGCCCTCTATCTCGTCAATGCGATTCCCGGCCCGCTGATGGCCCTGCATCTGACGGACATCGAGAAAGCCATGGGAGACGCGGCGCTTCTGGTCAACGCCACCACCATGGGCATGGAGGGCCAGCCGCCGCTCCACCTGGACATCGAGGCTTTGCCCAAATCGGCGGTGGTGGCCGACATCGTCTACGCGCCTCTCGAGACTCCGCTGCTGGCGGCGGCGCGGCGGGCGAATCGGGTTGCGGTCGACGGGCTGGGCATGCTGTTGCACCAGGCGGTGCCGGGTTTCGAGTCCTGGTTTGGCCACGCCCCCGAGGTGGACGGCGCGCTGCGGCGGGCGGTGCTGGAGGCGAGATGATCGTCCTCGGACTCACCGGCTCCATCGGCATGGGCAAGTCGGCGACGGCCGGGATGTTCCGCGACCTGGGCGTGCCGGTGCATGACGCTGACGATTCGGTGCACCGGCTGTACGGTCCCGGCGGCGCGGGCGCGCGGGCAGTCGGCGATCTGGCGCCCGAGGCGATTCGCGGGGACGGCTCGGTGGACCGCCTCCGCCTGCGCGACCTGGCGCAGGCCAGCCCGGACCTTCTGGCGCGTATCGAGGCGGCGGTGCATCCGCTGGTCAAGGCGGAGCGCGAGGCGTTTCTGGCGCAGGCCCGCGAATCGGGTGCGCCGCTGGCGGTGCTGGACGTGCCACTGCTTTACGAGACGGGCGCCGAGGCGGAGACGGACGCCGTGGTGGTGGTCAGCGCGCCCGAGTCGGTGCAGCGCGAAAGGGTGCTGGCCCGCGACGGCATGACCAACGAGGCGCTGGCCCTGATATTGGCGCGGCAGATGCCGGACTCTGAGAAGAGGGCGCGGGCGGACTATGTTGTAGACAGCGGCCGGGGATTCGAGGAGGCGCGGCGGCAGGTCGCGGCTATCGTTGAGCAGGCGGCAGAAACGGCGAAGGAGCGGGACAATGCGCGAGGTGATGCTTGACACCGAGACCACCGGTCTCTCACCCCTCGAGGGCCACCGAATCGTCGAGATCGGCTGCGTGGAGCTGCGCAACAAGGTCCCCGGCGCGCGGTTTCACCGCTACGTCAATCCCCAGCGAGAAATTCCCGAGGAAGTGACGAGGATCCACGGGCTGACGAGGGAAGACCTCGAGGGCAAGCCCCTGTTCAGCGACATCGCCGACGATCTCTTGGCGTTCCTTGACAGTGCGGACAAGATCGTCATCCACAACGCCGAGTTCGACCTGCCCTTTGTCAACGATGAATTGGCGCGGGCGGGCAAGCGGGTGATCGATGAAGACCGCGTCTTCGACACGTTGAAGGAGGCGCGCGAAAAGTATCCCGGCCAGCGCAACAGCCTCGACGGCCTGTGCCAGCGGTTCCACATCAATACCGCCCGCCGCAAGGCCAGCCACGGCGCCCTGCTTGACGCCGAGCTTCTGGCCGAGGTCTACATCGACCTGACCAATTCGCGTATGCCGGACCTAGACCTGGACGAGCCCGCCCTTGCCGCCGCCGTCTCAACGTCAGGCCCCCGCCCGGCGCCCCTGCCGTCGCTGCTGACGGCCGAGGAGAAGGCGCGGCATGCCCAGCTGCTCAAGGACCTCGGCGAGACTCCGGTCTGGCACGACTATCTCACCGAGGAGGGCGAGCTGCGGACATGAGCGACACCCCGCCGCAGGGCACGGAGGCCGTCCGCCACTACCTTGCGGAGCTCGGCAGCGGCCCGGGCGTCTACCGGATGGTGGACCGCCGCGGCAACATCCTCTACGTGGGCAAGGCGCGCAATCTGCGCCGCCGCGTCTCCAGCTACGCCAGCCTGTCGGGCCACACCCGCCGCATCGCCCGCATGATCGGCGCCATCGCCAGCATGGAGTTCGTCTCCACCTCCACCGAGGCCGAAGCCCTGCTGCTCGAGGCCAACCTCATCAAGCGGCTCAAGCCCCGCTACAACATCCTCCTCACCGACGACCGCTCGTTTCCCCTGATCCTCATCCAGGGCGGCCACGCCTTCCCGCGCCTGCGCAAGCACCGCGGCGCCCGCCGCGATCCCGGCTCCTACTTCGGCCCCTTCACCTCGGCCGGCGCGGTCAACCGCACCATCAACCAGCTGCAGAAGGCGTTTCTTCTGCGCACCTGTTCCGACAGCGTGTTCGCCAACCGCACCCGGCCCTGCCTGCTGCACCAGATCCGCCGCTGCACCGCGCCCTGCGCGGACCTGGTCAGCGAGGCCGACTACGCCGGCCAGGTGCGGGAGGCGGTGCGGTTTCTCAGCGGCCGCTCCAGCGAAGTGCAGGAGGACCTCGCCGAAAAAATGCGGCTGGCCAGCGAGGCCCAGGACTACGAGCGGGCGGCGGTGTACCGCGACCGCATCCGCGCCCTGTCGCGGGTGCAGGCCCGGCAGGGCGTCAATCCCCGCACCGTCGGCGAGGCGGACCTGTTCGCGCTGCATCTCGACGGCGGGCGGGGATGCGTCCAGGCGGTGTTCTACCGCTCGCACATGCACTGGGGCGACCGCACCTACTTTCCCCGATTCGGCGAGGACGACTCGGCGGGCGAAATTCTGGGGGCGTTTCTGGGGCAGTTCTATTCCCGCCGCGAGCCGCCGCCCATGGTGCTGCTATCGCACGAGGTCGAGGGCGGCGATCTGATCGAGGAGGCGCTGGCGACGCTGCGCGGCGGAAAGGTAAGTCTGGCCGTGCCCCAGCGGGGCGAAAAGAAAACGCTGCTGAAGCAGGCGCTGACCAACGCCCGCGAGGCGCTGGGGCGCAAGATGGCCGAGGCCGGCGTGCGCAAGGGACTGCTGGAGGGCGTGGGCAAGGCGTTCGGGTTGGAAAGTCCGCCGCAGCGAATCGAGGTGTTCGACAGCTCCCACATTCAGGGCGCGTCGCCGGTGGTGGCGATGGTGGTGGCCGACGGGGAGGGGTTTCTCCGGTCGCACTACCGCAAGTTCAACATGGACGGCATAACCGCCGGCGACGACCTTGCCATGCTGGCCTCGGCCCTCACCCGCAGGTACGGACGGCTGCTGCGCGAGGACCAGGACGACGTCCGCTGGCCGGACCTGGTGGTGATCGACGGCGGGGAGGGCCAGCTGAAGGCGGCAGCCGAGGCGATGGAGGGACTGGGCCTGGAGCAGCTGCCCCTGGTGGGGGTGGCCAAGGGGCCGATGCGGGACGCGGGCCGGGAGGTGTTTCACCAGACTGGACGCCATCCGTTTACCCTGCCCGAGCGCGACCCCACCCTGTACTTTGTGCAGCGGCTGCGGGACGAGGCGCACCGCTTCGCCGTGGGCGCCCACCGGGCCCGCCGCAAGCAGGGAGTGCGGCGCACTGCGCTCGACGACATCGCCGGCATCGGCGCGGCGCGCAAGCGGGCCCTGCTGGAGAAGTTCGGCTCCACCGGCGAGGTGGCGCGGGCGGGCGTGGCGGACCTGGCGAAGGTGCCGGGCATCAACGCCGAGATGGCGCAGCGGATACACGAGTCGTTTCGCGAGGAGGGCTGAATGGGAAAGCTGGGAATCGCCAACACGCTGACCCTGTTTCGAATCGCCGCCGTGCCCGCGCTGGTGGCGGCGTTTTTCATCGAGGGGACGCTGGGCGAAGCGATTCGGCTGGCGCTGTTTGCGGCGGCCGCGGCAACCGACTGGCTGGACGGATGGACCGCCAGACGGCGGGGAGAGACCAGCAGGCTGGGCGCGGCCCTGGACTCTGCGGCGGACAAGGCCCTGGTGCTGTGCGCGCTGATCATGCTGGCCGGCACGGGAGGACTGTCGGCAGCCGGATTGGTGGCGGCCGCCCTGGTGGCGCTGCGCGAAGTGGTGGTGTCGGGACTCCGGGAAGCCATGGGAAGCGAAGGCGCCGCGCTGTCCACGGAACGCACGGCGAAGTGGAAGACCGCCGCCCAGCTAGTGGCGCTGGCGATACTGGTGTCGGGGTCGCTGGCGGCGGGCGTCCATCCGCTGCTGCCGGCTGTTGGCGAGACGCTGCTGTGGATCGCCGTGCTGCTGGGGCTGGCATCGGGTACGGTCTACGCTAGGAAGACCCTGCAGCGGCTGCTGGAGTGACGGCATGGAAGAGAAGCCTTTGCGCCTGATGTACTTCGCGTGGATACGCGAGCGAATCGGCGCCGGCAGCGAGGAAGTGACGCTTCCCGAAGACCTGAAGACCGTCACCGATCTCGTCGACTGGCTGTGCGGCCGGGACGAGGGCTACCGGCTGGCGTTTGCCAGCCGCGGCGACGTGCGGGTAGCCGTCAACCAGGAAATGGCCGACTTTGACAGGCCGCTGGAAGGCGCGAGCGAAGTGGCGTTTTTCCCGCCCATGACCGGAGGGTGAGAGCGGTGTCCGTGTCGGTGCAGGAAGAGGACTTCGACATCGCGGCCGAGATCGAGGCGGTGCATGCCGAAGGCGGCGACGTCGGGGCCGTGGCGACGTTTACGGGCTATGTGCGCAGCGGGCGGGAAGGGGTGACCTGCCTGAGGCTGGAGCACTATCCCGGCATGACCGAATCGTCTCTCGAGGCCATCGAGCGGGAGGCCCGCCAGCGGTGGCCGCTGCAGGCGGCGCGGATCGTCCACCGGGTAGGCGACCTGAAACCCGGCGAGCGAATCGTGCTGGTGGTGACGGCCAGCGCCCACCGCGCTGCGGCGTTTGAGGCGGCGGAGTTTCTGATGGACTACCTCAAGACCAAGGCACCCTTCTGGAAGCGCGAGGAAACCGCAGAGGGCCGCCGCTGGGTGGAGGAGAGGGCAAGCGACTCCAAGGCGGCGGGCCGCTGGACCTGACGGCGGCAGGCCGGAGAGGGCCTTGGGGCTGGCTCGGGCGGGTGGATTCGAACCACCGTCTCCGGAGTCAAAGTCCGACATCCTGCCGCTGGACGACGCCCGAATGCGCTACGGCACCTCCCGCCAAGAGGGAGGCACTTGACAAGATAGCACAGTTTGCGTATATAGTGCCGCACATGCGCGAATCACCGTGCGCCGGCACTTGGACGGAGCGTAGCTCAGTCTGGTAGAGCACTGCCTTTGGGAGGCAGGGGCCGCAGGTTCGAATCCTGCCACTCCGACCATGCCCGGCTCGGGCGGCGGGCAAACGGATGAATGTGCGCATATAGCGCCGCACATGCGCGAATCACCGCGCGTCGGCGATTGGGCGGAGTGTAGCTCAGTCTGGTAGAGCACTGCCTTCGGGAGGCAGGGGCCGCAGGTTCAAATCCTGCCACTCCGACCATGCCCTAGCCGGGTGGCGTATAGAGGCGAAGCTGGGAGGCTAGAACAATGCGAGTACGTCGCCTGATCTGCGAGGAGAAGGAAATTCTCACTGATACGGGTTGGAAAACGACCCGCCTGCAGCCAAGACATGCTCCGATTTATCGCGTTTCTCAGGCAATGCGCCCTGGTTGGAAGTGGCGTTCTTCGTCTGCCAGGGGCTTGGTACGTGGAAAACAGTACATTTTACTCGTTAGAGGTAATCCGGGACTTGGCAACTGGCAGTCAATTCTAATGCAGAAATTTGATAAAGAAGCATCAGTTATAGCACGTTATGAGCACCATAGCAGTCACCCCGGGATACACGGGCATGTACACTGCGAACGTGGTGGAATCGAAAGGGGTACCAGTGGTTTGGGTAATCTTGTTCGTATTCCCAAATCCGATGGCAAATCATATCATCGCAGAACTCAAACGCTGACAGAGAACGCGTTTTGGGATTCTGCAAAGAAATTTTTCCGTGTTCGCGACAAGAGGGGGGTGCTACTATGATTAATTCAGAAGCCATTGCTGAACAGATCTGCAGTACTTTCTGCTCGTCTGTTTTCGTGAATAAAGTACCATACGGGTTTGCTGTGTGTACTATGTTTATGGACACTTTCGGTGATCCAATCGAATTTTATGTCGTTGAATCAGGCGACGGATTTCGATTTGAAGATGGCGGTGAGTATCTTTCGCATTTGGTTGCTATGGGTATTCCCATCGATAAGGGACAAAGAAAAGAAATGTTAGACTCCATTTTGAAGCAGGGGGGCGCATTTTTCAATGACAAAACCTACGAAATTCAAAGTGAAATCTTTAGCGAAAGTCAGCTGAGTGAAAGAATTACCGGGTATCTTTCTGCTCTAATTCGTGTTCGTGATTTGGAATTGCTTACCCAAGACGTAGTGCGTTCGACGTTTCGCGAAGATGTTACTTCCGCGCTTAAGGAAAAGTACGGCAGGTCTACAAAATTTATTGAAAATGGGCTTGTTGATAATGAATTTGAAGATTTCACCGTGGATCTTGTTATTCGTCCAAATGAGAAACGTGCAACGGTTGGAGCTGTGTATTTTGTAACCACAGGCAGAAAGCTCAATGAGGCATTATTGCTTCAGGTTTTAGCAAAACTTAGAAGGCGTTCGGAATTCAAAGTTATCGCACTAATTGAGGATAGCAAGATAAAGCAGATTGGCAGGAAGAATGTACAGCGTGCTAAAAATGAGTCTTTAGTTATGCCGACATGCCGGGGAAACAACGCAAAGGTACTTCAATTAGTTGGCGATGAACTGAAATTGGCGGCATAATTGCAAACTGTGCTAAGCATTATGAATTGCAACTCATGGCTATTCAATTTTTCTTTTTCTGATTCGCGCTAACTCTGCCTCGCCAGTTTCACCGAAAGCGTCTCCCATAAAGTGCCACGGCCAATTTGTTATGTTACCGAGAGTATCTAACTGGAGTTCCATTAGATTCGAACCATCATTGGACGTTTCGCAAAAGTACAGTTTCACATTTTCACTTGGCAGGACTTCCTCAGCAATTCTTCGTTGTAGTCTAAGAAGGAAGTTTTCCGAGTGACTCTCGTAAATAATCTGTACGTTTCTGTGCATAGCCGTGGCTACAATCAAGTCTGCAAGCTCCGCTTGTGCAAGTGGATGCAGATGAATCTCGGGCTGTTCAAGCACTACTGTTGAACCTTCTGGGGCAAAGTATAGCAGTGTAACGACTGGCAATACCTGAGAAACACCAAAGCCAGCATCGGGCAGCAGTACCTCGCTTCCATTCTTACTTGTCTTTATCCAAACCTGCCAAAGATTTGAACCTTTTTTGATCTCGGAAACTCGTAGATCATATAGTAAGCCCATGCTTCGCAAACGGAGGGCAACAACTTTTGTAAACGGGTACTTCCTTCCGCCCTTCTTGAAACATAGTCGTGTACCAGATTCTTGCGATGCAATCAGGGCATCTATGGTTCTTTCTCCGTATTTGCCAATATCAGATGGCATAGTGTAGGACCAAAAGTAGTCTCGAGGGGTCTCTAGCCTTAGGGGGCCCAGATAGTGGAGGCGATTTAACTGGCACTCAAAGGCGAAATCTAGATCAGAAAGAAAACTAGAATTATTATAATACAGTCGCGCTTGATCTGGAAACTGACATGATTTTATAGGACCAGGGAGAGATATTGAACGTCCCTGATTGCGGACAAACGTAAATTCTGACTTTCTGTTGCTGTCAAGCTTGAATCTGGCTTTACCATTGGAGAGTTCGGCAACAGAAAAACAGAATTTGCCAAGACAATATTCAAGAGAATGGCAAAATGGAACATGATCCTCAATGCGAATTTTTGAGGAAATAGAAAGTTCATTAGATGTTTCGAATGGCTCTCTATTTGTTGAAGAATGATCATAAAGAGAGAGTGCTTCTTGTAACTGTAGAGAAATGTTGTAATTGAGATTCAAGCTAGTGTCATGCCTGTAAATCGCGTCAGAAATGCTTCCAAGATTCAAGTAGGGGCCGTTGAAGGAGAGAGTGCAATTTCTATTGGTACTAACCATTGTTTGCTTGAGAAGTAGTGGAAACTGCAAAAGGCTTGTCTTTCCATAAGAGTTTTTACCATACAAACCGGTAATACGGCTGAAGGTCAAGTCAGCTGACTTCCAGCATTGGAAGTTCTGTAAATTGAGTCCAGTAAACATAATGGAAGCACCTTATAATTAGTGGGTGTACAGGAATTTCCAGTACCGCCAATCAGCAATACTACCCAAGACCGGCGAAGGCAGCAGAACAGCCACAGAGCAAACTGGGCAGTTGGCCGAAGTACTATTCCTAGCGAATCACCCCCTGTGCGTGGCGTCAAGGCGATAGGTAGGGCAGATCGCAGCATCTGTCAAGCCCTGCAAGTGACAAGAGCGAACTCAGTCACTGCCACCCTTGCCTGGCACCATCAGCAGCCGCCCGAAACCGGAGACCGACTTGGCGTAGCCGCCCTGACGGGCCGCCTGCCAGAAGGCCGCCTGGTTGGAGGAGATCACCGGCTTGCCGATCCGCAGCTCGATGTCGGCGATGACCTGTACCGCCCGGAAGTCCGTACAGGACACGAACAATCCGTCCGCGTTCTTTTCGTCCGCCTCTACGGCGGCCTCCAGCACCGACCTTGGCGCGACGGCGTTGATATCAGCCTGGGCTTCGATGCCCAGATAGGTTACCTTCACCACCTCGACTCCACCTTCCTCCAGCGCGGCCACGGTGGCGGCCGTGACCTCCTTGGTGTACGGCGTTAGAACGGCAATGGTAGAGATTCCCAGAAGCTTGAAGGCGGCGTGGGCAGCTGTGACGGGCGTGACGACCGCGGCGTTGGGATGGGAGGCCCGTATGGACTTGGCGACGTTGTCGTAGCCGATGATCGCGGTTCCCGAGGTGCAGCCAAAGACCGCCGAATCGATGCGGCCGCCACGCAGCATGGAGGCGGCGGCTTCGGCAAGATGGTCTTTCAGGCCAGCAAGGGTTTCGGGAGTGCACCGCTCGTCGAATGGCACCCGGGCCGCGTAGAGGTTCACGCCGGTTCGAGGGCGCATCGCCATCATGTCCCGTTCGATCACGTGGTCGTTGTCCAGCACAATCAGCCCGATTCGGCACGGGTCCTGGTTGCGGTCCAGCTCGTAGCTGCTGGCCAGCTGGATGTACTTGCTGCTGTCCATGACTTCCCTTCCGGCATTGGCGGATCCAGTATAGCACGATCTGCGCCGCTGGTCCTTGCGGATTCCGCTGTAGCATTGGCGCCGGCACGGCTGCCAGAGAAGGGCTGGTCGCAGTCAGTGGCCGCAGCTGCCACGCACGGCCTGCGCGCCTGAAACTTCTGCATTGCCGCCACGGCCGCTGTGGTGACATCCGCCTCCAAGCCCGGCGCTCTGCGTTCGAATAGACTCCGCTACGACCTTGCCGCCAGTTTGCAGCAGTCGTTATGAAGCGGGAGTTTCATGTTTGAGCGCCTGTCTTAAAGCAATAAAGAAAGCCAGAAAATAGATTCCCTTCTTTGCTAGCGCCTTCATGTTCTCATCGTTAAAGAAATCCGTCTTGGCAAACAGAGCCAGCATGCCAAATATCTCCCTGTCTTCACCCTCTCCGTGAATCAGCATGTAGCCACAGCACAGGCAGCCCATGGCAAGGCACTCTGCGCTGTCGGGAATATACGCGGCAACCTGGGACAGGCTGTTGGTGTACATCACCTGGCGGCGCTTTATGGTCTCCGCCCAGTGTCCTTCGGCTGGCAGGGGCCTGTCATCAGTTACGGGAAGCTCGTCGGGATGGCTGGAGTAGACGCGGCGGTAGACGCCGCGCTCTTCGTCGATGTCCAGAACCGCAAAGGCATATGGATCCAGAATTTCCCGCACCATCATCTCAAGCGAAAGGTACGCTTTGTCGAACTCCCCCTCCACCAGCGCCACCAACCCCTCTATATGGTGCCGGTCGAATTCGGTCGCCTCGCCTTTCTTCTTGCTCTCAACGTAGTTTGAGCGCATGATCTCAATAAGACCCTTTTGCGACTCCCACGAAAGGCCGCGCCGCTCCGAATTGGTCTCTGTGTCCTTGCTGGCCATTGCGTTTCTCCTTGCGAGGCTGTTGATGCGGCGCAGCCGTAACAGTCAGTGCAGCTGTTCCGCGGCAGATGGCGGCATTGTAGGTCCTCGACCGCATGCGTCAAGGCGGGGGTCGCGCAGCACGACCCGGCCAGTACAGGCCGCTGCTGTCAGAGCCAACTGTCCGGCGGGCGGGAGCTTGCCAGAAGGCTGGAGGGTCTGTTCGGCATCCGTGCGTCCGGCAATGCGGCCTTTGCGCAGCCTCTCCATCCGGTGCGCCGAGCCACGCATAGCTGACAGGCCGCTGGCAATGGCCACGGCCAAGCTGCGGTGGTCGTGCTTGACGCGGCTGCAGGAGGTATGGCCGGCTGCGGCCAGTGACCGCCGCCGGCAACTACGGTTTTGCATACCCGATGGCGCAGCCGCTGGAGGTCGTGGCGGCTGCGCCTGAGTCAAGCATTCTGTGCATGCTCAGCATCAGCCGCGGCCTTGCCGCCCGGCCGCTGCGATTGACTACGCCGCGGGAGTTTCAAATTTACGGGCCAGCCTCAAAGCGTCCAAATAGGTCAAGAAATGCAATCTCCGGCTTGCCAGAGTCTTCATGTTCTTGTCGCTGAAGAAATTTGTCTTGCCAAAAATTGCCAGTACGCCCAAAATTTTGCTGTTCGCTCCGTCTGGGGCGATGGGTACGTATCCGTAGCACAGGCATCCCATGGCCAGACACTCTGCGCTGTCGGGAATTACCGAGGCGGCTCTGGTCAAACTGTTGGAGTACATCACCTGACGCCGCACTACAACGGAGTCCATCCAGATTCCCTTGTCCGGCAGGGGCATGTCGTCAGTAACGGGAAGCTCGTCGGGACGGCTGGAGTAGACGCGGCGGTAGACGCCCCGCTCTTCGTCGACGTCGAGAAAGGCAAATACATATGGATCCATGTCGTGCCGCACCATTCTCTCAAGCGCGCGGTACGACTCTTCGAAGTCTCCCTCGACCATCGCTTTCAACCCTCCAAACTCAATCAACTGGTATTTGGTCAGATTCTCGCTATTGTTCCCTTGAGTCACGTACTTTTGCACGACTTCAATATGCGCCCTGTGCCTCGCCCATATGCCGGCGTCGATGTCTGCTTTGGCCTGTTTGCCTTTTCCTGCTCGCTTGCTTTGCTTGGCCATGGCGTTTCTCCCTATGCGATGCGGCTTCCGGCACTGTGCTGGTGAAACAGGCAGTATAGCCGATTCCGCATGGCATGCACAATTGCTGGCGCAGGCGCGCGCATAGCGGGGCGGCCAAGACAGGTCTCGGCCGCCCAGTCCCGCGGGCCGGCAGGAGAACCTGCCTGGCATCCGCATTCGACGGGATGGCTGTGGCGGACATGGCCGCATGGTGCGCTATGCCATGTACAGTTGACAGTCAGCGGGTGAAGGTCAGGCGCGCCAACCCGCGGCAGGCGCGCATGCCGCTGGCCAGTGGCAGGGCCGGGTCTGTACCAGCAAGTCGATGGCTGATGCGGATTCGCTGCGGATTTCCTCTCTGCCGGGATGGTTGGGCTGAAGACCAGGCTGGACGAGGCGGCATTGACAGCCCGCTCTTGCCGACGGGGGCAGCGCGTTTGCCTGCGCTGGCTGCGGGAAGCATCCGGCCCGCGCCGCCGGTCTCGGCGTGTCCGCAGGGTCTCTTTGGGCGGCTACGAGTCGGGTGATTCGTGTCTGCGCGCCATTCTTACGGAATCCATGTAGATCGAGAAAAAGATAGCCTTTTTTGCCAGAGCCTGGACGTTCTTCTCGCTGAAGAGGTCCCTCTTGCCCAGAAGCACCAGCACGCCCATCAGCTCCTTGTCCATCTCGCCCCCGGCTATGGGCGCGCTGCAGTAGCACTGGCAGCCCAAGGCAAGGCATTCCGCTCTTTCCGGCGTTTCCACGTTCATGACGGTCATACTGTTGGTGTACATCAGCTGCTTGCGCTCCACGACGGCTTCCGTCCATATCCCATCCGGCAGGGGCCTGTCATCGGAAACCGGAAACTCGTCGGGACGGCTGGAGTAGACGTAGCGGTAGGTGCCGCGTTCTTCGTCGACGTCCATGACGGCGAATACGTACGGGTCCATAATCTCCCGCACCATCATCTCAAGCTTGCGGTACGATTCGTCGACATCTCCCCCAACAAGCACCCCGAATCCTTCGACCAGGCTCCTCTCGAAGTCGCTCAGCCCCTTGCCATCGTCCTTCTGAATGATGGACTTGTGCATGGCCTGCAGCAGGTTCTTCGTCGCGTCCCACTTGCGGGTGTCGTCGTCATTCTTGGCCATGGTGCTTCTCTCCGTGCGGCTGCTGATGCGGCGCTGGGCGGGCGGGCAGTGTAGCCGATTCTGGACGGCCCGCTCAATCATCAGCGGAATCGGGCATGGCGGACCGGCCAGGATGGGCCACCGCCGCCTGGCCCGGCCAGCTGGCAGGCGCCGCTCTGCCGGGGCCGCTGGAATGCTCGACCGGGTCCGCGCGCGACAGGTCGGCCATGGCGGACCTCACCTCGCCCGGCGCGCCAAACCGCGCACTGCCGGCAGGCCGCGGCGCTGGCCAGCCGCGTTAAAAAGGCAGCTTGCTCAGCAGGCTCGCCATGGTCGAATCCACCTCGCCGGAAATTCCAAATTTGCGCGCCAGGCTCAAGGCGTTCATGTACATCCAGATATGGGTGCGCATCTTTACCAGAAACTGCACGTTCTCGCTGTCGGAGCAATCATCCTTGGCCAGAAGGACCAGCACGCCAAGCAGCTCTTCGTCCTCCTCGTCTCCGGCGACAGGCATGTAACTGACGTACTGGCAGCCTATGTCCAGCCCCTCAGCGATGTCGGGAGCCCACGGCATGACGGTCAGCCTGCTGTTGTACATCAACTTACGCCGTTTCACGATGTACTCTTCCCAAGGCCCTTCCGGCAGAGGCATGTCATCGGTAACGGGAAGCTCGTCGGGGCGGCTGGAGTAGATGCGGCGGTAGACGCCGCGTTCTTCGTCGACGTCCAAGATGGCGAATACGTACGGGTCCAAGCCTTCCCGCACCATCATCTCAAGCCTGCGGTGCGCCTCGTCGAAGTCTCCATCGGCAGTCGCCTTCATCCCCTCGACCATATGCCGCTCGAAGCCGGATACCGTCTCGCCGCCCTTCTTCTCGATGATGTTTTTATGCATGGCCTGCATCAGCATCCTTTGCGCATGCCACGACCTGGCATCTTCGCTGTTGCGGTCCGCGGCGTTCTTCCCGGCGCTTTCTCCGCTGGCGGGCGGCGCGCTGGCGTTGCCGCCCTTGACGGCCGCCGCGTCCTTCTTTTTGCGCTTGTTCTTCTTGCGGGGCATGGCGTTCCTTCCTGCGCGGCTTCTGATGCGGCGGCGAAAAGGGCAGTGTAGCCGTTTCGGGACGGTCCGCTCAACCGTCAGCGGAGACGGGCAGGGCCGGTCTTAGCCGTCTGGGCTGGCCATCTGTCCGGCGTCGCCTCTGGGGGCCGGGGGCCCGTCCGGCCGCGGCGGACCTGCCCGCCGGCTCCCGTCGGCTGATGCGGCGGCCGCCAGAGCCGCCTGCCTGGAGCGGCCGCGCCGCTAGGGCTGGTTTTTCAGCAGGGCCGCCGTTTCCGGATCCAGGGCGCAGGACTCGAACATGCGCGCGGCGTTCAAAGAGTTCACGTAGGCCCAGTAATGGACGCGCCATTCCGTCAGAGCATTCACGATTTCCTGGTTGAAGATATTCTCCTTGGCCAGAAGGAGCAAAAAGCCCTGCGTATCGTCGCCCGTTTCGTTTCCGGCGATGGGCATGAAGCAGATGCTCTGGCATTCCAGGGCCAGGCCCTCGACGCCGCTGGGCACCTCCGCCGCCATGAGATTCAGGTCGTTGGTGGCCATCAGCTGGTGCCGATTCAGAATGGCCTCCATCTGAGGCCCTTCCGGCAGGGGCCGGTCGCCGGCAAGGGGAAACTCGTCAGGGCGGCTGGAGTAGACGTAGCTGTAGACGCCGCGTTTCATGTCGACTTCCGCGACGGCGAACAGGTACGGGTCCACGACGTCGCGCACCATCATCTCAAGCACGCGGTACGCCTCGTCGATGTCCCCATCGATCATCGCCCCCATCCCCTTGACCATGTACCGTTCGAAGTCGCTCAGATTCTTGCCTTCCACCGCCTGCGCGTAGGCTTTGTACACGCCCTGAAGATGGGCCTTTGTCGCCGACCAGGAGCCGGGGCCTGTCTCGATTTCATGATTGGCCATGGAGATTCTCCCTGTACGGCTTCCAGTGCGACGCTGGCGATACGGGCACTGTAGCCGCTTCTGGATGGCCTGCCCTGCCGCCTGCAGGGACCGGCCGCGTTTCGCTGCCAGGGTTAGGCTGTCCAGCAAGGCGGCCGAGGTCTAATCCTTGCCGGAAGATCCATAGGTGCGCACCAGGCGCAGGGCGTTGAGGAAGATCCAGAAGCCGGTGCGCTGCTCCGCCAGAACCGACACGTTCTCCATGTGGAAGTAGTCTTTCTTGGCCAGAAGGGCCAGCACGCCCACGATCCCGTCGCCTTCGGTCAGTCCGACGACAGGCATGTAGCAGAAGCACTGGCAGCCCATGGCAAGGCCCTCCGGGGCATCCGGGATGTGATCGACCAGAGCGGTAAGGTTGTTGTCGGCCAACGTATTGTGCCCCTTCAGGTGCTCGGTCCAGATGCTGTCCGGCAGGGGCTTGTAGTCGGTGACGGGAAACTCGTCGGGGCGGCTGGAGTAGGTGCGGCGGTAGACCCCGCGCACTTCGTCGAAGTCGATGAAGGCGAATACGTATGGGTCCAAAATTTCCCGCACCATCATCTCAAGCCTGCGGAACGCCTCGTCGAAGTCCTGCCTGACCAGCGCCTCCATCCCCGCGACCAAGTGCCTCTCGAAGCCATACACTTTCGCGTTGCCAAGAGTGATGGTCCTGTGCATGGCCTTGATCAGGATCTGGTCCTTCCGCCACAGAACGGCTTCATCGCCTCTGGCGGCCTTTGCCTTCTGTATGAATTTCCTTCCGGTGTCGGGCGGCGCCTTGGGGCCAATGCCTATGGCGGCCGCCTTGTCCTTCCTTGGGCGTTTCTTCTTTCGGGGCATGGCGGTTCTCCCAGTGCGGTTTCCGATGCGGGGCCTGCGAAACGAACAGTGTAGCGGCTGCTTGGACGGCCTGCTCAGCCGCCGGCGGAAGCGGGCCTGGCGGGGGCCTCTTCTATCTGGACTGGAGGAGCCGGGGACCAGGATGGCCGCGGCGGCTGTGGCCGTCCGCACCTGCCAGTGGCGGAGCGCCCGCCACCGCGGCCCGCCGGGTACGGCCGCGCCGAGCCGTCAGAGCAGATCTTTCACCATGCGCGAAATCCCCGATTCCGTGACGGTGCGTCCATAGGTTTTCGCCAGCCTCAGGGTGTCCATGTAGATCCAGAAAAAGTAGAGCTTCGTTGCCAGCTCCCACGTATTCTCGCTGTTGAAGTACTCCTTCTTGGCCAGCATGACCAGCACGCCCAGCAGCCCTTCGTCCGCGTCGTCCTTGAAGAGGGGGTTGTTTCCGGGGATGGGCAGATAGCAGATGCACTGGCAGCCCAGGGCCAGGCCCTCGGCGCTGTCGGGATAGTACGCGGCGTTGCCGGTCAGGTTGTTGTCGGCGATCATGCTGCGCTGTTTCACCATGGTCTCCAGCCAGGGTCCGTCCGTCGGCATGGGCATGTCGCCGGTAAGGGGCATCTCGACGGGATGGCTGCTGTAGACGCGGCGGTAGACGCCGCGCTTCTCGTCGATGTCCGAGATGGCGAACGCGTACGGGTCCAGAAACTCCCGCACCATCAACTCGACCACGCGGTGCGCTTCGTCGAAGTCTCCATCCATCATCGCCTTCATGCCCTTGAACATGCTGGTGTTGAGGGAATCCAGTTCTCTGCCGCCATCCTGTACCATCAGGGTATCGTACATGGACAGCACCATTTCCTGGCGCGATTCCCAGATCTCGGCGTCGCTCTTTTTGCCCGTCTTGGCCATGCCCTCGAATGGGGGCATGGTCGGCATGCTTTGCTTGGCCATGTCGTTGTTCCCGGATTTGGATCTGTTCGGCTTGCGCTTTCTGGGCATGGCGGTCCTACCCGCCCGGCCTGCGATGCGGCGCTGGCGAAACGGACAGTGTAGCCGCTTCCGGAGGGCCCGCTCAATCGCCGACGGCGGCTAGGGCGAATCGGCTAGGGCGAATCGGCCAGGAACGGTCTCCGCCGCATGGACCGGCCAGATGGCAGGCTCGGCCTTGACCGGGCGGCCGAAGCGCCTATTTGACATCCGCGCCCTGCGGGGTGGCGCGGCGGAGTCCCGCATCCGGGGCATGACCGGCCGCCAGCCGCCGGACGGACCGGGGGCGGACCGCCGCGGTCGGCGACTCTTGGCCTGGCGCTGGCGGTCACCCGCTGGGGCGCCGGCGCGGCAGGGCGGCGTCGACGGGGGTAGCCAGTCCCGAACTGGCGGCTATCTTGGCGCCCGCCGCTGGCGGGCAGCTGGGCAGGTCCCCGCGAATCGCCACGCGCCGGGCCGACGCGCCAACCGCGCAGCCGGCGACGGTGCGGCCCTTGTACCGCTGCGCCAGGACTGGCATATCGCCTCGGGCGGCGGCCTGCCTGCGCCCTGCCGGTGGCGGGCGGCGAAGGGGGGTGGTTGACAGTCGGGGAGTCATGTGGAATTGGCCCGCAGCCTGCCTGTCAGGCGTCGAAATCAGGAGGGCTACCAGTGAAGGAGATGCGATCAATGGGCACCAAGCACGTGTGCGAAAAATGCGGCTGCCGCTTCTACGACATGGGTCAGGATCCGCTGGCCTGTCCAAAGTGCGGCGCCGCCGTGGAGACTTCCGCCAGCGCCCTTGGCGCCAGGCGGCGGGTCATATCGGAGAAGAGCTCCGCCAGCCGGACGGCGACGCCCGCCGAGGCTGTGATGGAGGTGAAAGTGCCGGAGGTGGCCGCGGTGGCGGCTCTTGGCGAAGAGGCTCTGGGCGCGGAGGCTGTCGCGGAGAGCAGTCCGGGCGGCGGCGCTGGAGCCGGCGAGGAGGAATTCGCCGAAGCGGGTGCGGGCAAGGAAGCCCTCGGCGAAGACGACGATGACGGCGACTCTGAGGACGGCGGCGACGGCGACGATGACGAGGAGGACTTGGACGAGGAGATGATGGTGGACGAGAAAGACGGCGAGGGCGAATCGGAGGAGGAGGACGACGACGATGACGACGGCGGCGGCAGCGCTGGCGGCGGAGACGATGACGAAGACGACGAGGAGTCCTGAACCAGCGGGAACGGCGTGGCGGACGGCGGCGGCAGCCTTGCGGCGGGCCGCCTGCCGCGCTAGCTAGAAGGGCATGAACAGCGGGGGGCCATAGCTCAGTTGGGAGAGCGCTTGAATGGCATTCAAGAGGTCAGGGGTTCGACTCCCCTTGGCTCCACCATGTTCATGACGCCTTGACGAAACCGCCCGCCGCCGCCCGCGGCGTCTAGTCCCGCACAGCCGCCGCCGCCACCATTCCGCAGGATACGGGCAACGCTCGACGCGCCCGCGCCCGGGAGGCGTCCCAGAATCTGGCGAAGCGGCGTACCGACCCCAGCCGCCAAGCCTGAGATCCGAAGGCGCCCCGCGTGGCGCCTCGCTGCGGCTGGGCCGAATGCGCCTGCCGGGTCAAGCCTGCCTTCAGGGGACCGCCGAGGTGCGCCGCTCTGGTA
>CAZPIN010000158.1:0-16812 GCA_964586735.1 uncultured Rhodobacterales bacterium | reverse complement strand
AGAGGGAGCCGCGAACTTTTGAGCAGATTCGTCGGGCCGTTTATGCAGAGGCAAGCCGGATTACGGCGGAAGAATGCGTCAACTACATAAGGGCGGCGGGTTATGTGATTCAGTTTAAACGTTAATGGGATCTGCTCTACACAAACCGCGGGCTGCGCTACCTCGATACAGCAGTTGCTCTGGATCCCGGCAATTTTACTGTCCGCGTGGTGCGAGCGAACGTGCAAGCAAGTCTGCCCGCCATGTTCTTGCGTCAGGACGATGCAGTCGAGGATCTTCTTGCGCTGGACGCTATGTTTTCACAAGCCCAAAGTCCGGCGATGGCTAGCGCCATGATCGAAATCTATGACCTGCTATCGAAATTGGCACCCGAGGCAGGCGATTGGGCCGTCAAGGCTCAAGGTGCGAGTCAGCTGGCTGGACAGTAATCCATGGATTGTGCTCTATATTGCGATAGAGCACATGATAGCTAGGCTATGAAATCACCATGAACAGAAAGCATCTCACAGCCGCCGCTGTTGTCGGCATAGCCTCCATCGCACTGGTTGACTGTATGTCAATTGATGCACAAGTGGAACGCACCGAGGAAGTTACCTTTGGCGAGACAGTCGCGCTGCATGATGCAGGCCGCAACGGTGATACTCGTGCTTTGGCACAGGCTGTCGAGGCGTTCGGCGACTTAGTGGACACTGACCAAGACGATGCGCTTGCCCATGCCTATCTCGGTTCATCCTACGCATTGACAGCACGGGACCGGTATTGGTACTTTCCCCCCATAAAACTGTACTTCGTGTACATCGGACTGCACCATCTCGATACCGCTGTCGATCTGGAGCCCAATAACTTTGTAACTCTCCTGATTCGGGCAAATGTTCAGGCAGGGATACCTGCCATGTTCTTGCGTCGAGACAACGCTGTTGAGGACATGCTGGCGCTGGATGCCATGTTTTCGCAGATCCAAAGCCCGGAGCTGGCTGGCGACATGATTGACATCTACAATCACCTGTCAGAAGCCGTGCCTGAAGCAGACGATTGGGCTGCCAAGGCTCAAAGGGCACGCCAGCTGGCTGGGCAGTGACACGATGAACCACATCTCCCTAAAGTCAGTGTCAAAGGCTTATGTGAGTGAGGCTTTCTCCCTCACAGTGCTGGACGAAGCCAGTCTGTCCCTGCCCCAAGGCGCCTTTGCCGCGGTTTGCGGACCGTCAGGCTCTGGCAAGTCGACTCTGCTAAACCTGATTGGGACACTCGATCCAGACTATAGTGGAACCATTGAGGTTGCCGGCACGGACGTCGCCACTCTTCCGCAACGACGCATGGCACAGTTTCGCAGCCGCACCATCGGCTTTGTGTTTCAGAGCTTCCACTTGCTGCCGGTGCTGACAGCGGCGGAAAACGTGGCTTGGCCGCTGTACTTCCAGGGTGTGCCACGCCGTGAGCGGATGCGCATCGCACGAGAAAAGCTGGCGTTGGTTGGGCTCGCAGAGAATGCCGACAAGCCGCCCGGGCGCCTATCGGGAGGCCAGCGGCAACGCGTGGCTATCGCACGGGCAATGGCCTGCAATCCAGCGATTATCCTTGCCGGCGAGCCCACGGGCAACCTGGACCGAAAGACTGCGGAGACCATCATTGAACTGATGCAGGAGCTCAACACCGAACACGGAGTTACTTTCTTGTGCGCCACGCATGATCCTTTGGTGGTCGACCGTGCAAGGCAGGTGATACTGATAGACGAAGGCAAGCTGACCGTGCGGTCTGCTTCGCAACTGTCCGAAACGGAGGTACTCCGTGCTTGATCTGCTTCATATCTCCGCCCTCAACACTATGCGCAACGCGCGCCGGTCAGCCATCACCGTGCTGTCCATCGCTATCGGCTGCGCTGCACTGAGCTGCTTTGGTGCCTTCATCAATTTCTCCTTCGAAGGCTTGCGCGAGATCACCATTCGTACACAGCTTGGCCATCTTCAGATATACGCTGAAGGCTACTGGGAACGGCGTGTCTCCGAACCCAGCGCTGTCATGATCCGAGACCTTGCCGCACTGGAAGAATCGCTGGAAGCGATTGAAGGTGTCTCTTCGGTCACTCACCGCCTCACGCTTTCAGGAGTAGGCACAGCAGGCCAATCAACCGTTTCCATGTCTTTGATCGGAGTAGATCCAGTCCGCGAAATGGAATTCGCCGACTTCGAAATCGTGGTTGAAGGACGCAATCTCCTGCCTGGCGATACTGACAAAGGTGTGATCGGTTCGGAGTTGGCCAAAGGGATAGACGCCGAAGTCGGCGACTGGGTAACCGTACTGACCACTTCGCTGGATGGCATGATCAACGCGGTCGATTTCCAGATCGCCGGGGTTGTTAGCACTGGCAGCGTCGAGTACGACAGTGTATTCGTGAAGGTGCCCGCGGGCCTGGTGCAGCGCGCGCTGGACACCACGGCGGTGGAGCGAGTCATCGTGCTGCTGGATGAAACCGATCAGCTGCCCAAAATTGAACCGCTCATCCAAGCGGCTCTGGCAGCACAATCCGAGGCTTACGAAACGCGTACTTGGAGCGAGCTGGCAAGCTTCTACAACGCGGTAGTAGATCTATATTTGGGCCTATTCCGGATATTCGCTGCAATCATTGCCGTGGTAGTGATCTTCTCGGTTGCCAACACCATGACAATGGCTGTGTTCGAACGCACAGGAGAAAGCGGCGCACTGCGCGCCATCGGGGCCCCGCGAAGTACGATCATGTCGATGTTTCTCTACGAGGGGCTGATCCTTGGCCTCCTTGGAGGCGTGGCCGGAGTACTTCTGTCGTTTGCCATATCCTGGGGGACTGAGGCAGCCGGAGGCATCCCAATGCCTCCACCGCCCTCCTCGTCGCAAGGCTATCAGGCTTACTTCCCTATGTCGCCACTGCCACTGGCAATAGGATTCGCAATCTCGGTCGCTGCCGCGCTTGTATCCTCGCTCTATCCCGCCTGGGCCGCGTCACGCGGCAATATCGTAGAGGCTTTGCAGAAACCATGATGACTCTCCTAAAGACCGCTTTTGTTGGACTTTGTGTGACTCTCGTCGCTTGCGTCGCCCTAGCTGACGAGAACGCCGAACTGCTGCGTATAGTCGACAACATCCGCGCTCCCGGTTCGAACTTTACCTTCATGCTACAGCTCTCCTCCGGGGATTCGTCTGCAACTATGTCAGTCTCGGTTAAGGACAGCACGAAGAGCCTGATTCAGTATGTCGCTCCAGCTAAGTTGAAGGGCAGGTCCATCCTCTTTGTCGGCAGAAACATGTGGGTCTACGTACCGAACACCCGCCGCCCCCTGCGCATCTCGCCACAACAGCGAATTCTGGGCGGCGTGTCCTCAGCCGACGCTGCGCGCGTCGTATATTCCGAGGATTACATGGTAGTTGCGGTTACACCGTCGGAAACTGGAAGCGTGCTGCAGCTGGCGCCACGCACCAAGGCCGCTACATATGCAAGAATCGACCTTGCCATTGATGACCGCGCAGCGCCCCAGAAAGCAGAGTACTTTGTCGATGGCGGGCGCAAGATCAAAACCGTAACCTTCGGCAAATATCAGTCTGTCCTAGGAGAAAACCGCCCAACTCGCCTGACTGTGATGGACCACATCAATAAAGAAGAAACCATCATGAACTACTCCGACTTCAAGATCACCGAAACTCCGGAGGCTTGGTACCAGCCTGGCTACCTTAGCCGCCTGTAGGCAAGACTCTTGCTGGCATCTTCAACGAGTCTACCATGTACAGGCGCATATACTCCCTGCTTATCCGAACAGCAACTACCTTGGCGCTGGCTATGCTGTGCCATGAGGCAAGTGCGCAGGAGATTTCCTTCAATCTGACGGGGGCGCTCGACGCCTATGTCCGGTCGGCAGAAACAGCCTCTCCCACTGACCTCGTTCCAATTCCGCCAAAGGAAGACAGCAACGGAACGGATGGCATCCTGCAGCTTTCCGCTCAAACTGACTTGCTAACTGTCGACTCGCAACTGCGTTTTTCCGATGACGGTGGCACCGATGCAAAATCGCATATTGACGAAGCCTACGCTGAGTTACAGATGGGCAACCATATCTTCGCATATACCGGACGTCGTATCCTGGTTTGGGGACAAAGTTACGGCCTGAATCCTGCAGATGTTTTTCGGGACCCTCTGCGTGAAAATACTGTACTCCCGCAAACCCACGCCCGTAGCCGAATTGTAGGAGCAGACATGGCAGGAACCGAGATACTGTTCGATAGCGGCAGCGCCTTGTCTTTGCTCTATGCGCCAAGTTTCGACCACCGCGACAACGAGCGGAAAGAAGACTTCGCGCTGGTCCGATTTTCCAGCATTGCCTTCGTCGGGTCGTTGGACTATGCGATCTCTGCTATTGGCGGCGATCGACCTGGACTGGGAACGTCGCTAAATTACGTGGTCGGCGCTGCCTCTGTGATCTATCTTGACGGGACCATTCGCAGAGGACGGGAAAAGCAGAACATCGCCTCGATCAACCGCGCTGGGGCGCTTGTGCTGGAGCCCCGTGAAGACGATAGCAATAACCCCTTTGTCACGCTTGGTTTGGGGCACACATTTGGCAGCGGCTTCACGATCAACTTGGAGTTCAGCCATGACGCAGGCGGATACTCGACTTCAGAGTGGGACAGCATTGCCTCCGCAATAGAACTGGTTACTCCTGTAACCTCCACTCTTCATGGTCAATCGTTGAGCCAGTTGAACCATCTGCTCAACCACTACACATTGCGTCAGCATTACACCTTTGCACGCGTTGCGCATGATCAATTGCTTGGGAGTAAGTTCTCTGCTGAAGCGACTGCACTTCACGGCATTGACGACGGATCCGGTACTCTGGGATTCCGCCTCGAATATCCGGTTACAGACCTATTCACTCTTGGTCTACGCGCTACCCGAAACTATGGAGCCTCCAACTCCGAATTCACCATCCGGCCCGCTCCAGACACCGTTGCGCTATATGCCGGCGTGAAATTTTGATTCGTGATCTCGGATCTGGCCGCATGCCAAACGGAAAATAGAGAACATGCAGCTGCTTCGGCGCTTAGATTTCCAGTCACTTAGTGTATATCGAGTACAGATGCAAGGACCGCAACGTCATTGATTTCCATATGGAATGAGCGCAGCAAACTGCCTCAAAACAAGCGGTCCTCCCGTCACTCTTGCATCATCACAGTTATGTGCCAGCCCCTCCATCCTGTGCGATGCAGGCAAGCACCTCCATCGTAGACGGATATTTCCGTACCACCCAGCCGTCCTCCTGGTCAGGGTCTCCCATCGGAGCTGGCGATGCGCTTCTTCGCTGGTACTCCGCCCTGCTTTCTGGACACACCACATTGAGAACCAGGTCCCATCGCTCCTCTTCGTTGAACTGCATCAGATCTAAATTTGTAGACACGACCCTCATCCATGTCCAGTCCATGGGCCACTCGAAGTTTGGCCATGGCATAATCCGCCCAAGTTGCTGATCGACCAGGTTGCTGTCTGCCTCGCGAAACACGCCTTCATGCTCGTAGTACAGCGACCGCTCGATGTGTCCGTCTTGGTGGCTTCTCATCAGCGTGAACAGGACATAGTCCCCGTTGGCACCTTCAAAATACAGCAGCTCCTCTACGTCAGCACTTCGCGTTAGCTTAGCTGGCTGAACCGGCAGCCAGTAGAAGTAGTTCCGATTGAACATGACAGACTTCAAGGACCGGCAGACAGTCGCTCCTTCGACTGAAACGCACGATCCTTCTGGCTTCGCCGCGCCTTGCTCGGTGGCAAAGCTCATGATCGTCGCCATATCACGCTTCGCGCTTTCTGGCGTAACGTCATAACTGCCTGTTTCACCCACTTTTCCCGCGACATAGCTGCACGATGGCAAGGCCAAGCCTGCTACTGCGAGCAACGCCAGTAGCGCCAAAGCTCTGCTCCAGCGGGCTGTAACCAGCCCTTCAGATGCTGTTCGCGCACAGGCAAGGAATGAAAGCAGGCGGCACCAGTTCCCACGCAGTCGCCGACTCGACAGAGGCCCGTCTAACCGACGGCCATTCTCAGGCGAGCACATGTTCCCTACCTCCTCCTGTCTCTCGGCCCGTCAGGCCCGCGGCTTCACTCGAAGCAAGCCAGTGGCCAGTACGTCACCCTGCACACTGCTGTTGTACCGTAGCAGCTCTATGCGAGAATGTCAACTTTTCCCGATTGCATTGAGTACTTCGACCACCGGCAGAGTCCCCACCCCGAAGTTCGAGACCTTGCGAGTCAGCCCTTCGCCAAGTTCCTGATCTTGTCACAGAGATCCTTCGGCACGGAGACCCCCTCCTCAAGGCTGCGCGCCCGGTTGCGGTATCTGCGCTGAGACGGGAGCCGCGTGCCCTCCATAGAGTCGATTCGCCCGAACAGCCGTTCGCTTCTCTCCTTCCAGCCGTCCCCTTCACCAAACACCTTGGGTTCCATAGCCAGCAGAAACTCTCCGCCAGGCGGCGGCCCGCCATCGCCAGCATCCTCGGCCACGGAGTCCAGGCTGAGGTTTTCTCGCAGCAGCGGCCCGGCCAGAAGCTCCACCATCAGCGCAAGCGACGACCCCTTGTAGCCGCCAAAGGGCAGCTGCATGCCTTCCAGTATCGCGGACGGATCGGTTGTGGCGTTTCCTTCACGGTCTAGGCCAACGCCCGTTTCCACCTGCTCCCCCGCCCTCTTGGCAAGCTGAATCTCGCCCCGCGCCATCGCGGCGGTAGCCTGGTCGAAAATCACGGCGCCGCCTTCCCTGGGCCAGCCGAAAGCGATGGGATTGGTGCCGTAGAGCGGCGCTCTGCCTCCGGCAGGCGCCATCACGGGGAGGTAGCTTGTACAGGCAAAGGCACAAAGCCCTAAGTCCGTAAGGGCCTCTATCTCCACCCATAGCGCGGAGAAGTGAAACACTCGGGTCAAGCCCAGCGCCGCTATGCCACATGCGCTTGCCTTCTCCGCAAGCGGCCCGAAACCGGCCTCATGCGCCACGGGGGCCATCGCCATTTCCCCCTCCACCCGAATCACGGCTTCGCCAGACGAAGTGACGGCAGGACGGGCTTTGCCGTTGATCCGGCCATGGCGCAGCCCTGCCACATAGCCAGGCAGCCGGAACACCCCATGCGAGGGACAGCCATCCCGCTCGGCGGATGTCATGGATCTCGCCACGGGGGTCGCATTGTGCTCGTCGCAGCCATTGGCTAGCAGACACTCTGTCGCGAGCGCTTGGACTTCGTCCAGCGCAAGATGTTCACTCTCGGCCATTTCATGCCCTCCCATGCATGGTACGTGAAGCTGTTGCACTATACCACATAACGTGCTCGTCTACCCCTCTTTCTCCTTGGCCCGGCGGCCGCCATCTTCTGGCCATTACGGGTTCGGGGGCCTCGGACGCATCCCGCTACGCTATGCTGTTAGATTCTGGATTCTGCCGCCGCCCTTCTCATTGCCTCCTTAGCTTTTGGACCTTCGAATCGCCTATGCCTCAAACGACTTAGCCCTGGCACCGCAAAAATGCACAGCACGGCCTCGGTGATGGCGTTCCTGTTTTCTTCCCTCGCTCCTAGATGGTAAAAGTGTTCCTTCTCCGCTACATAGCAATCTCCCAAAAGCAATTGAGCGAATGGATTCGCCCTGTACTTGTTGCGCAGCCAGGTGGGAAGCACATACTTCGAGCCTGAATTGGCAAGCATCCTCTGCAGGTCTCGCTCTTGGTCTTCATTCCAGGAATCGTAGTAGTCTACATGCCTTCCGATATACGGCGGGTCGCAATAGACAAGATCCTCACTATTGGCCAGTGTCACTGCTTCCCGGAAGTCTACGTTGTAAAATTTGTAGTCGCCCGATTGTATAACGTTACGCGCCTGCTCGACTTGATTGACAATTTTTGTTATCAGCGCTTTTGAAAACCTTTCCGGCTTTCGACAAAAGGGCACGTTGAACCCTCCTTTTCTGTTGAATCGCATCATTCCGTTAAAGCACGCACGGTTGAGAAACAGAAAATCAAGCGGTTCTTCGTGCTCATTGAATCTTTCCCTAACACTGTAGTAGTGATCGCCGTTAGTGATTCTCAGCTTTTCTCCTTCTGCTTCAAGGAATTGCCTTACGACGCTCCCCGTAATTTTTTCCACTTTGCACCGACTTGTAAAACTTGATCAGATGCGGGTTGCTGTCGCACAATATCGCCCGTTGCGGCCTCATGTTGAAGGCCACTGCGCCAGTCCCCATGAAAGGCTCGATCCAGCAGCCGTACTCCTGCCGCTGCGCGACTTCGCCAATCAGCGGAACCAGCTTGGTCTTGATCCCCTGCGACTTGATTGGCGGAATGATGGTCAGTGGGGACATAGGAAAGGCTGTTGTCGCATCGGACCATCTTGTTCGCTCTTGCAGCTGTCAATCAGCGAAACCCTAGTTAGAGCCTGGCTCTGCGCAGAGCTGCCGCCAGCAGGTCAAGTCGATACCCAGCCTTGCCGCCATCAGTGGTGGCTGGATTCTGGCATCGTGACCGGAGGGCATCCCCCAAAGCAACCAGCGTAGCCTAGACAGATACCACAGGCGAACGGGCTTGACAAGAGGAAGAGGTTCCAGTATTCGGAAGCGTGGGGAATGGCACCCCAGCCAACATAGGAGGAAGCACCGTGAATGCTTCATGGAAAACCCTTGCCGCAGCAGCAGTTACAGCCCTGCTGGCATCTTCGCCCGTCTCCGCCAAGGAGCGTCTAGTCTTCGGCGGCGGCCCGGCCGGCGGCACCTTTCAGGTGGTCGCCAACTCCATCCAGATCTACGACCCCATCAAGGCGTCCGACGACTACCGGGTCCGCGCCCAGTCGTCGGGAGGGTCCATCGAGAACCTGCGCAAGGTCAACAGCGGCGCCATGGACATGGGAGTGGTCTACTCCGGGCACGTCTTCCTCGGCCAGGAGGGCCGCCTGAAGAACGACGACAAGCGCTACGGCAACGTACGCGCCGTGTCCTATCTCTACGGAGCCCCAGCCCAGCTGGTGGTGCGCAAGGACTCGGGAATCACCACCACCACGGACCTCGTCGGCAAGAAGGTCGGCGTCGGCAACGCCGGCTCCGGGGCCTTCGCCAACTGCGAGCTGTTCTTCACCCATCTGGGGATATGGGACAAGGTGGAGCGCAACGCCATGGGCTACAACGACGCCGCGGCTGCCTTCGGCAACCGCCAGCTCGACGCCTTCTGGCTGTTCACCGGCGTTCCCAGCGGCGCTGTCATCCAGGCGGCACAGACCAACGACATCGCCCTGATCGACCTAAGGAAGGACGCTCAGGACAGCGGGTTTCTGGATCGATATCCCTACTTCGCGGACTTCGTGGTGCCGGGTGGCAGCTACCGGGGCGTCGATTCGGCGGTCAACTCGTTCCAGGACTCGACCCTGTGGGTTGCCAATGCCGACGTGGACGCCGACATCGTCTACGACATGCTCTCCAAGATCTACTCTGCGGACGGGCTGGCATTCATGCACGCCCAGAAGTCGACCTTCAAGGAGATGAGCGTGGCAACCGGCGTCAACGGCATCATTACTCCCCTCCATCCCGGAGCCGAGAGGTTCTGGAAGGAGCACGGGCTGATGTAGCCGCATGAGTTCCTCCCTGCATCCGGAGGGCTCGGGCGACAACCGGTTCGGGCGGCTTGCCCGCCTAGAGCAGTACGCGTTCGACGCAATGGCGGTCGGCCTGGTGGTGTTCTACGCCTGGTCGACCGTCTTCTCGCCGGCCGCAACCCAGTATCACCGCGGCATCTACGTGCTCGCAACCTATGTGCTGGTGTTCCTGCTCTACCGGAGCCGAGGCGCGATCGGGCGTGTCTTCGACTACGCCCTGATCGTCGCCTCGGCCGCCTGCATCGGCTATTGGATCGCCAACTTCGAGGCCATCAACTACCGCGCCGGCGCGGAGACCCCGCTCGACAAGTGGGTGGCCACCGTCGGCGTGCTCATCGGCATCGAGCTCGCCCGCCGCGTGGTGGGCAACATCTTCGTGGTGCTGGGCGGGCTGATGCTGCTGTACGGAGTCTTCGGCGACTATGTCCCGGACCTCGTGGCCCACGCCGGCGCGACCTTCCCGGACCTCTGCACCTCGATCTTCTACCGCTCTGACGGCGTCTTCGGAATCATGGCCAACGTTCTGGCCACCTACATCATCCTGTTCGTCATCTTCGGCGCCTTCCTCGAAACCAGCGGCGCCCAGCGATTCTTCATCGACTTCCCGCTGGCGGCGGTGGGGCATCGAATCGGCGGCCCGGCCAAGGTCTCGGTGATCGCCAGCGGGCTGTTCGGGTCGATCTCGGGCTCGGCCATCGCCAACACCGTCTCCACCGGCAACTTCACCATCCCCATGATGAAGAAAGCCGGTTTCCGGCCGGCGGTCGCCGGCGGCATCGAGCCCGCCGCTTCGGTCGGCGGCATGTTCATGCCGCCCATCATGGGCGCGGGCGGGTTCATCATGGCGGAGCTGACGGGCATCGCCTATTCGACGATCATGCTCGTCGCAATTTTCCCGGCGCTGATGTACTTCTTCAGCGTCTACGTCATGGTGCACTACGAGGCCAAGCGCCACAACATCCGCGGCGAGCGCAGCGAGACCCCAGCCATGACCATTCTGCTGAGGGAGTGGCATTTCATGCTGCCCCTGCTCCTGATTACGGCCTTCATGCTTGCGGGCTACTCGCCCGCCTACGCCGCCGTACTCGGCATCGCCGCCTGCATCGCCGTCAGCTGGCGGCGCAAGGAAGACCGAATCACTCCCCTGCGTTTCGTCCACGCCTGCCGCACAGGCACCGAGCACAGCCTCAAGATCGGCGCCACCCTCGGAGTCATCGGCATCATCATCGCCGTGCTCACCTACAGCGGCCTCGTCCTCACCGCCGCCGACATCCTCATCGAGCTCGCCGACGGCCAGCTGTGGCTGACCATCCTTCTGGTGGCGATCGCCTCCCTCGTCCTTGGCATGGGCGTGCCGGTAACCGCCGCCTACCTGATCACCGCCGTGGTGGCGGTGCCCGCCCTGACCGAACTCGGCATCAACCCCATCGCCGCGCACATGATCGTCTACTGGCTGTCGCAGGACTCCAACGTGACGCCGCCGGTGTGCATCGCCGCCTTCGCCGGCGCCACCATCGCCCGCGCCAACATGTGGCTGACCTCGTGGCACGCCTTCAAGTTCGCCAAGTTCCTCTATCTGGCGCCGTTTCTGTTCGGCTACGTGCCCGCCTTCAGCCTTGACGGCAGCGGCACGGACATCGCCGTCGCCTTCGTCCTGATCGCCGCTGGCACATGGCTGTACTCCTGGCTCCTGAGCTTCTCGTGGCTTCCCAAGCGCGCCGCCGCCTGACACCAGTGCCGGTCTCTTCGAGAAACCGCCCTGCAATCTCCCGGCACATGACAGGAAGACGGGCATGGGCGACGGCGACGTAGGACTGCTCGTGGCGTTTCTGGGCGGGCTGCTGAGCTTCCTGTCGCCCTGCGTTCTGCCGCTGGTGCCTCCCTATCTGGCGTTTCTGGCCGCCACCGAGGCGGACCGCGAGGCAGGTTCAGCCGTTGCAGTCGCCGCGCCCCGTCGGCGGGCGTTCGCGTTTGCCCTGAGTTTCGTGCTGGGACTGGCGACGGTGTTCGTCGGCCTGGGCGCGGCGGCCTCGACCGCCGGCGGCCTGCTGGCAGAGCACCGGCTCGTGCTGTCGCAGATTGCGGGGGCGATGATCATCGTCTTTGGCCTGCACTTCATCGGGTTGTTTCGCATTCCCCTGCTCTACCGCGACATTCGCTTCGACGGCAGCCGCCTCGCCGGCAGCCTGCCCGGCGCCTATGCCATGGGCCTCGCGTTCGCCTTCGGCTGGACGCCCTGCATAGGGCCGGTGCTGGCGGCGATACTGTTCTGGGCAGCACAGGAGGAGACGCTGACAAGGGGCACCGTGCTGCTCGCCGCCTACGCCGCCGGCCTTGGCACTCCGTTTCTGGCGGCGGCGGCGTTCGTGGGACCGTTCAACGCCTTCCTCAAGCGGTTTCGTCCGCACCTGCGGAAAGTGGAGGCGGCAATGGGAGTGTTCCTGATCCTGATTGGAATCGCCTTCATCACCGGCGCGTTCTCCTCGGCGGCCTGGTGGCTGCTTGAGGCGTTCCCCATACTTGGCAGAATAGGTTGACTGTACTATGCTTGGCACTCGAACCGGTTCTGCCGCCTGTGCGGGGCCACCGGCTGAAATAGGTTGCAGAGCATCTATCTCAGCGATATGGTTGCAGCAGCATGTCTCGGAGGGACACCATGAGCAGTACTATGCCACTTGAAAGTACCCCGATTGGGATTAGTATGGCAAGATCCCGACGCCGCCCGACGGCTTTAGCTACAGCTGAGCGTGGGATTGCCGCATTTCCTTCGCTTCCCAAGCAGCGCTTTCAGATCATCTATGCTGACCCGCCTTGGGACTACAAGGGACAGCTTCAGCACGCCGGTGCTGGCAGCAAGGACACCGGTGGTGCCATGCGCCATTACCCGACGGTAAAACTGGATCAGCTGTGCAAGCTCGATGTGGAAAGCATCGCTGATACCGATTCGCTGCTGTTTCTCTGGGCCACCAGTCCGCACTTGGACCAGGCCATCGAGCTCGGCAAGGCATGGGGTTTTCAGTGGGCCACGGTCGCTTTCGTCTGGGACAAGGTCCGCGTCAATCCAGGCTTTTACACGCTTAGCCAGTGCGAGCTTTGCCTTGCCTTCAAAAAGGGTAAAATTCCAACGCCGCGGGGCGCGAGAAACATACGGCAAATGGTTACCTCGAAGCGTGGAGTGCACTCGGAAAAGCCGAACGAAGTACGCAAACGAATCGAGGCAATGTTTCCAAGTCAGAGCAAGATCGAGCTGTTTGCCCGAGCAACGCGTGCCAAGAATTGGAGGCTTTGGGGGCTCGAAGCACATGGCTAGAGAGCACCTTGAAGACCGTGATCCCTGGCAGGCGGATGCCTCCATAAGAGGAACCGAAGCTGAAAAGGCGTTTTGGCGTACATTTACCCAGCACCTTTCTGAAACTGATCTTCAAGTGTTGAGAAAACCAAAAGATCTTTCTGGAATTTACGGAAGCGGTTACGGTATTTGTCCAGATTTTTCGATATACTGCGAAAGAACAAGGGAGAGTATATACGTTGAAGTTAAACGACAAAATGCCAGCGGAAATGCGCATGAAAGAGCATGCAGATATATGATGCCTGGAATATTGTATTCGGCGCGCAAATGTGCCAATCAATCCGATGATGTAATTCCAATTTGGTGGATATTTTCTGATGAGATTGCGTCGACTCCGGTGTATAGGCGAAAGATAATGCACTGGTTTCGAGGCGTCGAAGGACATGTTTTGCTTTGGGAGGACATTGAGGATAGCACCGCATTAGTGAATCACTTCGAGCAACACATAAGATGCCTTTTGGTGTAGTTTCCTCAATCATCTTATCAATTTCTTGAACACCGTGCTTTGCCATGTTGCCTCTACCTAACTCCCCTCGGGTTGTTATCCTCACAGGCGCGGGCATCTCTGCCGAGTCCGGCCTATCCACCTTTCGCGACAAGGACGGCATCTGGAGCAAAGTACGCATTGAGGACGTGGCCACGCCGGAGGCATTCCAGCGAGACCCGGTGCGGGTACTCGACTTCTACCGCAAACGCATTCAGGCCCATAGCGGCGTCAAGCCCAATCCCGCTCACTTGGCGCTGGCTAAACTCGCTCGACATCTGCCCAACCAAGTGCTGCTTGTCACCCAGAACATCGACACCCTTCACGAGGACGCCGGGGCACCCAGTGTCCTGCACATGCACGGACGGATTTTTGCGTCGCTGTGCCACTCCTGCAAGCATCGATGGCAGGATGGCGACGCTTGGTATGAACGAGACGACTGCCCGTCCTGCGGCGCGTCCCACCCCCGCCCCGACGTCGTTTGGTTTGGCGAAATGCCCTATGGCATGGATGTCATTGACCTGGCGCTTCAAGGGTGCGAAATGTTCGTGGCGATCGGCACCAGCGGCAACGTTTATCCGGCGGCGGGTTTCGTCCTCTCCGCGCTGGAAAGCGGCGCCTCCACGCTGGAGCTGAATCTCGAGCCGTCGGAGAACCGGGCGATGTTTGGCGAGGCGCGCTATGGCCCCGCATCTAAGACCGTACCGGAGTGGGTGGAGGAGATGCTTCAGGCGTCTGCTGAGGGTGATGGTCAGACCCAATCTGGCGCTGGACCGTAAGGTTCAATGGCCCCCTTGCTCATTCGATACCCTTTGTCCCCTTTGTCTGACATCTCAGGCTGCACATATCGCTCAATTCCGCTCGTAGTGACACTTTGTCACACAAGGCTCGTTTGTGGGACATATTCCGCCCCTCGTGTCACTCAAAGCCGCTGCTGAGGCACTTATCGCTCATTATATCGCTCAATTCCGCTTGTAGTGACACTTTGTCACTCAAAGCCGCTTCTGCGGCACTTATCGCTCATCTTATCGCTCAATCCCGCTTGTAGTGACACTTTGTCACACAAGGCCCGTTTGTGTGACACATTCCGCCCAATGTGTCACACAAAGTCTGAATGCGTAACCGGTGTTACCTGCCAGGCTCTGTTTGTACTCACCAACCAAACTCGTACTTTGGCTTCTCCTTGATCCAGTTCTCAAACAGATTATTCCCTATGACCCAGTCTCCGTTGTTTCTCTCAGCAATGCGAAGGGCATACAGCCGCTCAGCGGCAAGCTTCAGCTCCTCCTCAGTAATTCCCTCTCGCCCCGTCAGACCATAGATGTTTCTGGTTCCGTCTTCTCCATAGATCGACAATCCATCAGCGAGCAGGCGGGCGGCGGCTCTATCCATCTGACTAATATCCATCCAAGTGCTTCTAAATCCGAGCGACTCCGCAATGATTTCCAGCACATTAAGTGCTGCCTCATCTTTGGTCAAGTCCGGATTCACCGAGCGATGCATTAACCAATGCTGAAAAAGCATGGGATTCCCATTGAATCGCCGGAAGGCTTCCAGAGCATCACTTCGTTCCACACTCAAACGCGGAATTCTCTTGTATCGATCAAGCTGGTGGTCAACGAAGTCTTCGGCAAGTGGCGGCAGTTTCAATTCAGCTGTGAACGCAAAAAGCGAAGCGCTTCGATCACTGAGTATCCTTCTTAGCTCATCTTGCGACGCCACTGAAAACACAGCAACTTTACCATCATGGTACCTGCTCAAATTGGACCCCGTATCAGCAATCAAGTCGCCGTTGAATGTTGCCTTTGCAATCTCCTGAAAGCCGTCCAACAGAAGGAAGGCTGCCCGCTCATCGTCTGCCGCCAACTGATTGCAGCACTCATCCATCAAGGTCCAAAGGCCATCTGGAATCTCGCCATTCAGATCGGCAGCATCATCTTTCATCTCGGTTGAGCATCTGGGTACATTGATTCGAACCATTGGAGCAACGCTCCGAGTTCTCGTTTTCAGCCGCTCATCGTATGGTTTGCCACTTACTGCTTGATTGGGGGATTGATGGAGATTCACAAAGCAGTCGTCCCCGCTTCGCCACAGGTCTGCATACACCACACGAAGTCCGCGCTCTTCCGCCAACGGCACAAGGTCCTTCATCAAAAATTCGGTCTTGCCCACTTGTCTTGGCCCGAAAATTTTCAGGCCACGAACTGGGCCATACATTGGGCTATACATAAGGTACTTGTATACCTTCTCCGCGAACTCCGTCCGCGGATAGTGCCAGTCGCTCTTGGCCATAATTCTGCTCCGAGTCTTGCCGCCGCGCCTGCCTGCTCCGCCACTCTACTCGGCTCTGCCGACCAACGCAAGCCTATGCCTTCAAGCTAAGGCAAGCGGCAAAGCAGCAGAGTGCAGCTGGCACCCCCATAGCACCGTCACCTATAGCGCCACTCGCGCTTCCTTGCAACCAGTACCTGCCACACCAGTGCCTTGTCGCACATTGCGGTATCTGTCGCTTCCCCGCCAACCCCATTCAGACGGGCGCAAGTCGTACACCGCCTCTCCCCCGTAGACGGCCCATCTCATGCCACGCATGGTTCTCCAGGCGGCACCGAAGTTCCAGCCCGTTCCGAGCGCAACGCTGTTAGCCAAGGCAATCTCCCCCAGCCAAGCCACACTCGTCACGCTCTCGGCATCTATCCCCCTGTACAGGCTTTGCGGCTGTTCGCAAACCACCTATAATGCTGCAATGCAGCAACATGGGCAGACAAGCCAATGCCTGACGAAACCGCAAGCAGTCCAGACGCTTGGCTCGACCTTGCCAAACGCGAGCTGAAAGACCGCGCCCTCGACGACCTCGTCTGGGACACCCCGGAGGGCATCGCGGTCAAGCCCCTCTACACGGAGGCTGACGTCGACGCGCCGCCCGCTCCCCCGGGACTGCCTCCCTACACCCGCGGCGTGCGGGCGACGATGTACGCGGGCCGTCCCTGGACCATCCGCCAGTACGCCGGCTTTTCCACGGCCGAGGAGTCGAACGCTTTCTACCGCAAAGCGCTGGAGGCGGGGCAGAAGGGCCTGTCCGTCGCCTTCGATCTCGCCACGCACCGCGGCTACGATTCGGACCATCCGCGGGTGGTGGGAGACGTGGGCAAGGCCGGCGTCGCCATCGACTCGGTCGAGGACATGAAGATCCTGTTCGACGGCATTCCCCTCGACCAGATGTCGGTGTCCATGACCATGAACGGCGCCGTGCTGCCGGTGCTGGCCAGCTTCATCGTCGCCGGCGAGGAGCAGGGAGTGGGCCAGGACCAGCTGTCGGGCACCATCCAGAACGACATCCTCAAGG
>CAZPIN010000157.1:0-13215 GCA_964586735.1 uncultured Rhodobacterales bacterium | reverse complement strand
CGACGAGGCTAACGAAGAGGTCACGCTGACTTACTCCGGCGCGGCCAGCGGCACGGCGACCGGTACCATCACCGACGGCGACACGCCAGTGGTTTCGGTGGGCGACGCCGACACGGTGACGGAGGGTGGCGATCTTGTATTCGAGGTGACGGTTGTTCCGCCGAGCCGGGTGGCGCTGAATCTGACCTACACGCTTTCCGGCACCAATGTCGCCGCGTCGGATTTCAACGATTCAGACCTGACTGCACTCTCTGGCACGCTGACGATCCCGTCGAACACGGCCTCGACCAGCATCACCCTGACCACGGCGAGCGGCGACGGCGACGAGGCTAACGAAGAGGTCACGCTGACTTACTCCGGCGCGGCCAGCGGCACGGCGACCGGTACCATCACCGACGGCGACACGCCAGTGGTTTCGGTGGGCGACGCCGACACGGTGGCGGAGGGTGGTGATCTTGTATTCGAGGTGACCGTCAATCCTGTGAGTGTTGTGGAGCTCGAGCTCGACTACACGCTTTCCGGCACGAATGTCACTGCGTCTGATTTCAGCGATTCAGACCTGACTGCACTCTCTGGCACGCTGACGGTCCCGGCGAACACGGCCTCGACCAGCATTACGCTGACCACGGCGAGCGGCGACGGCGACGAGGCTAACGAAGAGGTCACGTTGACCTACTCCGGCGCGGCCAGTGGTACTGCTACCGGTACCATCAACGACGGCGACACGCCAGTGGTTTCGGTGGGCAACGCCGCCGCGGTGACGGAAGGCGGCAACCTGGTATTCGAGGTGACGGTTGTTCCGCCGAGCCGGGAGATATTGAAGCTGACCTACACGCTTTCTGGCATGGGCATAGAAGCAGTTGACTTCAACGACTTGGATTTGACGGGACTAGACGGCTCGCTGACGATTCCGGCAAACACGGGAAGCGGCAGCATCACCTTGACCACAGCAAACGACAACGGCGACGAGGCTAACGAAGAGGTCACGCTGACCTACTCCGGCGCGGCCAGTGGCACGGCGACCGGCATCATCAACGACAACGACACGCCAGTGGTTTCGGTGGGCAATGCCGGCACGGTGACGGAGGGCGGCGACCTTGCTTTCGAGGTGACGGTTATACCGACGAGTCGGGTGGCGCTGACGCTGTCATACAGGCTTTCCGGTACAAATGTTGCTGCGTCTGATTTCAGAGATTCAGACCTGACGGGTCTTTCTGGGGTTTTGGCAATCCCGGCAAACACGGGCAGCGTCAGCATCACACTGACCACGGCGAGCGGCGACGGCGACGAGGCTAACGAAGAGGTCACGCTAACCTACTCCGGCGCGGCCAGCGGCACGGCGACAGGCACCATCAACGACGGCGATATACCAGTGGTGTCGGTGGGTAATGCCGCCACGGTTGACGAGGGCGGCAACCTGGTATTCGCGGTGACCGTCAATCCGCCGAGCCGGATGGCGCTGAATCTGTCCTACAGGCTTTCCGGCACAGGCATAGAGGCATCGGACTTCGACGACTTGGATTTGAGTGGACTGGCTGGCTCGCTGACGATCCCGGCAAACGCGGGTAGCGGCAGCATCACCTTGACTACAGCAAACGACGGCCGCGACGAGGCAAATGAAGAAGTCACGCTGACCTACTCCGGCGCGGCCAGAGGCACGGCAACCGGTACCATCAACGATGGCGACATCCCAGTGGTTTCGGTGGGCAACGCCGGCACGGTGGACGAGGGCGGTGACCTTGTGTTTGGGGTGACGGTTGTACCGGCGAGCCGGGTGGCGCTGACGCTGTCCTACAGGCTTTCTGGCACGGGCATAGCGGTATCGGACTTCAACGACTCGGACCTGATGGCTCTCTCTGGCTCGCTGACAATTCCGGTCAACTCGGGCAGTGCCAGCATCACCCTGACCACGGCGAGTGGCGACGGCGACGAGGCTAACGAAGAGGTCACGCTGACCTACTCCGGCGCGGCCAGAGGCACGGCGACCGGTACCATCAACGACGGCGACATCCCAGTGGTTTCGGTGGGCGACGCCGCCACGGTTGACGAGGGCGGTAACCTGGTATTCGAGGTAACGGTTGCTCCATTGAGCCGGGTACCGCTGACGCTGTCCTACAGACTTTCCGGTACGGGCATAGAGGCATCTGACTTTGACGATTCAGATCTGACAGGTCTTATCGGGGCTTTGTCGATTCCGGCGAATACGGGCAGCGTCAGCATCGTCCTGACCACGGCAAGCGGCGACAGCAATGAGCCTAACGAAGAGGTTACGCTGAGCTACTCCGGCGCGGCCAGAGGTACGGCGACCGGTACGATAAACGATGTGCCAGTAAATGCTGCCGCGACAGGTGACGTGACCATCGATGGCAAAGTGGAAGTTGGTCAAACCCTCATGGCCGATACGACTGGAATCGCAGATCCGGTGAATGGACTAACGGACCCGGCATTCAGCTACCAATGGCGGCGCGTGGATGCTGATCGTACCTCAAATGCCGTTGACATTGGCGTTGGCACCGACAGTTACACGCTGAACAAAGAGGATGAAGGCAAGCGAGTATATGTGATGGTCTCGTTCAGGGACGACGAAGGCTTTGCTGAGATGATTACAAGTGACCAAACCGTGGCTGTCTTGAAGCGGGCAAACACGCCAGCTGCAGGTGCCGTGTTCATTAGTGGCATAGGTCGGGAAGGCGAGACGTTAACCGTCGATACTTCGAATATCAGAGACGATGTAAATGGTATTCCAAACGGTGTTGTCTACGAGTACCAGTGGTATCGTGCAAACAGCTCCTCGTCGAACGACATCAACGCAAAAGTCCAAATTGTTGGTGAGAGATCATCGACCTATGTTCTGTCAAAGGAGGATGATGGCAAGTCCATTTTGGTGGCGGTGGAGTTCACAGACGGTGATGGTTATGTTGAAAAGCTGACAAGTGCAGAATTTGCAGTCGACTCGTTGCCACAGGTCACGGTCGCTGCTGCAAGAGGATCCGTTACCGAAGGAAATTCTGTAGTTTTCAACCTGCTTCGGACTGGCGACCTGTCTGGTTCCCTGACTGCCCGCTATGCGGTTTGGGGTTCACCGCGCGGTGGTACACAGATGCTGGCCGAGAGGCCGCCCAAAGATGCTGAAGTCACTTTCTCGGAAAAGTCATCAACCGCTATAGTGTCAATCGACACTATCGATGACTCAATAGACGAGGCCAATTCGACCGTGAGGCTGATGCTTCAGCCTGACAAAGATGTCTACAGGTTGGGCACCTCAGGTACGTCGGCTTCCGTCAAGGTAGTGGATAACGACTTCCCTGTTGTTACGGTCACGTCCATCAGCGATACCGTAACCGAGGGAAAGCCAGCCATATTCAGTCTTTCTCGAACAGGGGTACTGGCCAGACCACTGACTGTACGTTACGAGGTCAGCGGGGGAGAGCAGGTGTTGAGTGGAGCCGTACAGACAACAGCTAGATTTAGAGCTGGTTCTCCAGTTGCAATGGTGGCGCTCGCTACCGACGACGACGATATCGATGAACCTGATGCCACTGTAAGGCTGACACTTCAGCCAAGTTCTGCTAGGTATCAGCTTGGTGCGCCAAATACGCAAATCGCCACAGTAGACGTAAAAGACGACGACGACCCTCTCGAGCTGTCCGTTTCTCTGCCAGACCGTTCACATGTTGCTGAGGGTGAGAGCCTTGTCTTTTGGGTAAATCTCAACAAGACAAGCTCGACAACGGTCAGAGTGCCATTTGAAGTGGGGGGAACCGCCGAGAGGCAGGACTACATTGTAGGGACACCAAGTCCATTGGCATTCACACCGGGTGTATCTGCAATGAGAATAATCGTGGAAGCCGTCAACGATTCGGTTGAAGAACCTGACCAGACGGTCATCGTCACACTCAGGAATCCAATTGCCGGAGATGCAGTTTTGGGACGCGCAAGCTCTGCCACGGGCACAATCCAAGACGGTCGCGCGCCGCTTGTCGTATCCATAGTTCCTGCAAGCACCTCCCCGGTAATCGAGGGAGGGACTTTGCACTTCAGCGTAAACCTAAACCGGGCAAGTACGCAAATTGTTACAGTGCCGTTCACTCTAGGCGGCGATGCCGAATCAGCAAGTGACTACACTACGAAGTCCTTTAGTCCGGTTAGCATCAATCCAGGTGAGACATCGATACCAATTACTCTCACAACGATCGACGATGATTTCGATGAACCCGACGAGTCAGTATCTGTCTCGCTCCAAACACCAACATCAGGTGGCGCGGCTTTAGGCATTTCCACTGCCGTTGGTACCATTCAAGATAACGACGAACCCCTGAGCGTATCGATCATTCCACCGAATCCATCAGAAGTAGACGAGGGCGAGGATCTGGTGTTTACTGTTACGATGAGCCGAACAAGCGCAGAGGATGTGACAGTTCCCTTTGCGCTGCGTGGGGATGCGGATGCCTCGGATTACAGGATAGTACCGTCCAGCCCCTTGATCTTTACCGCAGGCACCACTGTCATGACGCAGGAGATCACTCTGACAACCATCGACGACTTTGAAGCAGATGATGAAGAGACTGTACTGGTGGTGCTCCAGACGCCAGCAGGCGGAGGTGCTGTTCTTTCACCCGACCTAGAGAAAAGGAGCGCAGAGGGAACTATTCACAGCAAGAGCCCGGCGGTTATATCGGTTGAGTCGCAGTCCGTTGCCGAGGGCGATAGAGGCGAAACAAAAACCGTTACGTTTGACGTGAAAATGCGACCCACATTGCCATATGCAGTGGAAGTACCCTTCGAGATTTTCACGCAAGGTCAATCGGCATCTGTAAAAATACAAGTGGTTTCACAAGGGCCGAGTATACGAGCGCAAGGAGCTAGAAACGACAATGGCGGCATGCTGAATTTTCCAGCATATAGCGAAACACCCGTCAATCCACCGACAGTCGAGGTTATCGGGGACGACGAGTACAACACCAACAGGATGCTGGTGCTGGAGCTTGGCAGGCCAACAGTTGTAGGCGTAGATGAGGTGAGCAACCCCGCGCCCGAGATTGCGACCCAGCGAAGCACCGCAGGCGTGCAGGGCGGCTCAACCGACAAGGTTGCCACAGCTACGATTACCGTGCAGGATGACGAAGAGGACCTTCAAAGGCGGGCTATTGGCTTGGCGCACGCGCTTTCGGGCTTGGGCCGAGCATACTCCACCAGCACGGTTGACCTTGTTTGGAGCCGCGCGGATGCGCTGAATTCTGGGTTGAGCCGCACCAACGCGGTGATTGGAGGTCGGAGACTGGATACTGAAGCGCTGCGATCGGGTGACGAGGCGGCTTGGATAGCAAAGGAATTTGCCCGCATTCTTGGAGTCGAGGTTACTGCACCGCGAGACTCATCGACTGACACGGACACTAGCCACGTATCTGGCGATGGCTTCAGTTCCTATCGGCAGTGGGCAGGCATTCCCGACGGCCAAGGCTTTGCAGAGCGAACGCAATTTGCTGTGCCACTAGACGACGGTGGCAACACAGGCAGTTCCTTCACCTTCTGGGGACAGGGTGACTACAGAACGTTCGGAGGTGGAAGGGAGGATGACTTGGGCGTAACCAGCGAGGGTAGCGCGACGTCGGGTCAAATTGGCTTCGACTACCGTTTCAGTGAGGGTGCGATGGCGGGAATAGCCTTGAGCCGCACCTCCGGAACAGTGGACTACTCGTTTGCGGACTCCAGCTCAAGCGAAAGTACCGTAAAGTCTGGCACCACAGAAGCCACGCCTTACTTGCACTTGAAGCCATCGGACGGGGTTTCATTTTGGGGCGCTTATGGATTTGGCACGGGTACTATTGAATTCGACGATGAGCGGGGAGACATGGTGGAAACAGACATTTCCACATCGCTGGTCGCCGCGGGGCTGCGTGGCCGGGCAGCGAAGTGGGGCGGTTTAGATATTGCCTTTAAGCTCGACTCCTATACAGCGGAAATCACGGCAGATGCAGTAGATGGCGGCAATCTGCTTGAGGAGACCAGTACCGAAGCATCGAGAGTCAGACTCGCCTTGGAAGGATCCTCCAGGAAAACGACTGCCAGTGGCGGCAGGGTTTCTGGTCAATTCGAGGTTGGCGCGCGCCAGGACGACGGTGATGGAGGAGAGGGAGTAGGCATGGATATTGCCGGTCAAGCCAAATTCACCAATCAAGGCGGAAACGTACGGCTAAGGGTCAGGGGCAGCGCACTTGTCTACCATGAGCAAAGCGACTTCAGCGAAGGGAGCATTGGCCTCGGCATCGACTTTGGTCCGGAAGGAGCTGGTCGGGGCTTCCGCATGTCTTTGGAGCCTGTATGGAATGCATCGCTTCAGAATTCGGAGTCATTCATGTGGGACTCCAGCAAGAACTTCAGTGATATGGCCTCCGAAGGAGATGGCGCAGCGCTCAAGATACGCGCTGGCCATGGGGTGGGAGCGATGCGTGACCATATGCTGCTTACACCATATGGAGAGGTCGAAACAAGCAGGGACGACCGTCGACTGCGATTTGGCGCAGAAATACTTCCCGATAGCAGTAATTTTGACCGATTCCGCCTGGACATCTACGGCGAGCATCTGGATGGAGAGGACTCTGAAAACAAGGCCATGCTGACAATTTCAGTAGGTCGATAGCGCTGTCAGCGGCGGTTGAAATTGTACCTGCTCTATATGAGGTAGGAAGGGAGCAAGAGGGCAGAGGGCGAGGCATCTTGATAGTGAGAATCGAATCCCTCGGAACGGGCAAGGTCATGATGGGACAAGCGGCCAAATGCGCAGATATGAATGGACAAAGACACAGGGGTTTGCAGAGGCGGTCGTTCGGCTGGCGGCAAGGCAGTCTGAAACAGCCTAAGGAAAGGTTTGAGCCACTTCCTTTACATGCGGAATCGCTAAGGAACACATGTGAACAATAGCCAACCGCTAAGGAACAGTTAGGGCTGTAAGTGTTCGTTAGAACACGGCATCTGGCCCAGAAATTCCGCTGAGGCAGTCTCCGCCTTGATCAGCTATCGTCCGCCCAAGGCTTTCGCAGCGCCCGCCGCGCCTTTGCTGCCATGCTTTGCCAAGAGGGTGGCCGCGGTCTGGTGGTTGGCACGGGCTGGTCGTCATCATCGACTGTCTCCTGTATTTCCTCATCCGACGGGGACGGCGCGTTTCCCTCGTCCGTCTCGACCGACTCAAGATGTACATCAGCCCTCGTATAGCTCGCCGCCATTCTTTCCAGCTCTTCCTGGTCCTCGCAGCGGATGCTCTCCAGCACCTCCTCGCTGGAATCTCCCTCGCCCAAGCTGCTAAGGGTCTCCCCCGCCAGCCGCATGGCAGCCTCGTGCACTTCTCGTACTGCGGTGTCTGCGCCAACCTCCAGCATCTCCCACTGCGAGTAGCGGTCGCGCACACGAGCAAGCAGCGGTACGTCGGGAAACCGTTCGCGCAGCTCCGAAACGGCCCGCAGGGCAATTTTGGTGTCGTCGATGCATACCACGATGGCCCGTAGTCCCCTTTTCGCGACGGTGCCGATGACGCCGCGGCCACCTAGGTTTCCAAAGTGCGCTTCGTAGCCCTGCGCCCGGGCTACTCGTACTCGTTCAATGTTGCTGTCAATCAGCAGCGGCGTATGGCCGCAGCGCGCAAGCACCTGTACCACCGTCTGACCGAAACGGCCGTAGCCCACCACCAGCACTGGCGCGGGTGGCGTTTCCTCTATCTCCGGCAGGTCGCTCTCCGTGCCATACCGAGTGCGCATGACGCTGATTTGCCGGTCCGCGAGTTTCAGCACAATGGGAGTCAGCGCCATCGACAGCACTGCAATGGCTGTCAGGATTGAAGCGGTGCCGATGTCGAAAACGCCGCTGGCGGCCGCCAGGCCAAAGAGCAGGAAGCCGAACTCGCCCGCCTGGCCTAGCAGCAGGCCAATGCGAATCGCTTCAGTTACGGTAGAGCCGCGGATGCGGGCAAGCGCGAACAGTATCAGCGCCTTGATTGCAAATAACCCAACCGCGCAGCCAAGAATGAGGGGCAGGGAGCGAAGCACCGCGAGCCAGTCGAGGCCGACGCCGATGCCCATGAAGAACATGCCCAGCAGCAGGCCGCGGAACGGATCCACGGCCGCTTCGATGCGGTGGCGGAACTCGGAGTCGGCCAGCAGGATGCCGGCGATCACTGCTCCCATGGCCATTGACAGTCCGGCAAACTGCATCAGCAGCGCCGCCGCCACCACCACCAGCAGTGCCCCGGCGGTAAACGCCTCGTCCGCGCCCGTACGGGCGATCAGGCGAAACAGGGGATTGACCAGGAAATAGCCGCCGCCCACCAGTACAGCCAGCGATGCAACGGCAATGGCGATGGTTTCGGTATCGAGTTCCGTGGCGGCGACGCCAGCTCCCACCGGCGCGAACAGCGTCACCATGGCTACCAGCGGCACCAGCGCCATGTCCTGCAGCAGCAGGATCGAAATCGCCCGGTCGGCGAAGGGCGTGCCGATGGCCTTGCGTTCCTCCAGCAGCTGCACGCCGAAGGCCGTCGACGACAGCGACAGTGCGGCCGCCGTCACCAGCGACGGTCCCCACTCCCAGCCAATGACCAGATGCAGCAGGCTGCCCAGCACGGCGGTGGTGATCACAAGCTGGGCAGTGCCCACGCCGAAGATGTCGATGCGCAGGCGCCAGAGTCGCTTTGCCCGCAGCTCGAGGCCGATTACGAACAGCAGCAGCACCACGCCAAGCTCGGCGAGGGTCTCCACCGTGTGGTCGTCGCCGACCAGTCCCAGCGCTGCCGGGCCGACGATCGACCCCACCAGCAGGTAGCCCAGCGCCGACCCCAAGCCGAGGCGGCGGAAGGTGATGACGCCGATCAGCAGCGCGGCGAGATAGATGCCGACGTTCAGCAGGACCGGCTCGATCCGGTGGATTTCCTCCATTGCCGAAGTCCAGGCTGCCGCGGGGGAGGACCTATCCTAGCAAAGGCGGCCGCCCTCCTGCGGCAGCGCGCGGCGAGACTGGCTCTCGGTGCCAGCTCTGATTCGGAGACCGGCCGTTAGTCGTCGCGGCGGCGCGACCAGCGTTCCATGCGCCGCGCGGCGCGCTCTATACGGCGGGCGGCCCAGCGGCGCTCCCGCTCATCAAGCGTTTCGGCAACGTCCTTGGCGGTGCCGGATCCCAGCCGCAGCAGGTTCTGCGCGGTGCCTTCGAGGCTGTCGATGGAAGCCGCCAGCGCCGCCGGGTCGTAGGGGTCCGCGCGCAGCGCCACTGCCACGTCCCGCAGCCGGCCGCTTGCCTCGTCGCCGAGGTCGACAAACGCCGCGCGGTGATCGTGCCAGACTTCGTGGAGCGCGGCGTGGCGGTCCTTGTCCCGATGCCACATCCAGGGACCGGCGTGGGAAATCACGCTGGCGCCCGCCCATCCCAGGACGAACACGTTCAGGGTCAGGGAGGCCACCACCAGCACGGCCATCCAGCGCGAGTTGCGCCACCGCTTCCATCTGGCCTTGCCGCCGTTCCCTCCGGGCTCGGGGGCGTTTCCGCCAGCTCCGTTCGGTGCAGGTGTCTCGCTCATGTTTGGTTCTCCTCTATCAGGTCGAGGGCAAACGCCTCGACTTCGCTTTCGATGCTGGCCACGGGATCGGCCAGCGTCAGGGGCAGCGTGTCGGTCCCGAAGGACGACAGGCCAAGGGTGACTCCCGCGGCCAGCGCAAAGGCCATGCCGCCTGCCGCGCGCCATCCCGTGCCGCCAAGCAACGCGCCAAGCGCCGCCATCCAGGCCGGGGTCCTCGGCGCGTCTTCCATCGCCGGGATGGAGGCCAGGCGTCCCCGCAGGCCGGGGGGCGGGTCGGGGGCCTGCCAGCTGTCAAGCGCGCGCTCGAGGCGGCGGGCCTGCTCCAGCGCCTGGGCGGCGTTGGGGTCGCGGGCGGCGAAAGCCGTCGCGGCCTCGCTTTCGGGCCAGGTCTCGATGCGTCCGCCGTGCCTGTCGAGCAGGCTCAGAAACTTCTCAAGCATGGTTCACGCGCTCCTTGCCGCGGTTTCGGGGAGGGCGTCCATCTGGGCGCGCAGGGTGCGCCGGGCCCGTCCCAGCAGCGCCTCGACGGCCTCCTCCGTGCATTCCATCGCCTCCGCCGCCTCGCGCAGGCTGAGTCCCTCCAGCCGGCACAGCAGCAGGGCGGTGCGCTGGCGGCGGGGCAGGGCGTCGACCAGCGCCGTCAGGCGGGCCAGCTCCATGGCGTCCTCCACCTGCCGCTGCGCGCTGGGCGAGGGGTCCGGAGGATCCTCCACCATCTCGACCAGCGGCCGCCGCCGGCGCAGGACGTCCATGGCGAGGTTGTCGGCGACCCGGTACAGCCATGCCTTGAGCGGCGCGTCGGGCTGCCATCGGTGGCCGTGGCGCCATAGCCTGACGAAGGTGTCCTGCACCACGTCCTCGGCCGCGTCGCGTTCGCCCAGCAGCCTCCAGGCGTGGCGGTAAAGCTGCGCCGAGTAGGCGTCGATCAGCTCCCGCCAGGCGCTGGAGCTGCCGTCCAGGGCCCGCCGCAGCAGGGCGGCGTCTTCAGCGGCGCGGCTCGAGGGCATGGCGGCCTCAGTGCCAGCCGCGCCAACCGTGCCGACGGTGGCCTCCGCTTTCCATTTCCTCGGCAGTGATCTGGCCATCGCCGTTTTCGTCCATGCGCGCCATCATCCGGGCGGCGCGGGACTCACGCCACGACTCCATCCACGCCTCGAACTCGGCGGCGTCAAGCCCGCCGCTTCCGTCGCGGTCGGCCTCGGCGAACGACGCGGTGAAATCCTCCTTCCATTCCGCGTGCCTGTCGCGCTTGTGGCCGAAGGCTTCCGAGCAGCCTGCTACGGCGAGGGCGGTGACGCCGACAATGGCGGCGACTTTGAGATGTTTTTTGGTCATGGCGACCTCCATAGTGGTTACTGAACACCATAACGGCGCAGGCGGCGCAATCCGTCGCTGGTTGCGCGGCGGGAAAGGCGTTCTATAAGAGGGCTGTCCCTCCCGCGGATTTCCGCCCCGTTCCCTCGCTCTGGCCATGCCCAAAAGAACCGACCTCAGCTCGGTGCTGGTGATCGGCGCCGGCCCCATCGTGATTGGCCAGGCCTGCGAGTTCGACTATTCGGGCACGCAAGCCTGCAAGGCCCTGCGCGAAGAGGGCTACCGGGTGGTGCTGGTCAACTCCAACCCCGCCACCATCATGACGGACCCCGGCGTCGCCGATGCCACTTACATTGAGCCCATCACGCAGGCGATGGTCGAGCGGGTCATCGAGGCCGAGCGTCCCGACGCGCTGCTGCCGACCATGGGCGGCCAGACTGCGCTCAACACCGCCATCGCCCTGGAGGAATCGGGCGCGCTGCAGCGTTACGGCGTCGAGCTCATCGGCGCGCGCAGCGCCTCCATCGCCGCCGCCGAAGACCGGGCGCTGTTTCGGGCGGCGATGGAGAGGGCCGGACTGGAAAACCCCCGCGGCTGCATCGCCACCACCCTCGACGAGGTGCGGGAGGGCGTGCGGGAGGTGGGCCTGCCGGCCATTCTGCGTCCGGCCTATACCCTGGGCGGCACCGGCGGCGGCATTCTCCGCGAGGCGGAGGACATCGACTCCATGGGCGCGGCCGCCCTGGCCGCCTCGCCGGTGGGCCAGGTGCTGATCGACGAGTCGCTGCTGGGGTGGAAGGAGTACGAGATGGAGGTGGTGCGCGACCGCGCCGACAACGCCATCATCATCTGCTCCATCGAGAACGTGGATCCCATGGGCGTCCACACCGGCGACTCGATCACCGTCGCCCCGGCGCTCACGCTGACCGACCGCGAGTACCAGCGGATGCGCACCGCCTCCATCGCCGCGCTGCGCGAGATTGGAGTGGAGACCGGCGGCTCCAACGTGCAGTTTGCGGTCAATCCCGAAAACGGGCGCATGCTGGTGATCGAGATGAACCCCCGCGTCAGCCGCTCCTCGGCGCTGGCGTCCAAGGCGACCGGGTTTCCCATCGCCCGCGTCGCGGCCAAGCTTGCCGTCGGCTACACCCTCGACGAGCTGGACAACGTCATCACCCGGGCCACGCCGGCCAGCTTCGAGCCCTCCATCGACTACGTGGTGACCAAGATCCCCCGCTTCGCCTTCGAGAAGTTTCCCGCCGCCCGTCCGCGCCTGGGGTCGGCCATGAAGTCGGTGGGCGAGGCGATGGCGATTGGCCGCAACTTCGCCGAGAGCCTGCAGAAAGCCTACGCCTCGCTGGAGACCGGCCTGGCCGGCCTTGACGAGATGGCCATCGCCGGCGAGACCCGCGCCAAACGCCACGCGGACCTGCGGACTCGCCTGGTGGACCTCACCCCCGACCGGCTGCGCCTGGCCGCGCAGGCCCTGCGCGAGGGCATGGCGGCGGAGGAGATACACAGTCTCACGGGCTACGACCCGTGGTATCTGGACCGCCTGCGCGAGATCGTCGAGGCCGAGGCGCGGCTGCGCGCCAAGGGCCTGCCCGAAACCGCCGAGGCGATGCGCGCCCTCAAGGCGGCGGGATTTACCGACGCGCGAATCGCCACCCTGCTCAAGACGGACCCGGTGGCCGTGCGGCGGGCGCGCCACGCGCTGGGCGTGCGTCCGGTGTACAAGCGCATCGACACCTGCGCGGCGGAATTCGAGGCCGAGACCCCCTACCTCTACGCCACCTACGAGACCGGCGTCGACGGCGACCCCGAATGCGAGGCGCGGCCCAGCGGGCGGCGCAAGATCGTAGTGCTGGGCGGCGGCCCCAACCGCATCGGCCAGGGCATCGAGTTCGACTACTGCTGCTGCCATGCCTGCTACGCGCTGTCGGAGGCGGGCTACGAGACGGTGATGGTCAACTGCAATCCCGAAACCGTCTCCACGGATCCCGACACATCCGACCGCCTCTACTTCGAGCCGCTGACCGAGGAGTCGCTGCTGGAGATTCTCCACGTGGAGGGATCGGCGGGGACTCTGGAGGGGGTACTGGCGCAGTTTGGAGGGCAGACGCCGCTGCGCCTGGCGCCGGCCGTCGCCGCCCACGGCGTGCCGATTCTGGGCACCAGTCCCGAGGCCATCGACCTCGCCGAGGACCGCGAGCGCTTCCAGCACCGGCTGGGCGCGCTGGGGCTGCTCCAGCCTCCCAACCGCACCGCCTCCACGCTCGAGGGCGCCCGCGAGGCGGCGGCCGCCATCGGCTATCCGGTGGTGATACGCCCCTCCTACGTGC
>CAZPIN010000156.1:0-15606 GCA_964586735.1 uncultured Rhodobacterales bacterium | reverse complement strand
GCCGCCAGCACAGCGCAGACAGGCGAGTAAGCTGCCGCCAAACCCGGCGGCAAACGCAACCATGGAGGAAACCTCATGACCCCCAAACACCTAATCGCGGCCGCGGCCGCAGCCCTCTTGGCCACCACCGGCGTCGCCGCGGCCAAGTCGGTCACCATCGCCTCTTGGGGCGGCTCCTATCAGGAGGCCCAGAGCAAGGCCCTGTTCGAGCCGGCCGCCGCCAACACCGGCATCGAAGTCAAGCAGGAAACCTACGGCGGCATGTCCGACGTACGCCTGCAGGTCACGTCCGGCCAGGTGACGCTCGACATCGTCGCCAGCGGCTCGGGCTCGGCGGCGCGCGCCGCGGCCGAGGGCCTGCTTGAGCCGCTCGACTACAACGTGATCGACGTCTCGACCTTCTATCCGCAGCTCTACACCGACCACTGCGTCGGCGGAGACGTGTTCTCGACCGTCTATGCTTGGAACACCGACACCTACGGCAGCCGAGGCCCCAACAGCTGGGCCGACTTCTTCGACGTTGGCAAGTTTCCGGGCAAGCGCGCCTACCGCGGCAAGGTCGCTGGGGCGCTCGAGCCGGCGATCATGGCCGACGGCGTCGCTCGGGAGGACGTCTACAAGGTGCTGGACTCCGAGGCTGGCATCGAACGGGCGCTCGACAAGATCCGCGAGCTCAAGCCCCACATCGACGTGTTCTGGACCTCGGGCGCGCAGCATGCGCAGCTGATGAAGGACGGCGAGGTGGACATGACCACCGGCTGGAACGGCCGTTTCGACAACGCCAAGAAGGACGGCGCCAAGGTGGCCTACTCCTTCAACCAGGCGCTGCTCGACTACGACTGCTTCGCGGTCCCCAAGGGCGCGCCCAACCGCGACGTGGCCATGGAGTTTCTCGCCGAGATCTCCAAGCCCATGTACCAGGACGACCTGCCCAAGTACATCACCTACGGCCCCACCAACCGCGCGGCCTACGAGACGGGCGTGATCGACGCGGCCACCGCCGCCGGCCTGCCCTCCTCGCCGGACAACGCGGCCCTGCAGGTGCCGGTGTCGCTCGCCTGGTATGCCAAGTGGGAGACCATCGCCGAGGAGATGTACTCCGAAATGCTGACGGAGTAGCCGCAGCCAACGGCCAGCGGCGCCGCGGGCCGCGCGCCCGCGGCGCCCAAAGCCGCCTCGGACGTTCGCCTTGAGCCAGGACAAGCCCGCCGCGCTGCCCATCGCAATCCGCGGCGTCACAAAAACCTACGGCGCCGTCCACGCCCTGGACGACGTCTCGCTGGACGTGCGCAGCGGCGAGTTTCTCACGCTGCTGGGGCCGTCGGGATCCGGCAAGACGACGCTGCTGATGGTGCTGGCCGGCTTCACCCGCCCGGACCGGGGCAGCCTGATGTTCGGCGAGCGGGAGGTGGTGCGCACCCCGCCGCACCTGCGCGACGTGGGCATGGTGTTCCAGAGCTACGCGCTGTTTCCGCACATGACCGTCGACGGCAACGTGGGCTATCCGCTGCGGCTGCGCGGCGTGCCCAAGGCGGAACGCGAGGCCCGCGTCGAGCGGGCCCTGGAGACCGTGCAGCTGGGGGGCTTCGGCGGACGCCGCATCGACCAGCTGTCCGGCGGACAGAAGCAGCGGGTCGCCCTCGCCCGCTCCATCGTCTTCGAGCCGCGCATCCTGCTGATGGACGAGCCGCTCTCGGCGCTGGACAAGAAGCTGCGCGACCGCATGCAGATCGAGCTGCGCCACCTGCACGAGAAGCTCGGCATGACCACCGTCTACGTCACCCACGACCAGCGCGAGGCGCTGACCATGTCGGACCGGATCGCCGTGGTGAACCACGGGCGGATCATGCAGCTGGCGACCCCCGAGCAGCTGTACAACCATCCCGAAAACCGCTTCGTGGCGGACTTCATCGGCGAGTCCTCCTTCATTCCTGTGACGCGCGAAGACGGCCAGCTGATGGCCGCCGGCACCCCCATCCGCACCGCCGGACCGGTGCCTGACAGCCCAAGGCTGGCGCTGATGGTGCGGCCCGAGCGCGTCCGCCTGGCCAGCGAAGGCGAGGGCGGCGACTGCAACGTCTTCCGCTGCGAGGTGACGGACTTCGTGTTCCAGGGCGACAGTTTCCTCCTCTACGCCACCCTCGACGGCGGCGCGGAAATTGCCGTGCGCGGCGCCGCCCGCGCCAGCGCCTTCGCTACCCTGCCCCGCCCCGGCGACCGCGTCGCGCTGGCCCTCGACTACGACGACACCGTGATCATCGACGGCGCCGAGGAGTAGCCATGGCCGACGCCAACGCCGCCGGACTGCGCCGCGACGAGCTGCTGGAGAGGCTGCGGCTGTTCGGCCTGAGCTCGCCGGCTCTGCTGATGGTGCTGGTCATTCTGGTGATTCCCGTGGGCTGGCTGTTCTACGTCTCGTTCATCGGCGCCGACGGCACCTTCTCGCTGGAGAACTACGAGCGCATGGTGCGGCGCAAGTCGTACGGCCGCATTTTCCGCATCACCTTCGAGGTCAGCCTCCTGACCACCGCCCTGTGCATCCTGATCGGCTATCCGCTGGCCTACTTCCTGTCGCAGCTGCCGCGCCGCGTCGCCAACCTCTGCCTGATCGCCGTACTGCTGCCGTTCTGGACGTCGCTGCTGGTGCGCACCTACGCCTGGCTGGTGCTGCTGCAGAAGCGGGGGCTGGTCAACGAATGGGCCATCTCGCTGGGCCTGTGGGAGGAGCCGATCAAGATCGTCCACAACTTCAGCGGCACCCTCATCGGCATGGTGCACATCATGATGCCGTTCATGGTGCTGCCGGCCTACGGCGTCATGAAGGGAATCGACCACGACTACCTCAAGGCCGCCTCCAATCTCGGCGCGAGTCCGACGCGGGCCTTCTGGACGGTGTTCTTTCCCCTCTCCGCGCCGGGTCTGTTCGCCGGCGCGCTGATGGTGTTCGTCCTCTGCCTGGGCTTCTTCGTGACGCCCGCCGTGCTGGGCGGCGGCAAGGTGATCATGGTGTCGATGAAAATCGTCTCCAACATCGAGCTGTTCGTGAACTGGGGCGCGGCCAGCTCGCTGGGCGTCGTGCTGCTGATCATGACCCTCGCCACGCTGTGGTTCGCATCGCGGTTTCTCAACCTCGAAAAAGTCACCGGAGGCGGGCACGGATGATCGCCTGGCTGCGCAGACCCGCCTCGGACACGCAGGTCACCCACGGCCAGCGGCTGTGGCTCTACCTGCTGGCGGCGGTCACCATGATTCTGCTGGTCGCGCCCACCGTGATCGTGGTGCCCATGTCCTTCTCGGCCTCCCAGTATCTGGAGTTTCCGCCGGAGACATGGTCCTTCGCCTGGTACCGGCATTACTTCGGATCGGCCGAGTGGATGCTGGCGACCCGCACGTCCTTCAAGGCGGCCTTCCTGACGGCGCTGGTGGCGACCCCCGTCGGCGTGCTGGCGGCCTACGGACTGCACGCGTCGCGGCTGCCCTTCCTGCGAGTCGCGTTCGTCCTGCTGATCACGCCGATGATGGTGCCGGTGGTGCTGGTCGCGATCGGCGCGTTCTACGCCTACGTCAAGCTCCAGATTCTCTACACCCTGGCAGGACTCGTGCTTGCCCACAGCATTCTGGCCATACCGCTGGTGCTCATCGTCACCGGCGCGGCGCTCAAAGGCTACGACATGAACCAGGAGATGGCGGCCCGGTCGCTCGGCGCGCCGCGGTGGAAGGCGTTTCTGACCATCACCCTCCCCCAGATCCGCTTCGCCGTCATCACCAGCGCGCTGCTGTCGTTTCTGACCTCGTTCGACGAAGTGGTGATCGCGATGTTCATCTCCGGCGGCGACAACCCGACCCTCACCCGCAACATGTTCAACGCACTGCGCGACCAGATCGACCCGACCATCGCCTCCATCTCGACCATCATGATCGTGGTGACCACGCTGCTGATGGCGCTGGCCCAGATCTTCGGGAAGGGCGGCCAGGGCGCCGCCTCGTAGGGGTAGCGATACCCGCATGGTGGTCTGCCACAGACTGACTGATGCTTGCCTACGTGCCCCTTTACAGCATCCGTCACAGCGCTATGGTAGGCGCCATGAACTTCACTAAGAAAGTCACCAACATGAGGCAGTATCTTGCATCGTTAGGCGGGGGCTTGCGTGGCAGCGGGCTTCACGAGGCGTGCGGACCGGGCGAGAGGCACCGAAAGGCACTGACCTTGGCCAACCGGCTAGAAATAGGCCCAGTCCCAACCGGCAGACCTCGCCACCGCATGCCGGAAGGCAGGCGCGGGCTGTACCATTGCAAGCAGTGCGGCAGACAAGCCCCCTCTTCGACAGGGATCCGGAGCCGCACCGCCGTACCACCACTGCTAAATCGGCGTAAGACCAATGATGTGCTGCGTCGCCTTAGCCTCTCGGAAGTCACGCACCGCCCCGTCCTAGCAAAGACGCAACATCATCTGTATCTTACCGCCAGCATCGTCCCCAATGGTGCTTTGGAACTGGCAAGACAGACTGATCGGAGAGTCGAATAATGTCCAGCGCATGGGACGGCTTGCTCAATACGCCGGAAATCACCGAGCTACCTCACTATGCCTTTGGCAAAAAGGCAGCGGAGGACGCTTACTTCACCCGTAGGGACGTTGCAGAGTACTGCGTCAATCAGTTTTACAAGGTGTGCAAGCAGCTAAGGATAAGTCTGCGGGGATATACCTTTGTTGAGCCCAGTGCTGGCGAAGGATGCTTTTTCGACTACCTTCCGCGAGGCAGTATCGGCATTGACCTGCATCCCAAGCGGAAGTCGTTTGTAACCTGCGACTATCTCCAATGGTATCCAAGCAGACCGGACCGGAAGTACGCAGTGATTGGAAATCCCCCGTTTGGACATCGTGGTGCCATGGCTCTTGCCTTTGTCAACCGTTCGCTTCTCTTTGCCGATCTCGTCGCGTTCATCCTGCCAATGTCATTCTTTTCAAACGGCAAAGGAGTCAATATGAAGCGCGTACAGAGTGCCACACTATTACATAACGAGAAGCTTGACCGCGACGCGTTTTACGATCCCGAAAGCGGCGATCCCGTTACGGTAAACACGGTTTTTCAGATTTGGAGGAAGGGAAAGCATCAATCCGCATTCCAGGACTACGACGTCAGCGAGTTTGTTGACATTTACACCTGCTGCTCTGCACCTGACCGCTACTGTGGACTCGGCCGCGGAAGGGAATATGATTGCTTTATTGCCTCCACCTTTTATGGCGATAGCATCGGCATTGTGGATAGTTTTGACGAAGTTCAGTATGGAGCCGGATACGGAATGATCATAAAGAAGCATCGGCGACGCATACTTGCCGCTCTAGCTAACATCAACTGGAGTCAGTATTGCTCAGACGCGACCAATTCCTGCAGGCACATTCGGATGTATCACATCCGCAAGGCATTGGGTGAGCTCGGATATGGAAAAGTATCATGATTACGAGAGACGTTGCCATCGACACGATGAGGAAACTTATCAAGAGAATGAAATCCTCTTTCTCGCGCTGGAGAAATTCTAAATTTTTTGCACTTAAGGTTATCTCCACTACCGAAAAGGGTGACATTGGCGAAGACCTGCTTCATGCCCTGTTACTGAAAGCAGGCTACAGGGACGCAAAATTATCGAGTGAGGGAAGACGCGGTGAGTGGGACGTTTCATGCAAAGGCACTAAGGGTGAAGCCCGTTTTGAGGTTAAGGTTGCCACACTGGATACCCGCGACACGCATCAATTCAACGAAATTAGGCACGACACCAATTATACACATCTATTTCTACTCGGCGTGGCACCAGAGGATATGCGTTTTCGGTTAATTGCAAAAGAAGATAGAAACAAGTACACACTTACTCCTATGCACAAGGGCACCAAGGCAGGATATAAGCTCACGCAGTCACCTTCCGATCTTCACTCCTTTGACTGCTTCACTGAAGAAGTGGCGAAGGTTCTGGGGCCGCCATGAGCGCCGCGCTCATCCATTCCGGCGTACGCTGGCGGTTGGCGTTGGATGTATCCTGCGCAGGCCACCAAATTCTCGCTGCAGCACCCCAGTCGGCCGCTCCCCCCAAACACATCCATGTTTGCCAGCGCCAACGCGAAGCCCGGCAACCAGCCCGATTGGTGAATTACCCGCCTCCTAAACAACCATGAAACTTCGCTCCATCGAGACTTTCTGCGACCAGTACGTCGGCTTCGTGCGGGCGACCGGAGAGGACGGCTGCCAGGGCTGGGGGCAGGTGTCGACCTATAACGCCGACATCACCTGCCAGGTGATGCACCGGCAGGTCGCGCCTTGGACGCTGGGCCAGGACACCACGGACCTGGGCGACCTATTGGACACCGTCACCGAGCGAGAGCACAAGTTTCCAGGCTCCTACCTCCGCCGCGCCATGGCTGGACTCGACACCGCCATCTGGGACATGCGCGGCAGGCGGGAAGGCAAGCCTGTTGCTACGCTTCTGGGTGGGTCGCCGGGGATGGTGCGGGCCTACGCCAGTTCGATGCGGCGCGACATTGCGCCCAAAGACGAGGCGCGCCGCCTTCTTGACCTGCGCGACAGTCAGGGCTTCAGCGCGTTCAAGGTGAGAGCGGGATCTGAAGTGGGCAGAGGCCGCGACGAGTGGCCCGGCCGCACCGAGGACATCATCGCCACCATGCGTCGCGAAATGGGCGACGGGGTCGACCTGCTGATCGACGCCAACAGCTGCTACAGCCCGGCGCAGGCCATCGAGGTGGGACGCTTGCTGGAAGACAGCGGCTTCTGCCACTTCGAAGAGCCGTGTCCCTACTGGGAGCTGGAACAGACCCGGCAGGTGACCGAAGCCCTCGACATCGACGTAACCGGCGGCGAACAGGACTGCGACCTGACCATCTGGCGGCGCATGGTCGATATGCGGGCAGTAGACATCGTACAGCCCGACATCCTCTATCTCGGCGGCGTCTGCCGTACGCTGCGCGTCTGTCGCATGGCGCAGGACATCGGCCTTCCGGTCACGCCCCACTGCGCCAACCTGTCGATGGTGACTCTGTTCACCATGCACCTGCTGCGCGCCATCCCGAACGCCGGCAAGTATCTTGAGTTCTCCATCGAAGGCCCGGACTACTATCCTTGGCAGGAAGGGCTGTTCGTCGAGGACCCCTACGCAATCGAGGATGGATGCGCCCGGGTAACCGACGCGCCGGGCTGGGGCGTGGAGATCAGTCCAGACTGGCTGGACCGAGCCCACTACCAGGCCAGCGGGATGTCCAGCTGAACCGTAGACCATTTGGAGAAGATGCGATGACCATCGAAACAACGGAGGCCAAACACGATGTCGCGCCGCTGGCGGCGGAGCTGACGGCGCTGTGCGACCGGGCCGAACCGCAGGGCGAGATACCCGCCGAGATGCTTCAGACCGCCCGCGACATGCTTGCCGACCCGCGGCTGGCCACCCTGCACCCCGACGGCGTGCGCCTGCCGCAGGCCGACCAGTATCGGGACGTCTGCAAGGCCGTCAGCCCAACGAGCCTTTCGGAGGCGCTGATCGCGGCCGGGCCGGCCATGCGGTGGAACCTGAATCCCAACTACCGCGACATCCCGGAGTTCGCCCGCTACCACCAGACTTCCACCTACTGCATGACATCGGGACTCAACGGACTCGTCGCCAGCAGCACGGTCAGCACCGGCCTGCTGCTGATGGGACCGGACACGCCCTACCCGTCGCACCACCACCCGCATCCCGAGGGCTACATCGTGATATCGGGCCGGGGCTGGTGGTGGCGCGGAGGCGAAGACTGGGTGCAGCGGGAGCCGGGCGAATCGCTGTACCACAAGACCAGCCAGCCGCACGCCATGCGCACCGAGGCCGAGCCGATGCTGGTGTTTTTCGTAGCCACCGGCGCAATCGAGGTGCGGGCGATTCCAGGCACGCCGTGAGCGCACCCGCAGACATCGAGGAGCTTGTATCTGGCGTCCGCGGCGTGCTGGCCACAAGGCTGCATCCCGCCGTCGCCAAGTTTCTCGACGAGTGGCCCGCCGGAGACCCGCAGACGCCGCAGCCGGCGACGCTAGCGGCGCTGCGCTTCGCCCCTGACCTTGGCAGATCGACGGTGCCCGAATTTGAGTCTCTTGTCCGCGTGTTTCTCAGGGCATGCGACCGCCTTGCCTGGCACCAGACCTACGCCCCGGAGGACTTCGGCGACAGGTTTCTTGACCGCTACTGCTGGACATTGCTGACGGGACCAGATGGCGTCGTCGAATCCCAGCAGCTTCTGGTGACGCTGGTGCTGCTTGGCCCCGACAATGAGTATCCCCTGCACAGCCACAAGGCCGAGGAGATCTACGTACCCGTCGGCGGCGCCATCGAGATACTTTCTGGCGACGGAGATTGGACAAGCATCGTGCCTGGCGACGTGGTGCACCATCCACCCTGGCTGCCGCACGCGCTTCGGACAAAGAAGGAGCCGTCACTACTCATCGCTGCCTGGCTCAGCGGCCAGCTCGTGAAATCGCAGGTGCACGGTGTCGGTAACATCGCCTGAGACGAGCCGCGAGATTGGCAAGCGGTGTCGTCTGAGTATCGCGTGCTGTTCTGATTGGTGCCCCCATTCAAGGGCCTGCCCTCCTGCCTCGATCTGGCGGCGGCGTGGTCATCTGCGGTCTCTTGTGGACTGCTCAACAGGTATGCGACCCGCTCTTGTGGCGGGGCTGGCCTCACCGACCATGCCACTGAAAGCCAGCCCCCCCTTGACAAGGTCGCTTGGACTGCCTATCTCTGGACGTAGTGGCAACGCAGGAGTGAGTGCGATGTTTGACCGCGAAGTACAGAATGAGACAGATGCCGAGGCGGAGCCTCATCTGTCTGATCATGATAGTGCTTCCGCTCAGGAGGTGGCGAGCCTCGAAGTGGGACAGAATGAGCGCCATATCCGCGTCGTAACGGAGCACGCAATACCTGACCGCGGGACACCAGACCCTGAGGAACTGCTAGCCCGCATTACCATCAACCCCGGAATTTTTGGCGGCAAGCCCATTATTCGCGGCATGCGATTCGCCGTGCACCACGTACTGGGAATGCTGGCAGCAGGCGATTCGGTGGAAACCATACTGAGTGACTTCAGCTCTTTGGAGCCTGAGGATATTCAGGCGTGCTTAATTTTTGCGTACCGCACGGTAGTTGGCAAGGAAATGTCATTCAGCGTCGCGGGTCAGGATGACTCGTGATATTTCTAATCGATGAATGTTCGACTTCCTATCGAATAGCCGCTTTCTTAAGAAAAGCAGGACACGAGATGGTTTTCGTAAAGGAACTGATGCCCGGTGCATGCGACGAGGCAAATTTTGAATACGCACTCGCTCATGGCTACACACTTATTACTTTTGACACGGACTATGGTGAGATCGCCCAGACTCACGGTGCTCCTCATCCTTGTATTGTCCGATTGATCGAGGATCAGCCAATTGCCGAGGTGCTGAACAGCCTGCGGCAAATATTCGAGCATCAACCTAATACTCTAGCTACAAACGCATTAATTGTGGTTGCTAAAGACCACTTTCGCTTACGAATGACTTGGCACAAGGAGGGAGACCAGCCCCAGCGCTGAGACGCCTCGAATGTGATAGCAACGCCACTTCATCACGGTAGTTTTCGTCTCGCGACATCACCGTACTATTCGTTTTCTCCAATCCCCAGTGAGCGTGCCAATTCACGTATCTGATCCCAAGTTGCCACTGGCACCTCGATCCGGCCGTTTGCCTCCGCCAAATGGCCTCGCTCACGTTCGCCGGGTATCTCGACTCGCTCAAAGCCGGGCGCGGGAGGACACCCGCGAATCTCCGCCAGTATTTCCTCTGCCCGCTCTGCCATCTGCTCCGGTGGGCTGAAGCGGGCGGCATCGACGCAGATCAGAAACCAGTTGCTCTCGGCCGCCACCGGCCCCAGCATCGCCTCGGCGACCATCTCGGCAACCAGGGCCATCGCAAATCCCTTGTGCCCGCCTGACGGCAAAATTGCGCCTCCGCTGAAATAGTCCTCCGGATTGCGCGTCGGATTGCCCTGCGCATCGATTACGCTCCCCTCGGGCAGCAACGCGCCAGCGGACTTCGCGGCTTAAATCCAGCCGCCAGCAATTTTTGACGTTGCAAAGTCCATCACCACAGGACCACGCTCTCCTCCGGGCACGCCGACGGACCACGGATTGGTCGGCAACATTGCCTTGGCACCGCCATGCGGAGCTACCTGACGCCATGCCCGCCGGTTGCCGCCCCCCATGACAATCGCCAGATGTCCCTGCCGTGCCGCCAGTTCGGTGAAGGTCCCCAGCCTGCCAATGTGGCCCACGTTGCGAATCGCCAGCGCGGCGACTCCTGCTTTCCGCGCTTTGAGCATGGCCACATCGACCGCCAGCAGCATGGCCGGTATTCCGATGCCACCGCCGCCATCCACCTCGCAGCAGCCAGCTTCGCTTTCACGCACCTCGGGCCTGGCGTCGGCGACAAGCTCCCCGGCGCGATACTGCTCAGCGTACTGCAGCACGCGCATCACTCCATGGCTTTCCATGCCGCACATGCTCGCATCGACCAGATGCTCCGCTACCTGCCGCGCGGGTTCCTCGCCGCAGCCCAGAGCGCAAAAGATTCCCTCAAGCGTGTCGCGCGCCTCGGAGGCGGTGACAGTTACGCGTTCGCCACGCAGCTCGAGTTTCGACGCCGTTCCAGTCATGGCAGGTCCAGCCGAATCGGAAACCTCCCCCGTATCTCGGCGTCCACCTCCGCAGGCAGATGGGAAGGATGCGGTTCCGCCAGAAGCTCCCTCGTACGCTGGCGGGCTCGCTCCATCAGGTCCCGGTCGTCCGCCGCCGCCCATTCCTGTGGCGTCCTGCGGTCGGCGAGAGCCGGGTAGAAGTAGTCCGACTGCATCCGGTTGAGGGTCTGGTCATGGCCCAGAAAGTGGCCCGGCCCGCCAACGCAAACGTCGCGGATGGTCTCCAGCGCCAGCGTTTCCGGCGTAACCTCGATTCCCCTGGTCGCCCGCAGCACCGAGCCGATCAGGTCGTTGTCCAGCACGAAACTCTCCAGGGAGCACCCCAGCAGCGATCCATACATGCCCGCCGCCTCGTAGATCAGGTTGGCGCCGGAGAGGGCCGACAGCAGCTCGGTGCATCCCTTCTCGTAGCCCGCCTGAAAGTCCGGCATCTTGCTGTCGGTCATGCCGGCGGAGACGGCGCACGGTATGCCATAGTGTCTCGCCATCTGCGCGCACGCGGCCATGAGTATCCCCTGCTCGGCGCTGCCGCCCGACATAGCCCCGGTGCGGAGGTCCGACACGAACGGCAACGCGCCGAAGAGCGCCGGATGGCCCGGGTTGAGCAGATTGACATACACCAGCCCAGCCAGCACTTCCGCCGTCTGCTGCGCCACGGCTCCCGCCAGGGGAGCCGGGCTGGTTGCGCCCGCCTGACCGGCCGAAACAAGCTTGAGCGGTATCCCGTGGCGGGCGGCGCACTCGATCACACCCAGGGCTTCCTCGGCGAAGGTCAGCGGCGGGACGATGAAGCAGGTCGAAACGCAGACCGGTGGCCTGGCCCGCAGGGCATCTGATCCGCCAGAGAGTATGCGAAGCATCTCCACCGCCTCCTCCATCACGTCGGCGGAGCCGAACGACGTGCCCGCAGGCTTGGCGGTGCCCTTGAGGCAGGCGTAGAGGGTGTTGATGTCCATCTCGCGGGGGTCGGCAATATCTCGGGCCACCACCGTGCGCTGGAACATGTGAATGTTGGGCAGGACATCGGCCAGGCGGGCCATGTCATAGAGGTCGCGCAGCGTGGAGTCGCGTATCTCCCCCGTCTCGCTGTCGATCACGTGCACCGCCGCGCCGGAGGTGCCTAGATGGATGCGGCTGCCCGACGGGTCGAGGTCATGCTCTGGCCTCTGGCAGCAAAGCCGAAACCCGCGGCCCGCAGTTTCGATCATTTTGCGCACCAGGCCAGCGGGCATCAGCAGCCGCCCGTCGTCTGTCATCCGGCCGCCCTCGGCGCATACCGCCGCGGCGCAGCCCGGCGTCGCCCCCTTGACGCCAATCTCCTCGAGGATCCGCAGCGCCGTCTCGTCGACCTGATTCACTTCGGAGTCGCCAAGCGGCCTGTACCTGCCACCGTCGATACCGGGCCAGATGGCGTCGGTAGGTCCCGCGCCCGCACCCTCCGCGCGCTCGCGTCTACGGGCCGTCCGCCCGCCGCTTCGCCTTTGCCCGCTCACCGCGCCGCCTCGGCAAAGAACTGGGCAACGTCCACCGTCTCGGTCCAGCGCAGCAGCGACTGGTACTCATCCGCCGAACGGCCGGTGATGGAGCGGTACTTCTCTCCCAGCTGCTCTGCGCTCATGGGGTTCTGGGGCGCACCCAGCGGATAGGCGCACTGGGCAGCAATCTCGTCGCCATCGTCCAGCGTGATTCGCAGCTCGTCGGGCTGACCCGGGTCGTAGTTGAGCATGGGGTTGATTGCCGGCACGCCAGTGACCTCGACCCGCTCCATCAGGCTGGCAGTTTCCGGATCTTCCCAGAACCGTGCCTCGCTGTCGGCAAGCGTCAGTCCTCCCGTAGCGAGCACGTGGGCAACGCAGGCAGGAATGGAAAACAGGGCTTCTCCGCGGGTGGTGGGATTGAGAAACGGAAGAATCGCCAGATGGAAGTCTGGCAGGACGGCGTGAACGGAGGAGACCGAATCAAGCCGCCCGTCCAGTTTGGGGCGCAGCTCCAGCGCCGCGGTCATCAAGCGGTGTATGTAGCTGCAGCAGGGCCATGGCTTGATCAGGAGGCCGTACTCCTCCAGCGCCCAGGGATTGCCCAGCTGGCCCTGCATCCTCTCGAAACGCTCCGGCGAGAGGTCGCCCAGCAGTCCGGCAAACCCGCGCTTGTGGTCCAGCACGCTCGTCATCCCCGTAACGTCCTGCTCGGCGAGAAGCGCGCACTCCAGTCCCGCCCTTGTCGCGAAGCCCGCCTGCAGCGGCTTGGCGTTGGAGCCGAACTGAAGCGTGTATCCAATCGCCTGCGACACCGCGATGGCAAGGGCGTGCTCCATCTGGCCCTCCGGCAGACGCAGAAGTCGGCCAGCCACCCCCGTCGCGCCAAGTGCGCCCAGCGTGGCGGTGGTATGGAATCCTCTCGTGTAGTGGTCGAGCGACACGGCCTCGCCCAGCCGCATGATGATCTCGGTGCCCACCGCGTAGGCAGCCAGCAGGTCGCTGCCGCTGGCCGGGCGAAGACTGGCGGCCGCCAGCAACGACGACAGCAGTACGACGGTGGGATGGGAGTTGCCGGGCTCCTCCCAGTCATCGAGGTCCCAGGCATGGCCGGCGACGGCGTTGGCAAGCGCCGCGTGGGAAGCGGGAAGCGTAGACGCGGTACCGTAGACTGGCGAATCCCCGCTGCCCATAGGACTCAGCGCGCCGCGAACGCGATTCGCGACTTCGCTGTGGGCACCGGCCAGGATGCAGCCGAAGCAGTCCGCGATTGCAGGCGCAATGACTGAGTCCAGCCGCGAATTGGGCTGGGCTGATACGGCGAATTTCGCCAGTGCGGCAACCGTGCTGGAAGTCATGGCTGTTGGAGTTCCGGCCCTGCCCGATGCCGCCGGCAAGCATCGGCGACGGGAACCATACAGGAAAAGGCCAGCAGCTGCTACCCGGTGCAGCACCAAACAGGAGTATGGTCGCGGATCTGGCGCACCGGGAACTCCAGCCGAATCCAGTCCAACTCGCTTGACGGGGATTATCGCGCGGGGTAAATTGGCCTTGAATCGCCACCAAATGAACCAAATTTACGCTGCATGATAAGCGAACATGATCGGTTTTGTGGCTGGACGACTGGGGCAGTGTAGACAGGCTGGAGAGCAAACGATGGACGCAGGCCTCGATGACTGGACATCCAGAATTGGCCGCTACTGCCAGCAAGCATCGACTTGGGCTACAATGGTTCGGCCGGTCGCCGCTACCACTTGCCCCCAAGCAGCAACGCGGCCACGAATCTGGCATTCAGGGAATCTGCCCCAGAACCTGAAGAACCACTTGACAAGATTATCGCACAGAGTAAATTGACCGTGAATCCGTGCCGCTCGGCCCAGATTTGCGCTGCATGATAAGTGCGAGTGATGGGCTTCGTGGCGGGGCGGTTAGGCTAGTGACAACATTTCGGAGGGCGGACGATGGACGCGAACTTCAAGGACTGGGCATCCAGAATTGGCAACCAGGTACGGGCCCAGCGAAGAGCGCACGGGATACGCCAGGAAGACCTGTCTTTGCTGTCGGGAGCAACCGTGGCGACCGTGTCACACATTGAGCGGGGCACCCGAGACATCAAACTGTCTACGCTTGTGTCTCTGGCTAACGCTTTGCATACTGACCTGCCGAGCCTGCTTGGCACCAAAGAGGAGACAAGGCGCTGCCCAAATTGCGGAACCAGCAGGACTAGCCATAGCGGAGATGACCAATGACGAGGAGCAGCGACAACGAGGCGCGAATCTACTACGAGGAGAATGAAGTCGGCAGGATAGTGATTGCCGACAATGGCGCACTCGAGTTTCGCTACGATGCCAGCTGGCTGCTGGCAAAGGACAGCTTTCCGTTGTCCGTTACTATGCCCCTTGGACCGGAAGCGTTTGGTGATAGCGTGGTCGCTCCCTGGCTGGCCAATCTGCTGCCAGAAGGTGACCTGCTAGCTTCTGTCGCACGCGCATTGGGATTGTCTTCCAGCGACGCGTTGCCAATACTACGGGCTATCGGGGGCGACACCGCTGGGGCCATCTCCGTGAGCTCGCCCAGTGTGCGGTCGAAGTGGAAATACATCCCGCTTACGGAGCGGTATGGAGGCACGGAGGAAGAGGCACTTGAACACCACATCCAGGATGTTGAACGCAAACCCTTTCTTGTTGGAGAAGAGGGAATACGCATTTCTCTCGCCGGAGGACAACAGAAGACAGCACTGGCGGTTCTGGATGATGACGGCGCTCCATGTCTTGAGTTTCCCGGGCAGGGGCGACGGCTGGCTATACCAGCGTCTGGCGCGCCATCTACCATTGTCATCAAACCAAATAATCCTCTTTTACTTGGAGACGTGGAGAGCGAGGCTTATTGCCTCGAGTTGGCCCGCATAGTTGGAATACCCGCTGCCAAGGTCAGAATTTTGCGCGTCAACAATCGAAATGCCCTAGCTGTCATTCGATATGACCGTCGAAAAATGCCAGATGGATCAATCAAGCGGTTGCACCAAGAGGATTTCGCGCAGACCAATGGCATCTTCCCTGCCCAAAAGTACGAAAGAGGGCTGTTACGCGGTTTGAACATGGAGGGACTTCTGTCGACACGTGTTCATCTGCCACCAGTGGAACGTCTGCGCCTCCTCGATCAGCTGATTTACCGCATAGAGCGGCTTGCGGTTAATGAGAATCGAACTTAAAAATTCGAAAAAGAGCGCTGTCGCTGCGGCTGCGCTTCCGCCACCATTTCACACGGGCTTGCAATACAGGATGCTGCGTACTACATTCCCTCCAACCACTACCTGTATGGAGGCTATCATGGCCAGACCGCTGCACTACTGCATACGCCAGCGAATCATTTC
>CAZPIN010000155.1:0-4171 GCA_964586735.1 uncultured Rhodobacterales bacterium | reverse complement strand
ACTCTTGTGCTCGTCCTTGTCAGGCTGTATCCTAGGTGGTGGCGTCCGATTCTGCGCGGCGTCTTGGTGAAGGTCGGCATTGGAGGAGAGATCATGGACAGCATCTATGATGACGCCGTGTTGACGGGCGAGGCCCGAGGCTTCGCCCGAGGCGAGGCCCGAGGCGAGGCCCGAGGCGAGGTCAGAGGCAAGGCCGAGGGCGTGGCCATCGGCAGGGCCGAGGGCAAAGCCGAAGGCAAGGCCGAGATGTTTCTCGCTTTTGCGCGGCGGAAGTTCAAGCAAGTCCCCGATGAGTGGGTGGAACAGGTATGGTCGGCTGCGCCAGAGCAGATAGACGACTGGCTGCTGCAGGCGTACGACACCGATGACCTTGCGTCGGTGTTCAACGGCAGCGCGGTCAACGACCATGGCCCGGCTCAGAAGAAGCCGAACGGCGGCCTCTGACGCAGCTGGCTCGGCCGGGTTCGGGCTGATGTCGGCTCCCCTGCGCGAGGTGAACGGGAACAGGGGGAAGGCCGGTGGAAAGCATCTATGATGCAGCCGTAAAGGAAGGCTTCGCAATAGGCCTCGTCGAGGGCAAGGCCGAGGTGCTGTCGGATGCGCTCCAGCACAAATTTGGACCGCTGCCTGAGCAGTACAGGGAACAGATCGCAGCGGCGGGACCGCAGGAGATCAAACAGTGGCTCCAGCGGTCCAACAATGAGTCATCGCTTGACCGGGTCTTCAACGAGAACGGCGAGGCCAGAGACAAGGCCGAGATGTTTCTCGTCTTTGCGCGGCGGAAGTTCAAGCAAGTCCCCGAGGAGTGGGCGGAGCAGGTGCGGTCGGCTGCGCCAGAACAGTTGGACGACTGGCTGCTACAGGCGTACGACACCGATGACCTCGCGACAGTGTTCAACGGCAGCGCGGTCAATGGTCGCGGTCCGGCGCAGAAGAAGCCAAACGGCACCCCCTGACACTGCTGGCTCGACTGGGCTTGGCTGGTGCCGATTCCCCTGCGCACGGTGAACGGGAACAGGAGGAGGCCGATGGACAGCATCTATGAGGCAGCCGCAAAGAGAGGCTTGGCCAAGGGCATAGTTGGGGCACTGTCGGAGTCGCTCCAGCGTCAATCTAATCCGCTGGTTGAGGCGTTCGACCGCGTTTGCGAAGAAGCCGTATTGGAAGGTTTCGCCATGGGCTTCGCCAAGGGCAAGGCCGAGGCACTGTCGGATGCGCTCCATCACAAGTTTGGACCGCTGCCTTGCCAGTACTGGGGGTGGGTTGAAACGGCGGCGCCGCAGGAGATCAAGCGGTGGCTCCAGCGGTCCTATGATGAGACATCGATTGACCTTGTCTTCGACGGGTACGGCGAAGGCTAAGCGGCAGTATTCGGACATTTGGCGTCATCGCGGCGCCGTCGGTGTTCAGCAGCAGCGCGGCCAGCGGTCGTATCCCAACGCAAATGAAATCGTACGGGTAGCCGCTTTCCAAAAGGAACTGCCGTTCGGGCGGCAGACTGGCCGCGGGCTGATTCGCGCGACCGTGCGGGGCGGAGAGGCCGTCATCGACCGCAGTGGGTTAAACGTCCAGCACTGTCCAGGGAAGAGAGATCCTTTTACGTCTCCTGACTACCGGCCCAGACGGGCATATGCCAGCGAGGCGGTCGACGGTGCGGACCTAGCGGTTGAGATTCGCTACGCCTCAGCGGATGGCGGGCTGGAGATGGCGGGGCGCGCCGGCGGGCTTCTGCTGCACCAGCAGGACGATTTCCACGAGTGGGGAGCGGAGCTGGACGTAGCCTATGCGCCGGGCCATGGCGGCCGTGGGCTGCGGCTGTCTCTGGAGCCGTGCTGGAACGTCCCGCAGATGGGCGCCGCCGACTCGCTTTGGAGCGGCGCTGCGCCGGGCGCTGACGCGGACGATGGAGGCGCTGCGGATGCTGGAGCGTCGCTGCGGGCGCGGCTGGGCTACGGCGTGGGCGCGTTTGGCGACCTGGCCATGGCGTCGCCGTACAGCGAGATGGAATCCGGCGACGGCGAGAGCCGCATGCAGTTTGGCGTCGAGCTTCGGGGTGCGTCGGCGTCGCTGGAACAGTTTCATGTGAAACTTTACGGGGAGCGCGACGATACCGGCGAGGACGTAGAACGCCGCACGATGCTGGAGGCCCGGCTGGGCATTTAGGGCGGATGGCGCAAGGTCTGGGACAGGCTAATGGCCATTGGCGCGAAGGCGCAGAAACCGGGCGATTTCCTCCTGAGCTCTGGCCACCGCCGCGTCATGCTCCAGCAGGATCGCGTGGCGGCAGTCTTCCAGTACCGCTAGCCGGGTCTGCGGGTTGTCGATAGCAAGCCTGCGCACGGCGTCGTTGTTGACCACCCAGTCGCGGTCGCCGAGCAGCGCCAGCTTGGGCACAAACGGCAGGCTTGCCGTTTTCAGCCAGCGCATCTCGTCAAACGCCCCTCGCAGCCATCCCCAGGTGACTCCGCCGATGACCCGCTCCGGCGACGCCTGCTCAACGCCCTCCAGACGGGAGAAGCGAGAACGCGACGATGTAAGCGGATTGCGCCGGAAACCTCTCTCCGTAACCGTACGGCAGTCGCAGCCAGCCGCGTAGCGCCTGGACTGTCCCATGCTGCACAGCGTCTTCGCGGTGGAAGGTCCCAGCCGGTTGCCCAGCCAGCCAAGGCTCAACTCCAGCATCGGCGCCAGCAGTATCGCGCCAGCCACGTCGCCAGTGCGTTCCGCCATCCACCGCAGGGCGATGGCGCCGCCCATCGAGTTGGCGAGGATGACCCAGGGTTCGGGCAGGCGCGACTGCCGGCCGGTTTCCATCAGGCAGCGTATGTCCCGCTGGTAGCTGGCAAACGCATCGATATGCCCCTTGCGCGGGTCCGGCAGCAGGCGGTCGCTGGCGCCCTGGCCACGCCAGTCGACGGAAGCGCTGGCCCAGCCTATATCCCGCAGGAAGGCGACAGTCTCGAACTGCAGTTCGGCGAACTCCGTGCGGCCGGGAAACAGCAGCACCGTGCCGCTGGCGCGGGGGAGGGGCCATGTCGAAACCCGAATGTCAAGGCCGTCTTCGGCCTGCACTCTTGCTGCGCTTCCGTTCGGGGGAAGGGGGTTGTTCGGGCTTGCCCGCAGACGCATGGCTTCCGCCATGCGGTTGCCGTCTCCGGTCTGGGCTGGTCTAATGGCATCGTGCATCGGCGGGGAAGCCTCCAATGGGAAGACTGGCGGTCATAGTCGCAATTGTACTGGCGCAGGCGGGCCCGGCGCTGGCGCAGGAGACCAGCCGCGAAGCGGAACTTGACGGGCTCTTCGCGCAGCTGCGCGAAGCGGAGAGCGCCGAGGCCGCGGACGTCCTCCAGCGGGAGATCGAGGCCATCTGGCACGATGCTGAATCTGCAAGCATGAATCTCATATTTCTACGGGCCAAGTCCGCCATAGAAAGCGGACACCTGCATGCCGCTCTGGAGCATCTGGACGACCTTGTACGACTGGAGCCGGATTTTGCCGAAGGCTGGAACGCCCGGGCGACAGTACACTACTATCTGGGCAACTACAGCGAGTCACGCGAAGATATCGCTGAAACGCTGCTTCGGGAGCCGCGGCACTATGGCGCGCTTTCCGGCCTTGGCCTGGTATTCATGGCGCAGCGCGAACCCGCCGCCGCGCTCCGCTCCTATCGCTCCGCGCTTGAAGTGCATCCATGGCTTGAGGGACCGCGCACCATGGTGGAGCAGCTGTCGGACATGCTGGAGCGCGACATTTGAGGCAGGCGGCCAAAAGCCGCGGTCCTCTGACTGCCAGCGCGGTACTGGACCGGTCGTGAGACTCAGCGGGGACCCAACGCCGCGCCGAACCATTGGGAACATACCCGCCAGCCTGACCCGGCTGGGAAGTGCAAAGTGTCGGGCTTTCGCAGCACCATCAGCGCCATCCGATATTTGGGGTGATGGTCTCACTGGACAGAGAGTGTGGCTGGGGCTGCTTCAATGGTACGTTGGTACTGGCAGCGACAACCGCATCCGGTCCGGTGGGGCGGTTGTTATACCAGCGGCATGTACCTATTGACAAACATCGCTTCATGCCGCCAGCCGCGCCCAGTCGCACCGGGTGATGGACTTCAAAAGCTCGATATCGTCGACAACCTCGTTCCATGCGACGCAGCAGCGGTCGACAATCTCCT
>CAZPIN010000154.1:0-12985 GCA_964586735.1 uncultured Rhodobacterales bacterium | reverse complement strand
CCTCCTCCAGCGCCTCCCTGGCTTTTTCGAGGCGGCCGCGCAGCGCGTCGACCTCGCCGCGCGCCAGCTCGCCCAGCTCCGGATCGTCCACCAGCCCGCTCGCCTCGTCGAGCTCGGCGGCGATGGCCCGGTGCTCGCGAATGCGGCGCGCCACGCCCTCGACCTCGGCATACGCCTGCGAGAGGCGCACGATTTCCTGGGGGTCGGTGGCCCTGGTCAGCTCCTTCTCGAGTTCGCCGGCGCGTCCGAGAATTTCCTCGAGCCGGCTCTCGGGCAGCATCAGCCCGCGCGGGCGGCTTCAATCTCGGCCGCCTTGATCTCGACCAGCTCCACCAGCCGGTCGACCAGCTCGCCATTGCCGATCTTGTGGTCGGCGACGCCCGACAGGTAGACCATGCCCGACTCGGCGCCGCCGCCGGTGAAGCCGATGTCGGTATCGCGGGCCTCGCCCGGGCCATTGACCACGCAGCCGATCACCGACAGCGTCATCGGCGTGCGGATGTGCTCGAGCCGCTCCTCCAGCACCGACACCGTGCGAATGACGTCAAAACCCTGGCGGGCGCAGGAGGGACAGGCAACGATGGTCACGCCGCGCCGCCGCAGTCCCAGCGAGCGCAGCAGGTCGAGGCCCACCCGCACCTCCTCCTCCGGCTCGTCGCTCAGCGACACCCGCAGCGTGTCGCCGATGCCCTGGGCGAGCAGCGCGCCGATGCCAAAGGCGCTCTTGACGGTGCCCGGACGGCGCGGCCCCGCCTCGGTGATTCCCAGATGCAGCGGACAGTCGCAGCTGGCCGCCAGCTGGCGATAGGACTCGACCGCCAGAAAAACCTCCGACGCCTTGACGCTGATCTTGTACGCGCGGAAATCCTGCTCCTCCAGCATCGCCGCGTTGCGCAGGGCGCTCTCCACTAGGGCCTCGGGGCAGGGCTCGCGATAGCGCTCCAGCAGATCGCGTTCCAGCGACCCTCCATTGACACCCACGCGGATGGAGCAGCCATGGTCCTTGGCCGCGCGCACCACCTCCCGCACCCGCTCGGCCTTGCCAATGTTTCCGGGATTGATGCGCAGGCAGGCGGCTCCCGCCTCGGCCGCCTCGATCGCGCGCCGGTAATGGAAATGGATGTCCGCCACCACCGGCACCGGCGACTCGGCAACGATGGCGCGCAGCGCCAGGGTCGACTCCTCGTCGGGGCAGGAGACGCGGACGATGTCAGCCCCCGCGTCGGCGCAGCGCCGAATCTGCGCGACCGTCGCCTCGGCGTCGGACGTTGGGGTGTTGGTCATAGTCTGCACGGTGATTGGCGCGTCCCCGCCGACCAGCACATTGCCCACCCGTATCTGACGGCATTCGCGGCGCTGTATGTCGCGCCAAGGTCGTATGCTCATGGAAACTGCTGCCGCAAAAAATGACTTGCCGCAACTATACTCCAGCAGCCGAAGGCAGTTCTGCCAGCCTCAGCAGCTGCACCTGGACAAATCCGTACCAGGCGGCGGCGACGAACAAAGCCGCCAGCGCAAACGGCCACAGGCGCAGGCTGCGCGCAACTTGCAGGGGCATTGGAGGGGAAGACGGCGGCGGCATTGCCCTGCCGCCTCGCCCGCCAAGCAGATGGCGATACTCCTCGACATACCATTCAGGATCCTTGCCGAAAAAGCGGGCCGTGTCGAGGAACTGGGCGTAGATGCGGACGTAACCCAGATCGAAAGGGTCGCCAGGAAGCCTGCCGACGTCAGCCGCCTCGATGGCGCGAATGTAGTCGGCGCGAATCGAGCACGCCTTCTCTGCGTCTTCCACCGACAGCTGGAGGCTGAGCCGCGCTCCCTTGAGCTCCGCGCAGGCGGGTGGCGTCCCGTAGCCCTCGTCGGAGTACTCACTGTTGCTATGCGGCGGCTGCCCGCTGTCGGCGCGCTCTTCCTCCGGGCGGCCCGCGTCGTCCAAGGCGGTCGTGCCGGAAAACAGCGGAAGCGTCATCACTCTTGTTTCCCGCGCTCCAGAAGCCGCAGCAGACTCGACGTGTCCCAGCGGCCACCGCCCATCGCCTGGACGTCGCCATATAGCTGGTCAACCAGGGCCGCCACTGGCAGCCGCGCCCCGCGCCGACGGGCGGCGTCAAGGCAGATGCCGAGGTCCTTGCGCATCCAGTCCACCGCGAAGCCGTGCTCGTACTCGTCGTCGACCATGGTCTCGTAGCGGTTTTCCATCTGCCACGAGCCGGCCGCTCCCTTGGAGATCACGTCGATCACCGCCTTGGCGTCGAGATCGGCGCAGCGGGCGAAATGCAGACCCTCGGCCAGCCCCTGCACCAGCCCAGCGATGCAGATCTGGTTGACCATCTTGGCCAGCTGTCCCGCGCCTGCCCCGCCCAGCAGGCGGCTGCTGCGGGCGTAGGCCGCCATCACCGGCTCGGCCGCGCGGTAGTCCTCCTCGCTGCCCCCGCACATGATGGTCAGGATGCCGTTTTCGGCACCGGCCTGGCCACCCGACACTGGCGCGTCGACAAACCCCACCCCGTTTTCCGCGGCGGCGGCATGCACTTCGAGAGCGGCATGGTCGGATGTCGTCGTATGGTCGACGTACAGCGACCCGGCGGCCATGGCCTGCACCGCGCCTTCGTCGCCCAGTGCCACGGCGAGGAGGTCCTCGTCCCGGCCAACGCAGGAAAACACTAGTGCGCAGCCCCCCGCCGCCTCGCGTGGTGTGGCGTGACAGCTGCCGCCATGCTGGTCGACCCAGCGCTCAGCCTTGCTGCCCGTACGGTTGTAGACGCGCACCTCGTGGCCAGCGGCCGCCAGATGCCCGGCCATGGGGTATCCCATGACACCCAGTCCAAGAAACGCAACCTTTGCCATGCCGCCTCCGCAGCTTGCCGTACTGCTGGGTAACATATTACCTTCGCATCCGTCGTGCGGGACTTGGGTACCATGTCGAGCGGTATTTCCACGACTACTGCTATGCTGTCGACAGATGGCTGCTTTCACCCCGGCCGTCCGCCGAGAGTTGCGGCATGCTGAGACGTTCCCGCAAGCTGCCCAGAGTCCTGCTGCGGTCAGCTGCCTGGCTGCTGGGCAGCGTCGCCGCCCTGCTCATGCTGGTCGGCGGTACGGCCTACCTGCTCGCCCGCCAGTCCCTTCCGGACTACGAAGGCCAGCACGCCGTCAAGGACAGCGGCGCGCCAGTGCGCATCGTCCGCGACGTCCACGCCGTGCCGCACATCTACGGCGAGACCGACGGCGACGTGCTGTTCGGGCTTGGCTACGCCCACGCCCAGGACAGGCTGTGGCAGATGCTGATCAACCGCGCCATCGTCCAGGGCCGCGTCGCCGAGCGGGTGGGCAGCCTCGGTCTCCCCTTCGACAGGCGCATGCGCATACTGGGACTGTACGAGGCGGCGCAGCGCAGCCTGAAGCGCCTGCCTCCCGATGCCGTCGCCGATCTCGATGCCTACGCCGCGGGAGTCAACGCGCGCCTGCGCTTTCTCGCCTCGAAACCCCGCGGGCGGGGCGCGCCGGAGCTGTTTCTGTTCGGCAACGTACCCGTCGACCCCTGGACGCCCGCCGATTCGCTGGCAGTGATCAAGCTGATGGCTCTCAACCTCTCCACCGCCCTGTGGGACGAGATTGGCCGCGCACGGCTGCTGAACGCGCTGCCGCTGGAACGGGCAAGGGACCTCACCCCCGTAGACTCGGCGGTGGAGGTGGCGGTACGGCCGGGCATCACACCCTCGCCGGGCGCTCTGGCGGACGGGTGGCCGGGTGGCCGGTTCGGCGGCGCCTCCAACGCCTGGGCGGTGGACGGCAGCCGCTCCTCGGAGCGCCGCCCGCTGCTGGCCACCGACCCGCATCTGGGCTTCACGGCGCCGACAATCTGGTATCTGGCGCGGCTGGAACTGGACGGCACGGGCGGCGTCATCGGCGCCACCATCCCCGGCCTGCCCGCCGTTGTCATAGGCCACAACGCGAGAGTCGGCTGGGGATTGACGCATGCCTACGCCGACGACCAGGACCTCTATCTGGAGATGCCGCACCCGGACGATCCGCAACGCTACCGGACGCCCGAAGGATGGGCGGCGTTTGAAACCCGCGAGGAGCGCATCCGCGTGCGCTTTCAGGAGGATGACGAGATTCTGCTGCGGCGCGCCACCCGCCATGGCCCGGTGCTGCCGCCGGAAGTGTTCGGCCTCGAGGGACTAGCCCCGAGCGGGCTCCTGCACGCGCTGCGCTGGACCGCGCTTGACCCCGACGACAGTTCCTACCTTGCCGCCCGCCAGCTGATGCGAGCTTCCTCCGTCGAGGAGGCGATTGCCGCGCTGGAGTCCTACACGGTACCTATGCAGGTAGTTACGCTGGCCGACCGCGAGGCCATCGCCCGCCAAGTTGCAGGCAGGGCGCCGCTTCGCAGGGCGGACAGCCCGAGCCGCGGCCAGGTGCCCGGAGAGGGCTGGGACCCCCGCAACGACTGGCAGGGCAGCGTCCCTTACGTGAAACTTCCCAGCGTGAAGCGTCCGCCCAGCGGCCAGGTGGAGCACGCCAATAACCAGGTCGCGGACACGCCGTTTCCTGAGCGCATCGCTCACGCCTGGCCCGCGCCCTATCGCCACCAGCGCCTGCTGGACCTGCTGGGGGAGCGGGAGTACCATTCGCAGCAGGGCTTCCGCGTCATGCAGAACGACACCCGCTCGCTGATGGCCACGACCCTGCTGCCGCTGATGCGCGGCGCGATTGCCGAACCCGGCGAAGAGGAAACGGCCGAGCCGACGCCGCGAAAGCAGGCCCTGAAAGAGCTGTGGGAATGGTCTGGCGACATGGACGCCGGAAGCGCGGCGCCGCTGATCTTCACTGCCTGGCTGGAGCGGCTGACGGATGAGCTGGTCAGGCGGCAGCTTGGCGACGGCGCTCGCGCGCAGCGACTGGCCTACGACCCCGCGCAGTTTGTCGAAAGTGTGCTGCTCGACGAAAGCGGCGCCGCCTGGTGGTGCGACCATCCTGGCACAACATTCGTGGAGTCCTGTGGCGAGGCGGTAGCCATAGCGCTGGACGGCGCGCTGGCGGACATCGAACTGGCGTATGGAGAAAGCGTAGCCGACTGGCGCTGGGGCCGCGCCCACCGCGCCCGCCACAGTCACCTGCCGCTTGGCTTCATCTGGCCTCTGGACTCGCTGGTCAACCTAAGCCACGAAATGTCAGGCGGAGCCCACACGCTGCAGCGGGCGCAGCACAATTCTGACGGGGTGAAGTTTGACGCCGTCCACGGCGCCGGCTTCAGGGCCATCTACAACTTCGCCCAGCTTGACCGCTCAGACTACGTGACCTCCACTGGCCAGAGCGGACACTTCCTGTCGCCCCACTATCAGGATCTTGGGCAGCTTTGGCGGAAGGGCGCCTACCATCGAATGTCGCTCAATCCAGCAGATGCAAATCTGGGCTCGGTCGGCACGCTGGTGCTAACGCCATCCGAGGCCGCCACCGGGGAATAGAAGACTGCGCCGGCTACGCCGCCTGGACACCCCGCACTGAAGGCAGCCTGCCGTTCTGCAGGCCAGATACCTGCGCCTGCTCAGCCTTTGGCGGGAGCCTTGAACACAGCGTCAAGGCTGTCCGCATTCACCAGGCGAAGCAGCCAGTCGTCGAGCTGCGCCAGTGGAGCGGAGCGCAGCCGCGCCTCAAGCCCCGTTGGCAAAGTCCGAAACTTCGCCCGCGCCTGACGAAGGAAGGTTTTTACCATACCCTTCTGCTCGCCCTCATCGAGGCCCTCCTGGCGGCCCTCCTAGCGGACCTGGTCGAATACCATGCTCATGAATCTCTCCATTCCCTGACCATCAGGGCTCCAGCGCACCAGCGCATCCTTCAGCACCTGCGTCGGCACCTGAAGCACCTGAACGATGTACAACGAAAGATAGCATCCCAGCTCGTCGCATTCAATCCCCTCGGCCATCACCCGCAGCTCGCGCTCGGTCACCTTCTCGGCCCTGCACAGGGCAAACGCCATAAGGCAAGAGCGCAGGCGGAGGCAGTCCACCCTGTAGACATGCCTCATCAGCAGCCTGAACAGCGAGTAAAGCCGCGCCACCGGGCCGCGCTGTGCTTGGCCCGTCATCCCGCCAATGGTGAACGGTACCTTCCAGTCCTCGAGGCCGTGGTAGAACACGACGAAACAGACTTCCCGCAGGCTGCCCACCCTTCCCTCGCCGCCATCGATCTGCTTGCTCCACAGCCTTTCCATGATTCGCATCGCCTGCAGCGGGGTGTTCATGTCAGGCCATGACTTGTGCTCGACCACGAAATCGAAGTCGTCTCCTTCCAGCGCCGGGCAGTAGAACACAAGGTCGGCCTCGCGAAGAGTCCCGTCGACGGCGATGGACCTTCCGCTGGTCCTATACGGTGGATTGTTGGGGTCGAGGCGCTTGGCGTACTTCTTGGGCATGAGAAACTCGACCAGCGCACCGGAGCATACCGGGTTTCGGCCCATATGCTCTATGAGCCCGTTGTGGGGCATATGCAGGTAGCCCTTGTAATCGAGGTTCTTGATGAGTTGCTCGATTCGGACGGTGGGTATGGGGCTCATGGTTCGCTCTCCTATGCTGGTTCCGCGCCTGTTATGGCGACTCTAGCACAGGCTCGGCTGCGGCAAGATTGCTCCCTGCCCGCAATATGGATACGGCGCCACCCAAGGCGGTCAGACCAGCATCCGCCTCGCAGACTCCAGCGCGTCGACCAGCGCATCCACCTCGGCGACGGTGCTGTACATGGCAAACGAAGCACGGCAGGTGGCGGTGGTGCCAAGCCGCTCCATCAGCGGCTGGGCACAGTGATGCCCCGCCCGCACCGCCACTCCCTGCCGGTCAATCACAGTGGAGACGTCGTGCGGGTGCGCACCGTCGATGTTGAAGGAGAAGATGCCGCCCCGCTGCTCCGCCCGGCCATACACCGTAAGCCAGTTGAGGCCGCGCAGCTTCTCCGCGGCGTAGTCTCGCACGGCATTCTCGTGCTCGGCGACCGCCTCGACGCCAACCTTCTCCATGAAGTCCACGGCTGCGCCCAGCCCCACCATCTGGACAATGCTGGGCGTCCCCGCCTCAAAGCGCAGCGGCGGGTCCGCATAGGTGATGGAGTCGCGGCGCACCTCCTTGATCATGTCGCCGCCGCCCAGAAACGGGCGCATACCATCCAGATGCGCAGCTCGAACGTAGAGCGCACCGGATCCCGTCGGACCGTATAGCTTGTGCCCCGTAATGCAGTAGAAATCAATGCCCAATGCCTGCACGTCCAGCGGACAGTGAACGGCGCCCTGGCTGCCATCTACCAGCACAGGTACCCCCGCTTTGCGGGCTACCGCCGCCACGGCGTCAATGTCCACAATCGTGCCTAGGACGTTGGACATATGCGTAATCGCCACCAGGCGGGTGCGGTCCGTGATCGCGCGGGCGACATCCTGCGGGTCCAGGTTGCCGTCATCGTCGACATCCACCCATCGCAGAACCGCGCCATGGCGCTCCCGAAGAAAATGCCAAGGCACGATGTTGGCATGGTGCTCCATAACCGACAGAACAATCTCGTCGCCGGGCTGTATGCGGGGAGCCAGCCAGGAGTAGGCGACCAGATTGATGGCCTCGGTCGAGCCTCTCGTGAACACAATCTCCTCTTCGCTTGCCGCGCCAAGAAAGCGCGCCAGCTTGCCTCGAACGCCCTCATAGGCTTCCGTCAGGTTGTTGGACAGAAAGTGCAGCCCTCGGTGTACGTTGGCGTACTCCTCGCGGTACAAGCGGTCGACAGTCTCGATGACCGCTTTGGGCTTCTGCGCCGAAGCGCCGCTGTCAAGATAGACCAGCGGCTTGCCGTAGACCTCCCGTGAAAGAATCGGGAACTCGACGCGCAGTTTTTCAATATTGAGCATCTCTTTACCCTCCTCCGCCCAGCGACGCCAACAGCCCCACCAGCAGCACACCCAGCATAATGAGGCCGAACGTTAAGCCGAACAGTATGCCAAGTATTGCCAAAAAAACTTTTGAGGGGCTGGCATATCGGTGCGCCGCAGCGATGTAGCTGGCCAGCAGCCAGATGGTAAACAGGCTCAGTATCAAGATCAATGCGATGATGCCCAATCTGTCGCCGGTGGCGGCTTCCATCGCGCCGATTGTCATCAAGGGAGCCAGCAGCGATGTAACCACGCCGTGCCAGCAAACCACCGCGGCGACGTCGCACAGGCTGCCACCACCGCCAAAGTGCCTGCCAATCCAGTAAATGAGGAGCGTCATAACTACCAGCGAAACGCTGTATCCGAATACCCGTATGGGCAGAGCGCCTGCCGTCAGCGCCGTTTCCCCGTCGCTAACCTCGGGGCCGATGCCGGTGCCCTCAAGCGCCAGCTGCGTCGCAAAGGAAAGAACGGTCTGCAGGGCGAAACCTAGTATCGCCAGCTCAGCGACGGTCTTCCAGTCAGGAGCAAGGGAGAGCAGGCGCTCCGCCGACCTCCGCGGCGCCAGAAAGCCCTCCAAGAGCCTGTCAAGGAATTGCGTGAACATGGGAAGTCGCGCCTCCAGGAGCCAAGTTAACCATTAAGTATATTCAAGGTCGAGAAAATAGAGCCCCAGATCAATGATTGCCAGAATGGCAAACAGCCCGTAGTGCATCCGAAGCCGGTGCGCGCCAGCCACGCATTTGGACCAAATCCATGAAAACACGCACAGGTTGAAGGCAAGGCCATACAGACCGCTAACTTTCTCGATAGCATCGTCAGAATGGCCTGCAAAAACGACAAGCAGCAGCAAGTGGACAAATCCGCCTGCCACGCCGACCAGAGCGATGAGCATCGAAGCCCAGGACGTTGCAATCACTGTGGCCCGAAGACCGGACCTGCCACCAAACGCGTAGCGTACCAGCACATGAACCAGCAGCGCTATAAGCATCATGTAAAGCGGAAAAAACAATAACACCAATGCAAGCGAGAGGAAGACAATTAGCAGCTCGGCCGCGAATTGAGTCAGAGCGGCATGCTGATACGCATCCCGAAGGTCGGAATACCAGCCAATCCCCCAGGCAAGTACTGGAAAAGTACCAATCAGCGTGATTATGCCAGCTAGAACCAGCCAGCCGTAAATCTCGACGGACTTAGGGCGACGCTCCAGACAGCGAGCCGTCGAGCCAGCCAGGTCAACGAAACCTCTGGCCAAGGCACCAATCAAGCCAGCGCCATGCGGTTCCCTGCCGCCTCCCTCCGGCAATTGGACTAAATCAGACATAGCCGCCTCGCTGTCAATCTGACCCGGGCATCATCCGCCGCGTTGCGCAAGGCGCGAATAAACACTACTGCCGTGCCAGGCATTTCCCTGCTCCCCTGCCTGTCCGCGCAAAGACATGCATATCGCTCACAAGGCGCAGCATCCCAGCTCGTGCCGTACGGATATACTTTATCCTGACAAGTACACATGCCGCAATACCTCAATGTATATGATGGCCGCAGCCACCCCCACAATGGCGCCGAGGACCACTCCCGCGGCCGGCGCAACGATGAACAGCCAGAGACGGCTTTGATATCCATGAACAGCTGTCAGGCAGCTGGCCCAAATCCACTGCCCTGCAACAAGGCCTGCCAACAGGACGCCCACGTTCAATGCCGTCGCCGCCACTGCACCCAGCCCCTGCAGGAACAGGGCGCGAAGTGCCACCACCACAGTCACCAGTGGCGACATGAGCAGCATTGCCCAGGCGTTCGCCGCAACGGTTTCACGTACCCTCCCTTGACCGCGAAACATACGAAGCACGAAGTGTATAAGGATGCCGTACAACGCCATTAGGAACGGAGTAAAGGTAAACTGACCAACAAAACCCCCAATTGTGCGCCCTATGAGTTCGGCCCTTTCTCTGCCGGTAGACGCCTCGGCGTGCTGGGCTGCCAGCTGTTCGAAGTGCATTGCGGACCAGCCCAGCCAAATTATCACACCCCCCAGCGCCATCCACAGGTAGATGCGGAACAGGCTTGGGCGCGGCTCGAAGCGCCGCAGCATGGAGCCGCCTATGTCGGTGTAGCAGAGAAGCGCTGCGGCAACCGGGCCGGACCGCGGCCCGCGAGCGCCCTCGTTCATGACAGATTCCTTTGCCTCCGCCGCATCCACGCTGCGGCTGCTTCGCGCAGAACGTCGGCGGTCTCCTGCCCCTCCACCTCCTCGATAGCCTCCTCAAGGAAGGCGGCCACCAGCATCGACTCCGCTTCCCGCCGCTCCACGCCCCGCGAACGCAGGTAAAACAGCGCCGAGTCGTCAAGAGCGCCGGCGGTGGAACCGTGGGAGCATTTGACGTCGTCTGCGTAGATCTCGAGTTCGGGCTTGGAGTCGAACTCCGTCCGCTCGCCCAGCAGTACCGCCTGCGATATCTGGTAGCCGTCGGTCCGCTGCGCCTCCTGGCGCACCAGCACCTTACCCTGAAACACGCTGCGGGCACGGTCGTCAAGGACGCTCTTGTACACCTGCCGCGACTCGCACCCTTCGGCGGCGTGAATTACCAGGACAGTATTGTCGATAACGGAGTCGATGCGTCCCAGCACGCCGCCAGCAACCCGCCCGCTGGCGCCAGTACCGTTAAGCTCCAGCACGGTCTCGTTGCGAGTCAGCTGCCCGTCCACGGTCAGGACGAAACCGCGATAGATGGCTTCCTTCCCAAGCCGCGCGAAATTCGCGGTGGTCTCGATACGTCCGGCATCCAGCTGAGCACGGACGTGGTCCAGCGTCCCGCCGTACGCTACGTCGGCTTCCAGCACCGCGTTGCGCCCACCCACGCCAAGACTTTCCTCAAGAAGCGTCAGCGAGGCGCCGGGCTCGACCCGTACCAGCGTTCGCACATAGGAGGTGCCGCCTCTGGGCGGTCCGACGGAGGCTAGATGCACCGGCTCGGACACCGGTCCGATAGCCCGCAGGATCATGCAATTGTCCAGCATGGCGGTGTTGAGGGCTGCCAGTGGCCGGACGACCGGATCCTGGCCCCCGGCCTCCAGCTGCCCCAGCAGTCCTTCGGCCCAGTGCCCGGACTCGCCCGCAACCTCCGCCAAGGTATGCAGCTCAAGTCCATCGGGGACGCTGCCGCTCACTGCCAGCCATCCGTCCGCCATGCGCAGCCGCAGTCCAGCCGCCTCTTCCAGCGCGGCCCCGCCAACTGCTTCCAGCGGGGCATCGCCGCCGCCGGTGCATCGTACGGGATCGGTGTACTTCCAGTATTCGTCGCGCCGCACGGGCGCGCCGGAATCGAGAAAGCGCTCCCGAGCGGAGGCGCGCAGCGCCCCTGCCCAGCCGTCGCCGGCAACCTTGCCGGCGCGGTCAAGCATCTGCGCCGCGATTTCCCGCTTCTGGGATAGAAGCTGGGCCGACGGGGAAAGAGCTGCGGAAGCCATCGACTCAGGCCGCCTTTCGCGGCTGGCGGAGTCCCGCGTAGCCCTCGGTCTCGACCCGCCTGGCCAGCTCGGGGCCACCAGACTCCACCAGCTCGCCATCGGCAAGAATGTGCACATGGTCGGGCTCGATGTGGTCCAGAAGCCGCTGGTAGTGGGTGATGATGAGGAAGGCCCGCCCAGGATCGCGCAGGGCGTTGACGCCCTTCGCCACCAGCCGCATGGCGTCGACGTCGAGACCCGAGTCGGTCTCGTCGAGAACGCAGGCCCGCGGCTCCAGAAGCGACATCTGGAGGATTTCGTTGCGCTTCTTCTCGCCGCCAGAAAAGCCCGCGTTGACCGGACGCTTCAGCATCTCCTCGGAGATGTCGAGGCTGGAGGCCAGCTCGCGCGCCCGACGCAGAAACTCCGGCGCCTTGATCTCCTCCTCGCCGCGGCTGCGGCGCTGGGCGTTGAGGGCCGTGCGCAAGAACACCAGGTTGGCCACGCCTGGAATCTCGACGGGATTCTGGAAGGCCAGAAACAGTCCCGCCGCCGCCCGCTCCTCGGGCTCCAGTTCCAGCAGGTCGACGCCGTCCAGGCTGACCTCGCCCTCGGTGACGTCGTAGCCGTCGCGTCCCGCCAGGACGTGGGCGAGCGTGGACTTGCCCGAGCCGTTCGGCCCCATGATGGCGTGTACCTCGCCCGCCCCCACATTCAGGGAAAGGCCGTGAAGGATGGCCGCGCCCTCCTCCTCCAGCGAGGCGTGCAGATTGCTGATGCTGAGCATGAATCGCTCCCGTTGCTGTTCCAGTTGACGCGAAGTCCGGGCGGCCCGCGGCGCGGGCCGGCGCCTCCTACCCGACCGATCCCTCGAGGCTGATGGCCACCAGCTTCTGCGCCTCGACGGCGAACTCCATCGGCAGCTCCTGCAGAACCTCCCGGCAGAAGCCGTTGACCACAAGCGCCACCGCCTCCTCTTCGCTAACGCCGCGCTGGCGGCAGTAGAACAGCTGGTCCTCGGCGATCTTGGAAGTGGTGGCCTCGTGCTCGACCCGCGATGAATGGTTTCGAGTCTCGATGTAGGGCACCGTGTGGGCGCCGCACTGGTCGCCGATGAGAAGGCTGTCGCACTGGGTGTAATTGCGCGCGTCGGCGGCCCGCGGATGCACCGAGACCAGCCCGCGGTAGGTGTTCTGCGCACAGCCGGCGGAGATGCCCTTGGAGACGATGCGGCTGCGCGTGTTGCGGCCCAGATGGGTCATCTTGGTGCCGGTGTCGGCCTGCTGGAGGTTGTTGGCGATGGCGATGGAGTAGAACTCGCCCTGGCTGCCGTCGCCGCGCAGGATGCAGGAGGGGTACTTCCAGGTGATCGCCGAGCCGGTTTCGACCTGGGTCCACATCACCTTGGCGTTGCGCCCGCGGCAGTCGGCCCGCTTGGTGACGAAATTGTAGATGCCGCCGCGACCCTGCTCGTCGCCCGGATACCAGTTCTGCACGGTCGAGTACTTGATCTCGGCGTCGTCCAGCGCAACCAGCTCGACAACCGCCGCGTGCAGCTGGTTCTCGTCGCGCATGGGCGCGGTGCAGCCCTCGAGGTAGGAGACGTATGCGCCCTCGTCGGCGATGATC
>CAZPIN010000153.1:0-28870 GCA_964586735.1 uncultured Rhodobacterales bacterium | reverse complement strand
CTTCTCCATGTACTCGCTCATGTCGACCCGCAGCAGGGCCTGCTCGTCGTCAAACAGAAACTCCGCCAGCGCCTTGACCAGCTCGGTCTTGCCAACGCCCGTGGGCCCCAGAAACAGAAACGACCCCAGCGGGCGGCGCGGGTCGGCCAGCCCAGACCGCGAGCGGCGCGCCGCATTGGCGACGGCGGCGATGGCGTCCTCCTGGCCGATCACCCGCGCCCCCAGCGTCTCCTCCATCTGCAGCAGTTTCGACCTCTCGCCTTCCAGCATCCGCTCGGCCGGTATGCCGGTCCAACGGGCCAGCACCGCCGCCACCTGCTCGGCGGTTACTACCTCCGCCACCATCGCTTCCGCCGTCTGGTCCTGGCTCTCGTCCTCGCCCTCGCGCCCTTCCAGCTCCGCCTCCAGCCTGGGTATCTCGCCATGCTGCAGCCGCCCGGCGGCCGCGAAGTCGCCGGCGCGCACGGCGTTTTCCAGCTCGATGCGGGCCTGGTCGAGCTTTTCCTTGATGTCGCGTACGGATCCCAGACGATCCTTCTCCGCCTGCCAGCTGGCCGTCAGGTTCGCCGACTTCTGCTCAAGCTCGGCCACCTCGCGCTCCAGCCGCTCCAGACGTTCGACCGACGCCGCGTCGGTTTCCTTGCGCAGCGCCTCCACCTCGATCTTCTTCTGGACGATTTCGCGGTCGAGCCTGTCCAGCTCCTCGGGTTTCGAGTCGACCTGCATCCGCAGCCGCGACGCCGCCTCGTCCATCAGGTCAATTGCCTTGTCCGGCAGAAACCGGTCGGAGATGTAGCGGTGCGACAGGGTTGTGGCGGCCACAAGGGCAGCGTCGCCGATGCGCACGCCATGATGCACCTCGTACTTCTCCTTGAGGCCGCGCAGTATGGAAATGGTGTCCTCGACCGTAGGCTCCTCGACGTAGACCGGCTGGAAGCGGCGGGCCAAGGCGGCGTCCTTCTCCACATGCTCGCGGTACTCGTCGAGCGTGGTGGCACCGACGCAGCGAAGCCGCCCCCGCGCCAGCGCCGGCTTGAGAAGGTTAGAGGCGTCCATCGACCCCTCTGCCCGGCCTGCGCCCACGAGGGTATGCATCTCGTCGATAAACAGCACCACGCCGCCGGCCTCGGCGTCAATCTCCTCCAGCACCGCCTTGAGCCGCTCCTCAAATTCCCCGCGGTACTTGGCGCCAGCCACCAGCGCGCCCATGTCCAGCGCCATCAGCCGCTTGCCGCGCAGGCTTTCGGGCACGTCGCCGTTGACGATGCGCAGGGCCAATCCCTCGGCGATGGCGGTCTTGCCTACGCCGGGCTCGCCAATCAGTACCGGGTTGTTCTTGGTTCGACGCGACAGCACCTGCACCGCCCGCCGGATCTCCTCGTCGCGGCCGATCACAGGGTCAAGCCGCCCGCTGCGGGCGGCCTCCGTCAGGTCCTGGGCGTAGCGCTCAAGCGCGTCGTAGGAGTCTTCCGCGCTGGGGGTGTCGGCCTTGCGTCCCTTACGCAGCCGCTCGATCGCCGCCTCCAGCGCCTGGACGGTGACGCCGCCTTCGCGCAGCGCCTTGGCAGCGGCGGTCTCGCCCGAATCCGCCAGTCCCACCAGCGCCCGCTCGACCGACAGGTACCTGTCGCCTGCCTTCTTTGCCCGCTCTTCCGCCCGGGCAAGGGCGCGGGCCACGCCCGAATCAAGGGACACGCTCCCCGCTCCCGGTCCCTCCACCCGGGGCAGTGCGCCAACCGCTTCGTTAACAAACTGCGCCACCCTCTTCGCGTCGCCGCCGGCGCTCTGTACAAGGTTGGCGCACAGGCCCTCGGAATCGTCAAGCATCGCCTTGAGCAGATGCTCCGTCGTCAGGCGCTGGTGGCTCTCTCGGGCGGCGATGGTGTGGGCGGCCTGCAGGAAGCCGCGAAGCCGCTCGGTGTACTGCTCCTCGTTCATGCCCTCGTTCCCTGTCAATCCCGCTGTGCACGCGGGCTGCCTATAGTTATGTGGTTGTGCCGCGGCGCGACTTCAAGGAGCCTTTTCCGTGCCCCCAGCTTCCCCCTCCGACCGCGTGATCGTGGCCCTCGACACCGCCACCGCGGCAGATGCCCGCGCCATCGCCGCCCGCCTGTCGCCGCCCGCCAGCTTCTTCAAGCTTGGCCTGGGACTGCTGGCCGACGGCTGCCTCGACCTGGCCCGCGACCTGCGCGGCGACGGCCTGCGGGTGTTCCTTGATCTCAAGCTGTTCGACATCCCCTCCACCGTGCGCCGGGCCGTGCGCGGCATCGTCGAGAGGACCCGGCCAGATTTTCTGACCGTGCACGGCGACCCCCAGGTGGTACGGGCGGCCGCCGACGGGCGGAGCGACGCTGGCGCCGACACGCGCATTCTGGCGGTCACGGTGCTCACCAGCATGGACCGCGGCGCCCTAGCGGCCGCCATGCTGCCCTCGACGGACGTGACGGAGGTTGCGCTCGAGCGCGGACGGCGCGCCATGGCCGCCGGCGCCGACGGCCTAATCGCCGCCCCCACCGACCTCGCGGCGCTGCGCCAGGACCCGGCCACGGCCAACGCCGTGATCGTCACCCCTGGCATCCGCCTCGACGGCGGCGACGCCCACGAGCAGGCGCGCGTCGCGACTTCACGCCAGGCCCTGGCGGCGGGAGCCGACTACATCGTGCTGGGACGGCCGATTCTCCAAGCGGCCGATTCGCTGGCGACTCTGCGGCAGGTGATGGAAGGAATCTCCTGAATCGCGGGTATTGCAATGCACAAACACAAGATGTTGTTTGGTGTTGCATTTTTGCAACAACGCGAGTCCCATTCGATACGCATCACCATGCTGCCATCCATGCTCTTCAGCGACCGATAACCGGATTACGCCCTTATTTTGCAAGGGCATATTCTATCTCCAGTCACCATCATGCAGATTCCGCAGGCTCTGGGGCAATAGGGACCACTGCAGGTAGAAAACTCCGATGTGCCGTACAACGGGGCTTGCAATTATTGCGCCGCACCATTACCTTAGGCGCTGCGCTTAGTGTCAGTTGCATGGCAATGAGCGTTTCCTCCCTTTCTACTCGAGCCGCGCGGGCAACCGCGCGGCTCTTTTCTCTTCCTAGACTGGGCTGTCCTGCAGCCGCGCTACCATCTCGCCCAGCCTCTCCAGCTCCCTCTCCCGCACCCCCATCTCGCCAAGGTGCCGCAGCGTCTCCTCGAGATAGACGCGGTTCTCGCCCGCCGAGCCCCTGCTGCTGGCCACGATCCGCGCCCGCTCCTCGTCGGTCAGTCCGCCCGCGTACTGCGGATGGCTACGGTCCATGACGTAGCACAGCGCCTTCACACGGCGGCCGTCTTCCAGCTCCACCGGCAGCTGCTCCTCGCGGTAGGCGTACGTGATCATCTCCCGCTCGAACAGATACTCCGACACCTGCCGCGCGCTTTCCCGTTCCACGCGGTAGGCGATTCCCACGCACTGTCCGCCGGGCATCCTGTCCAGGCACAGCACCAGCCCCGGCGATTCGGGCGTGCCCCGATACTGCACCGACCAGAGTCCCATGCTGCGAATGAAACCGGTCAGCGTCGCCCGCCGCCGCTCGGCGTAGGCGAATCCGGGATTCCACATCAGGCTGCCATAGCCGAATACCCAAAAGCTATGGGACATTCCGTTCGCCGTCGGTCTGGTTCCCGTCCCCGTCGCCCGCCTCTCCTTCGCCAGCGTCCCCCCCGTCGGCGTGCCCGCTGCGCGCCAGATACAGCGGTCGACCCTCGGCGTCCTGTCCCGCCGCCACGACGCCCCTGCGCACTTCTCGCCCGCGCCGCAGAAATTCCTCGAGCAGGTCGGAGTCGCCCCAGCGAATCGCCCGCTGCAGAGCGAACAGCTCCTCGTGAAAGCGGCCCAGCGAATCGAGAATCGCTTCGCGGTTGGCCAGAAAGATGTCCCGCCACATCACCGGCTCCGAGGCGGCGATGCGGGTCAAGTCGCGGAAGCCGCCCGCCGAGTACTCGATCACCTCGCTCTCGCTGACCGCCGACACCTGGTCCACCACCCGCACCATGGTGTAGGCGATGGCGTGCGGCAGATGGCTCGTCACCGCCAGCACCTGGTCGTGGTGCTCCGGAGTCATCAGCCGCACGCGGCTGCCCACCGCCTCCCACATCGCCTGCACCTTCTGTACCGCCTCGCCATCGGTCCCCGGCGGCGGCGTGAGCACGCACCAGCGGTCCTCGAACAGCTCGGCGAAACCGCTCTCGGGCCCCGACTGTTCGGTGCCGGCAATGGGATGCCCCGGCACGAGATGCCTGCCCTCCGGCACCAGCGGCAGCAGCTGCTCGGCCATCGACGCCTTGGCGCCCCCCACGTCGGTGACAATGGCCCCCGGCGCCAGCGCCGACGACAGGCGGGCCAGCACGCTGGCGAAAGCGCCCACCGGCGTGCACAGCACCACCATCTCGGCCCCCTCTACCGCCTCCCGCGGGTCGTCGACGACGCGGTCGCACAGGCCAATTCGCTGCGCCGTCTCGCGGGTGGCGGCGGTGCGGGCGGTCGCCCATATCTCTTTCGCCAGGCCGCGGCTTCGCAGCGCCCGCGCCAGCGACGATCCGATCAGCCCGAGGCCGATCAAGGCCACCCTGTTCATGCGCCGTCTCCCGCGTCCGCTCCACCGCCCAGATGCTCGCCCAGCGCCTCCAGCAGGCGGGCCACGCCATGCAGGTCGCCCACCCCGGCCCGCAGGCAGTCGGGCAGTCCATAGGAATCCATGGCACGGACATAGACGCCCCGCTGGCGCAGCGCCGCGTCGGCCGCCCGCGCCGCCTCCGCCGACCCCAGCCGCAGCAGCACGAAGTTGCCCACAGAGGGTACGGTCTCGATACCAAGTGCGGCAAGCCCCTCGATCAGGCCGTCGCGGTTGCGGGCGTTGTCGCGGCGGCTGGCTATGACATGCGCCCCGTCCTCCATGGCGGCGATGGCCGCTGCCTGGGCGGGCTCGTTGACGTTGAACGGACCGCGCACGCGGTTGAGGGTGTCCGCCACCGCCGGCGGGCAGTAGGCCCAGCCAATGCGCAGGGCGGCGAGGCCGTGGATCTTAGAAAAAGTGCGGGTCATGACGACGTTCGGCCGTTCCTCGACCCATGCCGCCCCCGCCTCGTAGTCGCCGTTGTCCATGTATTCGGCGTAGGCTCCGTCCAGCACCAGCAGCACGCGCTTGGGCAGCCGCTCGATCATCCTTTCCATCTCGCCTCGCCTGATCCAGGAGCCGGTTGGATTATTGGGATTGGCGAGAAACACTACCTTGGTCCTTTCCCCCACGGCAGCCAGCACCGCCTCGATATCCGTCTGCATCTCGTTCTCGGGCACCGACACCGCATCGGCGCCGGCGGCCAGGGCGGATAGGCGGTACATCAAGAAGCCGTGGGCGCTGTGCACCACCTCGTCGCCGGGCCCGGCGTAGGCCCGCGTCAGCAAGCCAAGCAGCTCGTCGGAGCCGCAGCCGCAGACGATTTTGCCGGCGTCAAGCCCGTGCACCCGGGCGACCGTCTCGCGCAGCCTCGTGCAGCCCCCATCGGGATAGAGATGGAGCCGGTCCAGCGCCTCGGTGTATGCGCTGCGGGCGGCCTGCCCGGCGCCGTAGGGATTCTCGTTGGAGGCAAGGTTGACGCCGCCCTCGGCGCCTTCGCCGCCCACATAGGGATTGACCCGCTCAATGCCGGGCAGCGGCGATGGCGCAGTCATGGCAGCTCCATATCCAAGGGGCGGGCGTAGCATCCAAGCAGCCGCGCCGTTGGCGGCAGGCTGGCGGGGTCGATGTAATCGGCCAGCGACACTACGCGGCCGCCAGCCGCCGACACTGCCGGCATAGCCTCCTGGCCCTCCACCGCATCCTCCCCGCACCACAGCACCGAGACGTCGTCGCCGGTTGCGGCAAGGCTGACATGCCCAAAGGCATAGGCCCGCGGGCGAGCCGACCCCCAAAATGGCAGAGCCGCAAAGATTCTGCATCCATCGCCGTCTCCTGCCGACGCCGCTTCGGCGTAGGCCGCGAGGTCCGGAGCCACGCCCAGCAGCGCGGGGTCGCGCTCCACGTCCCGGTACAGCTGCGCCATGTCTCCGTGCTCTGTCAGCTTCGCGCCACCGCCGAAATGGTTGCGGGCAAGCGAACGCAGCTCCATTGCGCCACCCTCCCCAGCAGCTGGCAGCCCCACCGTAACGGGTTCCTGCTGAATTAGGGCGGCGGCCATGATTTCGCGCCAGACTCGTGCGACTCCCTCAAACGAGGGTCCGCCTTCCTTCTCCACACGCCGCCGCAGCCGCCGCAGCACCGACGCCTCCCGCTCGGGACGAAACGCTGACCGCCGTTCTTCTCCCGCAAGCCGCTTGGCCCGCGCCACCGCGTCGACAATTTCCGCCCGCTGCCGCAGCAGGTCGAGCAGTCGGTCGTCAATGTCGTCGATACGCGCGCGTTCCCGCGCAAGCTGGTCGGCTTCCATCCCGTCCCCCGTGTACGCCCGCCTGCTGGAGAATTGTTGCGGACGGGATGTTGACAAGTTTCAAATATTACACTATATATAGGATTGATAGAGCAGGGGCGCGGACCCGTTGTCGGTAATCGATTCTCGCGGCCGCCCGCTGCGGAGGGAGTGCTGAACATGGCAGCACCTAATTTTTCCACATCCTCCCCGACGCTGGGGCCGATGGACGACCTGATTCGGGTCCGTCTTTCCGACTGGGCGCGAAGCCAGGGAATTTCGCGCATCACGGCCTACCGCATGCTCCAGCGGGGCCTGCTGCCAGTGCCCTCGGAGCGGTCGCCCACCGGCCGATGGTACGTTCTGGTGGCGCCCAAGCGCGTCGGCCGCACCGCCATCTACGCCCGCGCCGAGCCCGGACCAGCGCAGGTCGACGACCTCAACGAGCAGATCGTGGCCCTCTCGGAGTGGGCGGCCCAGAACCGCCGCAGGGTGTTTACCGTCGTGCGGGAAGTGGCCAGCCTGCACCGCAGCTCGATGCCTCGGCTGGAAATGCTGCTGGCCGACCAGCAGATCGTCGACATCATCATCGCCGACCCCGAGGTCATCGGAAGAAGCCAGATCCAGCTGCTGTCGGCGGCCCTCGCCTCCCAGGGACGGTCAATCTCCGTGGCCACGCTGCTGCGTTCCTCCTCCGACAAGGAAGACGACCAAGACGGCGATGAAGACGGCGACGAGGTGGAGGAAGCCCTCGACGGCTGACACCCGGCGGCGCTTGCAGCGCTGCGTTTCTTCCCTTTCGCCAAGCGTTCCTATGGCCCGGCGCGCCGACCAGTCGCGGGCTTTGGCACGGGCGCGGCGATCCCTTCGATTGCCTCCACCAGATCGCGCACTGGATGCGGGTCGGCATCGGGTCGCACGTACACCAGTTTGACGGCCTCCACCAGCAGCACGCCCGCCAGCCGCCGCGGCCCCAGCCGCTCGCCCAGACGCTCCAGAGTCCGGGCGCTGCGCAGCCAAAACTGACTCTGAAAGGGTGGACTGTAGAGGGCCGCCGTCTCGGCGCGGGGATCAAAGCCGTGGCGGCGCAGTGCCCGTCGCATCTGGCCGGACGTATAGGGATGCCCCGCCCCGAAAGGCACCGTGTCGCTGCGCGCCCACAGGCCCGTCCGGTTGGGCACCAGAAACGCCGCCCGCCCGCCAGGCGCCAGTACGCGGTGCAATTCGCGCATCAAGCCGTCGGGCCGGGCGGCATGTTCGTAGCCGTGCAGCACCGCCAGGCGGTCTACACCGCCAGTCGCCAGCGGCAGATGGCCATCCTCCACCAGCGCGGCGGCGTTGGCCGCGCCTTCCGGCCAGCGGCAGACTCCCTGCTCCGCTGGCATCAGGGCGATGACGCTTGCCGCCTCCCGCCGGTATGGATCCAGTACCGGCGGCGCGAAGCCGTAGCCCGCCACCGCCATGCCGCGGGTGTCGCGCCACAGGCCGCGCAGTGCCTGCTGCAGGACACGCCCGGCATGCTGGCCGAGGCGGCTGCGGTCATAGAAGTCCATCATATCCACGACGTCGCGGTGCATTGGATTTCCTCACCCTCTATACTTGGCCACAGCCTAGCAACGGAGTTCCAATCCTGCCATGACCACACTCGACATTCACGTCATCCCCTGCCTTGAGAGCAACTACACGTACCTGCTGCGCGACGGCGGCACAGGCACCGTCGGAGTCGTCGACCCCGGCGAAGCCGCCCCCGTCGCCGCGGCCCTCGAAAAGGCCGGCTGGACCCTCGACTTCATCCTGCTTACCCACCACCATGGCGACCACATCGACGGCGTCGCCGAGCTGGTAAGCGAACGGGTAGTGGTGGCTGGCGCCGCCGACGACAGCCATCGCCTTCCACCACTGGACGTCGCCCTGCAGAAAGGCGAAAACTGGCAGTTCGGAGAACGGCCGGTGCAGGTGTTCGACGTCTCCGGGCATACGCTTAACCACATCGCCCTGCACTTCCCCGAAGATGGCGCGGTGTTCAGCGGCGACTGCATATTTCCCATGGGCTGCGGCAGAATCTTCGAGGGCACCGCCCTGCAGATGTGGGAGTCGCTGTCGCGAATCGCCGCCCTGCCCGACGAAACGCGCATCTACTGCGGCCACGAAATGGCAGAAGCCAACGGCACATTCTGCCTGTCCATCGCCCCGGACCACGAAGCCACCAAGGCAAGGATGGAAAAGGTTAAGGCTATGCGCGCAGGCGGCAAGCCGACCGTCCCCTCCACCGTCGGCGAGGAGAAGGCCACCAATATCTTTCTCCGCGCTGGCGAGGAGTCGGTGGCGGCGAAGATTGGCATGGCTGGCGGCGACGCCGCGGCCGTGTTCGCCGAGCTGCGCCGCCGCAAGGACCTGGGTTAGTCGCCATGAAGATCGCCGGCAACGAAATTCGCTCGGGCAACGTCATCGAGCACCAAGATCAGCTGTGGCGGGCAGTGCGAGTGCAGCACGTCAAGCCGGGCAAGGGCGGCGCCTACGCCCAAGTGGAACTGCGCAACCTGCGCAACGGCAGCAAGCTCAACGAGCGTTTCCGCTCCGCCGAGAGCGTCGAGCGCGTCCGCCTGGAACAGCGAGACCAGCAGTTTCTCTTCGCCAGCGGCGACAGGCTGACCTTCATGGACACCGAGAGCTACGAGCAGTTCGAGCTGGACGCGGCGATCCTCGGCGACCGCCTGCCCTTTCTCGAGGACGGCATGATGGTGAAGGTGGAGTACCACGAGGCCGAACCCCTATCCCTCTCGCTGCCCGACCAAGTCGAGTGTGACATCGCCGAGACCGAACCCACGGTCAAGGGGCAAACGGCGGCCTCCTCCTACAAGCCGGCCACCCTCTCCAACGGCGTGCGGGTGATGGTGCCCCCATTCCTCGATGTCGGCGACCGCATCGCAGTCAACCCCGAAACCCTGGACTACCTGCGGCGGGCATGAGCGGCGTCAAAGCCCCCGCCACGCTGCTGGTACGTGCCATCCGCGATGCGTCGCGCGGAATCGCCCGCGACCTTGGCGAAATCGAGAATCTGCAGGCTGCCCCTTCCAGCGCCGCGGCGTTCGCCGAAGCCGGCCGCGAGCGCGCCCGCAGCACTCTGCGCGAAAACCTCATGGCGGTGACGCCAGCGTATGGCTGGAGCGACGACCGCGAGGACATGCCAGGCCGCGACCCGCGAAGGCGGTGGGTTGTGGATCCCCTGTCCGGCATCGACTGCTTCCGCCACGGCGCACCCGGCGCCGCGCTGGTGGCAGCCTATCAGGAGCGCGAAGTCACCCAGTCAGTGGCGGTACTCGATCCGGCCACGGGCGAGCTGTTCACCGCCCGTCTCGGCGAGGGCGCGTGGCTGGAGCGCCGCCGTCTGCGGGTTTCGGCACGTACCGACCTGAGCGACTGCCTGGTCGGCGCAAGCGGGGCCTTCGGAGAGGACCGAGCGCAAATCGAGGCGAGCGGCGCGGTACTGCGCAGCGCCGGTTCTCCCGCTCTCGACATTGCCTGGGTCGCGGCGGGCCGACTAGACGCGGCGGCGCTGCGCGGCGCATGGACGGTAGCCGCAGCCGCCCCCGCGCTGGCCCACGAGGCTGGCGCGCGGATCAGGCGCATCGATGCCGAGGACTCCGAACAAGCGCTTACGCTGGTTGCGGCGCATGGAGTCGCCGACGCGTTCGCCGCGCTGTTCGGCGGTTAACCACGCCCCGACTGGCTATACTTCAAGCTGTATTCCCGCGGAGCTGTCCATGACCACCGTCCCCGAGCTGCATCTGCACGCGCCAACCTACACGCGCCCTTGGGCGCAGATTTTCTGGATGGTCCTTGTGTTGGTTGCGGCACTGTTGGTCGGCATCGCGCTCTACGAGCCGATCATCGAGATATTTCTCGCCAACCGCTACATCAACGGATTCATCGGCGGGGTGTTTCTGGTCGGAGTCATCGCCTGCTTCGCCCAGGCTGGAAGGCTGGTGCCGGCGGCTATCTGGGCGGAGCGCTTCGCCGAGGGACGGGAGGGCATTTCCCAGCCTCCGCCGCTGCTGGCTTCCATGTCGGCCCTGCTCGGCACCAGCACCAAGCGCACCCGCCTTACCCCCAACACCGCCCGGGTGCTGACCGACGCGCTGCACGGGCGCATGGCCGAGAGCCGCGACATTGCCCGCTATCTGGCGGGATTGCTGATATTCCTCGGCCTGCTGGGCACCTTCTGGGGTCTTGCCCGCACCGTGCCGGCCCTCAGCGAAACAATCCGCGCCCTCACGCCCGAGCCCGGGGAGTCGGCGCTAGCGGGTTTTGGCCGGCTGCAGGCGGGTTTCGAGGCGCAGCTGGCGGCCATGGGCACCGCCTTCGCCTCCTCGCTGACTGGTCTCGCCGGCTCGCTGGTGGTGGGACTGCTGGAGCTGCTCGCGAGCCATGCCCAGTCGCGCTTCCTGCGCGAATTCGAGGAATGGGTATCGACGGCGGCGCGTCTGGATTCGAGCGCGGCCGCCCCGCAGCCAATGTCGCCCGCCGAGCTGCGCACGCTGGTCGAGCGCAACGCGCAGCAGATATCCATGCTCATCGGCGCGCTGCGTACCGCTCCGCTAGGCGACCCTGAAAACATCAAGGTGCAGATTCAGGCGCTGGAGGAGGACCTCGCCTGGCTGTCCAAGGGCGGCGACCCCGACCCCCGTCGCATGCGGGCTATCGAACGGGACCTTCATGGCCTGCGCCAGTCGCTCGAGCCAGCTGACTCTACCCGCGACAATTCGTCGGGCGAGCCGCCCGCCTGATCATGGCCGCGGATTTCCGGAGCAGGTCACGCTCCGCCATCCCCTCGACCATATGGCCGGGATTCGTCGATGCCCTGACCGGCGTGCTGCTGGTCCTCATTTTCACGATTTCGACGTTCGTTATCGTCCAGTTCCTTCTGCGTGGCGAGCTTACTGGCCAAGGACAGGAACTGGAACTCGCCGAGGCCCGCATTAGTACGCTCGTGGTACGGCTGGACGAGGCGGAGCGGCGCGGCAACAGGCTGCAGCGGGAGCTGGACATTGCGGCCGCCGTCGGCCTCGAGCGCGAGGCCGATGTCGAGCGGCTGCTTCGGGAGACCGCCGAGGCGAAAACGCAGGCGCTTGTCCAAAGGGAGGAGTACGAGGCTGCCCTTGGCAGGCTGAGAGCGGAACTCCAGGACGAGCGAGCGCGCGTGGAGGAAGCCAGGGCGCAGGCGAGCGAACGCCTGCAGAACCTGCAGGAAGCGGAAAGCGATGCTCAGGAGCGCGAGGCGGTGCTGCGAGCGGCGCTGGACGCCGAGCGAACCCGGACTGAGGATGCCCTTGCCCAGCTCAAGGCGCGCGAGGCCGCCCTTGAATCTCTCAGCGAGCCGCTGGAGGAGGCGACGAGGCAGCGGGCGGAGCTCGTCGAGCAGGTGGCTCTGCTGAGCGACCGCCTGGACGCGGAAACCGAATCACGCAAGGCACGGGAAGAGGAAGTCGCCAGCGAGCGCCAGCGGATAGCCAACCTTAACGAGCAGACCGAGGAGCTGCGGGAGCAGATCCTCCAGCTGCAGGGAATGCTGCGCGCGTCAGAGCTGCGCGACGAGGAGAACCAAACCATCATTCGCAACCTGGGCCTGCGTCTCAACGCCGCCCTTGCCCAGCAGGTAGGAGAGCTTTCGCGCTTTCGCTCGGAGTTTTTCGGACGCATGCGAGAGGCGCTCGGCGACCGCGACGACATCCGCATAGTTGGCGACCGGTTCGTGTTTCAATCGGGCGTGCTGTTCGCCTCCGCTTCGGCGCAGATCGGCGAAGAGGGCAAGGCTGACCTTGCAGCGGTGGCCGACGCCCTGCTTGAGATCACCAATCAGATCCCAGAGGACATCGACTGGCTGGTGCGAGTCGACGGGCATACCGACTCGCTGCAGGTGCGCTCAGGAGGGCTGTTTCGAGACAACTGGGACCTCTCGCAGGCCCGCGCCTTGGCCGTGGTGCGATTCTTCGTGGAGGAGCGCGGCCTGCCACCCGAGCGTTTCGCGGCGGCGGGATTCGGCGAGTTTCGCCCAGTCGACCCCGGCTTTACGCCCGAAGCGCACGCCCGCAACCGCCGAATGGAGATTACGCTGACCAGCCGTTGACAGGCGGTTTTCAGCCGCTGTTTCTGCCGGAAGCTGTCTACTGTCGCGTGAAGGAAAAACCGACGATCAAGCCTGCGTCAATAGCGCTTGGCCACTGATGCAGGGCTGCTGCCGCTGAACACCGACTCAAGGTCATCAGTGTCGTACGCCTGCAGCAGCCAGTCGTCCAGCTGTTCCGGCGCAGCCGACTTTACCTGCGCCTCCCACTCCGGTGAGACTCGCCTGAACTTCCGCCGCGCAAAGACGAGAAACATCTCGGCCTTGCCCTCGGCCTTGCCAGTTTTTACGGCTGACTCGTAGATGCTGTCCATTGCCTTTCCCCCTGTTTCCGTTTTCCACGCGCAGGGAAGTCGATATCAGCCTGAACGCGGCCGAGCCAGCTGCGTCAAGGGCCACCGTTCGGCTTCTTCTGCGCCTGCCCGTCGCCGTTGGCCGCGCTGCCGTTGAACACCGACTCAAGGTCGTCAGTGTCGTACGCCTGCAGCAGCCAGTCGTCCAGCTGTTCCGGCGCGGCCGACCGTACCTGCGCCTCCCACTCCGGTGAGACTCGCCTGAACTTCCGCTGCGCAAAGACGAGAAACATCTCGGCCTTGCCCTCGGCCTTGCCCTCGGCCTTGCCCTCGGCCTTGCCAGTCTTTACGGCTGACTCATAGATGCTGTCCATTGGCCACTCTCCAATTCCAGCCTTTACCATCGCACGGCGAAACATCCCGCGCCTGCTCTCATTATGCAGTCTGGCCAGGACGAGCGCAAGGACCAAAATCTCATCCCTATCGCTGGGGTCCGCGCGCCCCAGCGCCAGCACAAGACCCTCCTCGCCAAGCCGATCCAGATCATTCGCGCAGCGGACGACCGAAAACATAACCGAAAGACGGCGGTCGGGTATTGCCACCAGCTCCTCAAGCTCATACGACATCAAGTCAAACGAGGGAAACCGGCCTCGCATCGGGAGGTCCTTGAGAACCTTGACAAGCCTATGCTTGGAAAACATGTCCCCGATCGCGCTCCGCACTGTCGAGCGCCTGGGGCCTATGTTGACGGACAGCGATATCCGCTCCGTCAGCCATCCCGCTTTCGCTTCGCCCGACTTGAGTTCCTGCCTGGCGTCCTCCAGATGGTTGATCCCAATCTGCAGCGGCGTGCGGGGGTCGCTGTCCCCCTTGATCTCCATCTGGATCCGAAACTCGAATGGAGGATCGTCGTCGATGGTGACCCCGATCCAGATGTCGCTGTAGCCGGAGTGCAGGTTGCTCTTCACGTGGCGCGTGGGCTTCAGCTCCAGCTTGGCTGTCTTCAGCAATTCCACGAGCTCCTCCATACCCTCTTCCTGTCCAAGGAAGAACACCAAAAACGCCCGGGCCGTTTCAAGGTGGCTCAGTGTCTCGTAGCCGTGCGCGTCGTAGATGTGATACGGGTCCAGGTCGCTCTCCTCCTTTTGCCCGCTCCGGGTTTCCGTCTCGTTCGTTCCAGCCATGTCCGCTTCCTCCGCTGCGCAGCCTGCAGATAACCGCCCCGCAGGCGGCGCAGCCGCGGCTCGGGGGAGGCTGGCCCCGCGAGGGCCGATGCTTGAAGCGACGCAGCGGTCATACGCGCTGGCTGAGGCAGCAGCCTCCATTGCGCATCTGTGCAGACACTCGGTCGAACAGACGCGCCGAAGACTTCCGTCTCCGGCGCAGCTGGTCAGTCGCTGAGCACCACGCGACCCGGAGCCTGCTGGCTGCGCCTCGTAGACCCCATGAAGCGCTGAAGTGGCTGGTCGCTTTCAAGGGGCTGGGACAGGTTCAGCTGTCCCGAGGCGCTGCCAGTCTACCATGCTGGCCGGGAGGCGCAAGGGCCAAGGTGACAGGGCGGCGATCTGCCCCCGCCACCGACCCTCCTCTACGGCCAAGGATGCGGAGCGACAGTCTGAAACTATGCTTGCGGTACTGCCAACTGGGCCATTAGCGCCTGCCGCGCGCCTGCCCTTCTGCCGCGGTCAGGGAGTCGGCAGCAGCCTTTTCTCTTCCATAGGCAGCTCCGGGCGCTCCCGTCCCCTGCAGTCGATTGCGATCTCCCCGTCCCGTACGACCACACGTACCAGACCACCGCGCGTCAGCCGCCCGAACAGCAGCTCCTCGGACAGCGGCTTCTTGATCTTGTCGCGGATTACGCGGGCCAGCGGGCGCGCCCCCATGGTGGCGTCGTAGCCAAGATCGGCGATTCGCTCGGCGGCCTCCGGGTCGACCTCGATGGTGACCGCCTGCTCTTCCAGCTGCGCCTCCAACTCCATCACCAGCTTCTCCACCACCTGCAGCACGGTTTCCCGCGAAAGCGGGTCGAAGACGATGACGGAATCGAGGCGGTTGCGGAACTCGGGCGTGAAATGCCGCTCCAGCGCCTTGTCGGCGGCGCCCGAATCCCTCCCCTCGCCATAGCCGATAGTGCGCCTTGCGCGGTCGGCGGCGCCGACGTTGGAGGTCATGATCAGGATCGTGCTACGGAAATCGACTTCCTTGCCGGTGTGGTCCGCGAGCTTGCCGCGGTCCATCACCTGCAGCAGCAGGTTGAGGATGTCGGTGTGCGCCTTCTCCACCTCGTCAAGCAGCAGCACCGAATGCGGATGCTGGTCGACGGCGTCGGTGAGCAGGCCGCCCTGGTCGAAGCCGACATAGCCCGGAGGCGCGCCGATGAGGCGGGATACGGTGTGCTTCTCCATGTACTCGGACATGTCGAACCGCACCAGCTGGACGCCAAGTATTTCCGCCAGCCTGCGGGCGACCTCCGTTTTGCCGACGCCTGTCGGCCCGGCGAACAGGTAGCAGCCGACAGGCTTCTCCGGCTCGCGCAGCCCAGCCCGAGCCATTTTCACAGCGGTGGCGAGGGACTGAATCGCCGACTCCTGCCCAAATACCACCTCCGCCAGTCGCGCTTCGAGCTCGGCGAGAGCGACGGTGTCCTCGCGGCTGACGGTTTTGGCCGGGACGCGGGCGATTCCGGCGACCACCGTCTCCACGTCGCGCCGTGTTACCGACTTGCGCCGCTTCGATTCAGGCAGCATGCGCAGCGCCGAGCACGACTCGTCGATGACATCAATGGCCTTGTCCGGAAGCTTGCGGTCGTGGATGTAGCGGCAGGACAGCTCGGCGGCCGCCATCAGCGCGTCGGATGTTATCCGCAGCGTGTGGTGCTCCTCGAAGCGCGACCGCAGCCCCTTGAGGATGCTGACCGTGTCGTCGACCGACGGCTCGGGAACGTCCACCTTCTGGAAACGCCGCAGCAGTGCGCGGTCCTTCTCGATGTGCCGCCGGTAGTCCTCGTAGGTTGTGGCGCCGATGCAGCGCAAGGCCCCCGACTGCAGGTAGGGCTTGAGCATGTTGGAAGCGTCCATGCTGCCCGACGCCTGCCCCGCCCCCACGACGGTGTGCAGTTCGTCGACGAACAGGATGACGTCTTTCATGCCCTGTATCTCGTCGGCGACCGCCTTGAGCCGCTCCTCGAAGTCGCCCCGATAGCGGGTGCCGGCGATCAGCGAGCCCATGTCAAGGGAGTAAATGGTCGCCGCGCCCAGAGCGTCAGGCGCTTCGCCTTCGACGATCAGCCGCGCCAAGCCCTCGACGATGGCGGTCTTTCCAACCCCAGGGTCGCCGACCAGAAGTGGGTTGCTCTTGTTGCGGCGGCAAAGTATCTGCACACAGCGCCGGACTTCCCAGCGCCGCCCGATCAGCGGGTCGACACGGCCCTCGGCGGCGCTTTTGTTGAGGTTGATGCAGAACACCTCGACGGCGCTGGCCTCTTTGCCCTTGCCCTTCGACTCGCCTTCCTTGACATCTCCTTCCTGCTGCCGGCCGCCAGCCTCACCGTAGCCGCCCGCCGCGACGCCAACGACACGGGGGCCACCAATACCGTGCGAAATGTAGTCGACTACGTCGAGGCGGTTGACGTTATGGCCCTTGAGGATGTACACCGCGTGGCTGTCGCGCTCGGAAAACAGCGCCACCAGCACATGCTCGGGCGACACCTTGTGCTTACCATTGACCCGCTGGTGGATGGAGGCGCGCTGGATGACCCTCGACATGCCCACGGTGGCCTGCGGTCCCGAGGTTGCATCGGCTGCGATATCCATCGCCCGGGAATTAAGATGCGTCTCCAGATCCCTGGCAATCGCCTGGATGTCGCCGCCGATGCCCTGCACCACGCTGGCGACTTCCGCGTCTTCCAGCAGCGCCAGAAGCAGGTGCTCGACGGTGACGAATTCATGCTGGCGTTCGCCGGCATACTTGAACGCCTGCTTCAGCGCGACGCTCGCTTCCGCTGAAAGTCCTGACGACATCTGGCTTTACTCCTCTGCCTCAAGCGCGCAGCGTAGCGGATGCTGGTGGCGGCGCGCGTAGCTGACCACCTGCACCATCTTGGTCTCGGCGATTTCGTAGGTGAACACCCCGACCAGGCCCTGTCCCTCGTTGTGGATGCGCAGCATCAGCGCAACCGCCTTGGCTTCCGGCATGCGAAAAAACTGGCGCAGCACATGAACCACGAACTCCATCGGCGTATAGTCGTCGTTGAGCATCAGGAGCCTGTACATCTTCGGGCGCTCGGCAACCGGCGCCTCGCGCTCCTTGACGGCAACGTCGCCTTCGGGATCGTTGTCCTGCCTTCTCGGCTTCCAGCTTCCCTGCGCCATCTTCCCCGCTTGCCCAGTTTCTGCTACGCCTAGCTTTCTTCACGACGACCTGTGCGGCCCGGCCTCCTTACCAGCCAGTACGTCATTATAGCGCAAATCGACTCCCTTTTCTCCCCCCAGCGGCTCTGCGCCGCCAGCGCCGACGCCGGCCCCGGTGATCGCCAGAAACACCTCCTTGAGGTCGGGCTCGTCGGTAGTGATGTCAAGCACGCCAATCCCGGCGGCCGTCAGCCGCGCCAGAATTTCGCCTGCCGTCACAGATTTGGGCGAATAGGTCACCGAAATCGCGCCGTCACCGCGCAGCGACGCCATCGCCCCCCGCGCCGGCCGGGCTACAGCCTCGGGTAAGCCATCCACCCTCTCGGTGGGCGTGATGGTCAGGGTTTTGACGTCGATCCGCCGCAGCAGTGCGCTCTTGTCGGAGCAGGCCACCACGCTGCCCCGGTCGATGATGGCGATGGTGTCGCACATCTCCTCGGCCTCCTCCAGATAGTGGGTGGTGAGGATGACCGTCGCTCCGGCGGCATTGCGCTCGCGCACCATCTGCCATAGGTGGCTGCGGAGCTCCACGTCGACGCCGGCCGTCGGCTCGTCCAGCACCAGCACGGGCGGGTTGTGCACCATCGCCTTGGCCAGCAGCAACCGCCTTCGCATACCGCCCGACAGCGCACGGGCATAGGAGTTCCCCTGCTCGGCAAGCCCCACCGCCTCGAGGATCTCCTTCACGCGGCGGTCGGCGTGCGCTACCGCGAACAGGCCCGCCTGAAATTCGAGGCACTCGCGGGGCGTAAAGTAGGGATCGATGTTGAGCTCTTGGGGCACGACGCCGATCAGGGAGCGCGTCATGCGGGGGTTGCGGTCTTGGTCGTAGCCCCAGATCCGCACGCTGCCGGAGTCCTTGACCACCTGGCCGGCCAGTATGTTGATGAAAGTGGACTTGCCAGCGCCGTTGGGGCCGAGCAGGCCGAAGATCGACCCCTCCGGCACCGCCAGATCGATTCCCCACAGGGCAGGCTGATCGCCCGACTTGGCGCGGTACGTCTTCCATATGTCGCGCGCCTCAATCGCGAATTCCGGTCGGTTATCCATGACACACCCCGTCGTCCAAAGCGGCCCATTCTGCTGTACCTCCCGGTAATGGCAAGCGGCCCCGCCGAGGGAAAGCACGGGAGCCCTCGAAATTGCCGAGGTTTCGCGGCACAATACGGCGCGGTCCGCAGACCAGCAAGAAAACCGGAACATGAAGGAAACCGCTCATGGCAACCCAGTCACGCCCGCGCTGCGCAGCAATCATCGGCCCCTTCGGCTCTGGCAAGTCGACGCTGGCCAACGCCCTGCAGGGCCTTGGCGAAGACCCCGTCGGCTCCGCCGACGCCGCCAGCCTGCCGCACGGCAGCCGCCGCTACCTGCAGTGCAGCTATCTCGGCGACCGCTGGACCTTCATCGACTGCCCCGGCGCCGTCGAGTGCCTCCAGCACGCGCTCGACGCCATCGCCATGGCCGACGTGGCCATCCTCGTGGTCGAGGCCAGGCAGGACGCCGAGGTCACGTCCATGCCGCTGCTGCGCACCATCGCCGAGTCTGGAATCCCGGCGATCCTCTTCGTCAACAAAGTCGACCAGCTGGAAGGCACGGTGACCGACCTGGTCGACGCGTACGGCCAGATCAGCGCCCGTCCGCTTCTGCTGCGGCAGCTGCCCATCGTCGAGGGCGAGGCGATGACCGGAACGGTGGACCTAATCAGCAGGAGGGGCTTCCGCTTCCGCGAGGGCCAGCCCTCGGAAGTGATCGAGCCGCCGGCCGGACTGCGGGGCGAGATGGAGGTGGCCCGCGAGCGGCTGCTGGAAAGCCTGGCCGACTTTGACGACGCGCTGCTGGAGCGGCTGCTGGAAGACGACGAACCGTCCACCGACGAGGTCTTCAAGACGGGCGGCGACTCGTTTTCCGAAGGCCGCTACACCTCGGTGCTGGTGGGATCCGCCGAGCACGGCAACGGGCTGGTGCGGCTGTTCAAGTCCATCCGCCACGACGTGCCGGACGTGGAGGCCTGCATCGCCCGGCACGGCCTGCCGGACGGCGAGGGACTACTGGCGACGGTAGGCGAAACCCGCAGCCTCCAGCATGTCGGCCGCACCAACGTGGTCCGCGTTTGGCGGGGCTCGGTCGACGCGGCAACAACTGTGGGCGGGCAGCGCATCGCCGGCGTCGCCTTCTACGACGGCGCCTCCACCAGCAAGGTCGAGCGGGCGGAGGCCGGGGACCTGGTCGCCCTGACCCGCTGCGAAGAATTGCAGACGGGATCCATCGCCAGCGAGAGCAGGACGCTGGAGGAGACTCCCAAAGGATGGCAGGCGCTGAAGCCAGTGTACGCTCTGTCCTTCCAGGTCACCAGGCGCGACGACGATGCCAAACTGAGCACGACTCTGCGCCGCGTGGTTGACGACGACGCCTCGCTGTCTACAGGCGACGCCAGCGAAGGTGGCATCGCGGTGTTCGGCCAGGGCGACATGCATCTGCGCGACCTCGCGGCGCGGCTGGAGCAGGACTTTGGCCTGTCCGTTACCACGGCGCCGGTGTCCATCGCCTGGCGCGAGACCCTGACCAAGCCCGCCGACATTCACGCCCGCCACAAGAAGCAGACTGGCGGCGCAGGACAGTTCGCCGACGTCAAGGTGCGATTCGCCCCTACCCCCCGCGGCTCAGGCTTCAGCTTCGACAGCGAGGTGGTGGGCGGGTCCGTGCCCCGCGGCTACATACCCGCGGTCGAGGCGGGCATGCACCAGGCGCTGGAGCGGGGACCGCTGGGGTTTCCCGTGGTTGACGTAAAGGCGACGCTGTACGACGGTCAGCATCACTCGGTGGACAGCTCCGAGATGGCGTTCAAGACCGCCGGCCGCATCGCCATGTCCGACGCGCTCGAGCAGGGCAAGACGGTGCTGCTGGAGCCGATCCATCTGGTCGTGTTTGAAACCCCTTCGCAGTACACCAGCAAGGTCAACGCGATCATCACGGGGCGACGGGGACGGATCCTTGGCTTCGAATCGGTGGAGGGCTGCCCCGGCTGGGACGAGCTGTCGGCCCACATGCCCGAAGTGGCGCTGGCCGACGTCATTCTGGAGCTTCGCGCCGCGACTCAGGGAGCGGCTAGATTCCGCCATCAGTACGATCACTATCAGGAGCTGTACTCCAAGGAAGCGGAAAGCGTAATTGAGAAACGCAGGCAGGAGCTGGCAAAGCCATGACGGGGTTGGGGATCGCATCCGCGTCTCCCTGCTGTCACCTACCCGAATCGCCCGACCCTGCGGCACAGGCTTAAGCCGCTTCCTGCCCTTCCGCACCAATCGTCTGCACGAGGTCGGACGTCTCCAAGGCGACCTCGCCACAGCCCGCCCTCAAAGGAAAACGCCGATGCAGGAGGTGATGGAACGGTACCGATCCCGTTCCGACTGCTTCGTGATACTGCCCTGCGATCTCCCGGCGCGCAAAAAGTTCTTTGTTTCGCCAGATTCAGGGACGACCTCCTAACCGGCATTTCGGCCCCGAACACCCTCTCTACGCTGCAGTGCGCCTCGTGACTGTTCCCTATCCGATTCGCCGGCAGCCGAGGCAGAAATTTACGCGTCGTTCTGCCCCTTTTCGCCCAATGTCTGCACACGGACATCCGTTTCCATGGCGACATCGCCGCGGCCCACATACAGGCCCCGCGTCGGCGAGACGTCGTGAAAATCCCGACCCACCGCCACAAGTACATGGCGCTCGTCCGCCAGCGCGCGGTTGGTGGGGTCGAAGCCAACCCATCCCATGTCCGGCAGCAGACATTCCACCCAGGCATGGGTTGCGGTTGACGGTGCCTGCTCCCCTTCGGCGCCGGTGACGTGGAGGTATCCCATCGCGTAGCGCGCCGGCACCCCCCATCCTCGGGCGATAGCGATCATGACGTGGGCATAGTCCTGGCAGACCCCGGCGCCAGTTTCGAGGATGTGGTCAATCGTCGACTCCACGGTGGTGGAGCCCGGCGTGTACTGAAACACGTCATGAAGCAGTACGGACAGTCGGTGAAGGTCGGCCAGCGGATCCTCCCCGGGTGTCAGGCTGTGCTTGTCGATAAACCGCTCTAGCTGCGGCGATGTCTCGGCAGTCAGCGCGCTGGGCTTCAGGTAGTCCCATAGCTGGAACGAATCCCGCCAGGAGCGAATGGTCTCCCACGCCCCGGAAGGTGCGGTCTCCCTGCGCGTCGGCTGCCCACGCTCGATTCGGCTGCGCGACACGATGCGAAGCGATTCCGCGGCGGTCCGCAGAGTGAGTAGATGCCTAGTATTGCCAAAGGGATCCGAGGTGGCGTGCAGCGTCGTCGACGGCTCTGTGGAAATCGCGAAATCCAGCACGCGCTGCTGCGGCATGTCGGCCGGACGCAAGCACAGCAGCATGACTGCGCTGTGCGCGGGAGATGCGTACAGATAACGGGTTTCGTGCGTGATATCGTAGACGACGGTCATTCGCCGTCGGCATCCAGACGGAAATAAGCCTCGGCCAGCCGGTCGTGCAGCAGGTTGATCTCGCTGGCGGCGTGCTTGAGGACTGCCTGCGCATTGCCCGCCCGGTTCCAGCCGTCAGACAGCAGTCGGCGGGTGCCGGCCACCTGCGCCGCCACGGCGCTCGCCCGCTGCGGGTCCGGAGCGTGCCCGGCTCCCTCGAGCGCCTCCTCAACCTGCTGCAGCGACCTGCTCAGCGACCTGGGCAGCCGCGGGTCGGTAACCAGCAGATCCAGTATGAGCTCGGTGCGAATCTCAATTCCATGGCGGCTCTGGTAGGCATCCTGCGCCCGGAAGGCCCGCAGCAGGCTGGCCCTGCCTGCGCCCTTGAGAGTGGCCTCCTCCGGCTCGTTGGCGTTATGGGCCAGCAGAAAGGTCACCAGCTGCTGGGCATTCTCGAGATAGCGCCCATAGGAGAAAAAGCTCCAACCACAGTCCCGGTACATCGTCGCGCCGATGGTACCCGTGAACGCCTGAATGTCCCGAATGATCTCGCCGTAGAATCCTTCGGCTTGGGATGTCCAGACGTCCTGCATGGACGTGTCCCTCAGGCGCAAATAAGCGAGATTGAGGGTTGTCCACATCTCCCCGCTGATGCAGGTGCGGGTCTGGCGGGCGTTCTCGCGGGCACAGGCGACGCAGCTGATGACCGAATGCGGATTGCCTCGTTCGAACGTAAGGTTGTCGGCTAGCGTGTAAGCGTCGGCCAGCGCGAAGTCGTCGCTTTCTTCCTCGTCCAGCTCGCCTAGGAGTAACGAGTCGGCGAGGCTGCTGTACAGCCGCCTCCAGCCAAAATGAATCTCCGGCACGGGGCGGTCCACCAGCGCCTGCACCTGAATCTGCAGGAGGCGGCACAGCTGCTCGGCGCGGGCGATGTAGCGCCCCATCCAGTACAGACCCTCGGCGCTGCGGGCCAGCATCAGTCGCTCCGCACCCAGAGGTCCTTGCCGCCGCCGCCCTGGCTGGAGTTCACCACCAGGCTGCCTTCCTTCAGCGCCACCCGGCAGAAGGCGCCCGGCACCATGCGGGTCGTCTTGCCGCGCAGCACGAAGGGCCGCAGGTCGACATGGCGAGGCTCGGCGCGCTGGCCAACGACACAGGGCGCCCGCGACAGGGCAAGGGTTGGCTGGGAAATGAAGTCGGCGGGATTCTCGCGAATTTGCAGGGCGTACTCAGTGCGCTCCTGCGGTGTGGCGTGCGGTCCCACCAGCATTCCGTAGCCGCCCGACTCGCCAACCCGCTTGACCACAAGATGCTCCAGATTGTCCAGCGTGTACTCGAGGTCCTCGGCCCGCCTGCAGAGCCGGGTCGGCACGTTGGCCAGCTTGGGCTCCTCGGAAAGATAGTAGCGAATGAAGTCAGGCACATAGGCGTACACGCTTTTGTCGTCGGCGACACCGGTGCCCGGAGCGTTGGCTAGCGCCACGTTGCCCAGCTTGTACGCCTCCATCAGGCCAGGCGCCCCCAGCAGCGAGTCGGGCCGAAACACCAGCGGGTCCAGGAAGTCGTCGTCCACCCGGCGGTAGAGGACATCCACCCTTTCCAGCCCGAAGGTCGTATGCATGTACAGGCAGCCGTCCTGCACCACCAGATCCCGGCCCTCGACCAGCTCGGCGCCGATCTCCCTGGCAAGGAACATGTGCTCGTAGTAGGCCGAGTTGTAGGGACCGGGCGTAAGCAGCGCGATCTTCGGCGTGGCCACTCCATCGGGAGCGAGATCGCACAGCGTTTCGCGCAGCAGGCTTCCGTAGTGCTCGATCTCGCGCACCCCGCACCGCCGGTACAGCCGCCGGAAATTGCGCTTCACCGCCCGCCGGTTGGCGATCATGTAGGACACGCCGGACGGCACTCTGAGATTGTCCTCTAGCACCATGAAGCCGTCCGCCGTGCGCACCAGATCGGTTCCGCACACCGCCACCCAGGTGCCATGCGGCACCTGCACGCCACGCATCTCGACGCGGTAGGCAGGGCACTCCCGCACCACGTCGGCTGGCACCACGCCGTCCTCGACGACGCGGCCTTCTCCGTACACGTCCTCAAGGAAGAGGTTGAGGGCTTTGAGCCTCTGTTCCAGTCCCTCCTCCAGAATCCGCCATTCTTTGGCTGCGAGAATCCGCGGTACGCAGTCGATGGGGATGATCCGCTCGTCCGCCTCGTCGTCTCCGTACACCTTGAAGGTGATGCCCTCGGTCTCGAAGGACCTCCGCGCCCGTTCCTGAACTTCCGCAGCCTCCTGCCCGCCTAGATTCTCCAGCTCGGCATGCAGCAGACTCCAGTGCTGGCGGACGCCGCCCTCGGCGGTGAACATCTCGTCGTAGATTTTGGAGTCGATGGAATAGTTGTCGAAATCCATGCAGTTGGTCTCCGCCGCGAAACGCGGGATGGTAGCATGTTTGCCAAAGAAAACCGCCCGGACGATTTTCCATCTTGACTGACGGCAGCGCGCGCATCGAGGACGCCAGTCCCGACAGCTGGGTCTACCGGCGAGCACCCCTGCCGCTGCGCCCCTGGCTTCAGCTGATGCGGGCCGACCGTCCCATCGGCGCCTGGCTGCTGCTTCTGCCGTGCTGGCAGGGTCTTGCCCTGGCGGTGGCGGTGGAGGGCTGGCGGGGCGAAGCGTGGTGGCTGTTCGCCGCCTTCGCGGTCGGCGCGTACGCCATGCGCGGCGCCGGCTGCGCGTTCAACGACGTGGTCGACCGCGACTTTGACCGCCAAGTCCAGCGCACCCGCAACCGCCCCGTTGCCAGCGGCGCGATTCGCCCGAAGCAGGCGCTGATGTTTTCCCTAGCCCTGTGCCTTCCCGGCCTGCTAGTGCTGCTGACGATGCGCCCCGCAGCCATCCTGCTGGGCCTGCTCGCCGTCATACCGGCGGCCGTCTATCCCTTCACCAAGCGCTTCACCCATCTGCCTCAGGCAGTGCTCGGCATCGCCTTCAATTGGGGTGCGCTGGTTGGATGGACGGCCTACACCGGATCGCTCGCCTGGCCGCCGCTGGCGCTCTATCTGGGCAGCGTGTTCTGGACACTCGGCTACGACACCGTCTACGCCGCCATGGACCTTGGCGACGACCCCCGAGCCGGCGTCAAGTCAACGGCCCGGCTGTTTGGCAGGCGGCTTCCGCACGCCGTGCTGACGGCCTACGGGTTGACCATCGCCCTGGCGGCGTTGGCGGGACATCTGGCTGGGCTGGGAATCGCCTTCTGGCTGGGACTGGCGGTCTATGCGGCCCATCTTCTGGCACCGATGCCCGGGATGATCCGGCGATGGCCCGAGGTGCCGCGCGAAGAGTGCCTAGCGCTGTTCAAGCGAAGCCAGCTGACGGGGCTTCTGCTGGCCGCCGCGCTTCTGGCGGATTCTCTGCTGCCAGCCGCATAGAGCGCGACTGCGCCAAGCATGGACGAGGTCGGTTCGGGGGGATGGTTTCGCCTCGGTCCACCCGCGTAAAGGGGCTTGACATCTCCAATTCTTGGGATTACGCTGCAATATGGACGCATCTTTTTTCGCCTTTATTGGGCGAACATCACCAGCATAGACGCAGCTCAACGGGAGCTGCGTCCTGTCGCTCCCGCGCAGTCGCGTCTACAGCGCATAAAGGGAGCAGACACATGCATACCTCTGTCACTCGACGCAGATTTCTGGGCGGGGCCGCCGGACTCGGAGCCGCCGCCATATCGCCGAAGTTCATCTCGGTGGCCGCGGCAAGCAGCCACACGGCCGAGATCAACATGCAGCTGGGTTGGCTGGCCAGCAACGGAATCATCGGCGAGGTCGTGGCCAACGCCAAGGGCTACTACAAGGATCTTGGGGTTACCCTCGATATCACGCCTGGCGGTCCCGGCGTTGACGGCGTCGCCTCTGTAGCGGCGGGCCGCGCCCAAGTCGGCCAGCTGTCCTCCAGCCCGTCGCTGATGCTGGCGCGCTCCAACGGCATTCCGGTCAAGGCGTTCGCCGCCGGCTACCAGAAGCACCCGTTCACCTATTTCTCGCTGTCGGACAATCCCATCCGCACACCCAAGGACTTGGTGGGCAAAACTGTTGCCACCCAGCCCACCGCCCGCATTCTGCTACGCGCCTTGCTGGCCAAGAACGGCATCGGCGAGGATCAGGTCGAGGTGGTCAACATGGGCAGCGACATGAACCAGCTGATGACCGGCCAGGTGCAGGCGGTGACCGGCTGGATGACCAACACCAACGCCCTCAGGATTCTCGGCGACCGGCGGGTCGACATGATGCTATGGGACACGGGCATCCAGCTCTACGCCAACGTCTACTACGCCGAGGACCAGATGCTCCGTGAGCACACCGGCCATCTGGCCAACTTCCTCACCGGCTCGGCCATGGGCTGGGGCTACGCCCGCCAGAACCCCGAGGAAGCGGTGGACATGCTCGTCGCCGCCTATCCCAACCTCAACCGCGACTCGGAGCTGGAAGCTGTCAATCCCGTACTCGGGTTCGGCTTCGACAGCACCACCGCCCGGCAGGGATGGGGCGCCATGAACCGCGACAACTGGCAGGCGCAGATCGACACCTACAGCTCCCTCGACCAGTTCAAGGGAGCCGTGCCGACGGTCGACGACGTCATGACCACCGAGATCCTCGACGCCACCGTGTCGATTCGCAAGCAGGTCGGCTGAAGCCGCCGCTCTCCGGCGCGGAGCCCCGCATGGAGGCTGCATTCCGTCCCGCCGTGGCGGTTCGCGACCTCACGGTGCGCTTCGCGTCGGAGGGAGGCGACGTCACCGCGCTCGAGGGGGTCTCTCTCGACGTGCCGGAGGGCGGACTCGCCACCATGCTGGGACCGTCCGGCTGCGGCAAATCCACCCTTCTGCGGGCTATCGCCGACCTTGTGCCGCCCTCGGAAGGAAGCATCGAGGTGCACGGCGCGACGCCCGGCGAGGCGAGAAAGGCGCGGGATTTCGCCTTTGTCTTTCAGGACGCGACGCTGCTGCCGTGGCGCACCGCGCTGGCCAACGTCCGGCTTCCTCTCGAGGTCGGCGGCAGCGATGACGCCGCCGCCGACCCGGAGGAGATGCTGCGGCTGGTCGGACTGGAGGGACGCGAGTCCGCCTACCCCGACGAGCTGTCGGGCGGTATGCGCCAGCGGGTGGCGATCGCCCGCGCCCTGGTCTGCCGACCGCGGATTCTGCTGATGGACGAGCCGTTCGGCGCCCTTGACGAGATCACCCGCGACCGCCTCAACGAGGAGCTGCTGCGCATCTGGAGCGAGACGGGAGTCACCATCATCTTCGTAACCCACTCCATTCCCGAAGCGGCGTTTCTCGGCCAGCAGGTACTGGTGCTTGCCGCCCATCCCGGACGGCTGCTGGAGAAGGTCGACGTCAGCCTGCCCCATCCGCGCGAGCGAGCCATGCGCGACACCATGGAGTTCGTCCGGGTTACCGCCCATCTGCGCGGGCTGCTGGAGACTGCCGCATGACCCCGGCTCCCCGCGGATTTCTCGCCGGACTGCGGTCGCGGTGGCCACCGATCGCGGCCGGCATTGGTCTGATCCTGCTGTGGCAGGCAATCGTCAGCGGCTTCGGCATTCCCGAGTACATCGCCCCCAGCCCAGTCGGCGTGCTGCACACGTTCGACGTCGAAGGCCACATCCTGCTGGCCAATTTCTGGCCGACGCTGTTCGAGGCGCTGCTGGGCTTCATCGTCGGCAACGGCGTGGCGATTCTCCTGGCGGTGTGGTTCGTGCACGTACGCATGGTGGAGCGGGCCCTGTTTCCCATCGCCGTCTTCATCAACACCATTCCGATCCTCGCCATCGCCCCGATTCTGGTGCTCATACTCGGCAACGGCTACGCCCCGAAAATCGTCATCGCCGCCCTCATCTGCTTCTTCCCAACCCTCGTCAACATGGTGCGCGGCCTCAAGGCCGTCAGTCCCGCCATGCTGGATCTCATGCGGGTGCTTTCGGCCACCCGCTCGGAGGTGTTCTGGAAGGTGCGGCTGCAGGGCTCGCTGCCGTTTCTCTTCGCCGCGCTCAAGATCGCCAGCACCACCTGCGTCATCGGCGCCATCGTCGGCGAGTGGATCGGCTCCAACTTCGGCCTCGGCGCGCTGATCATCGAGGCCACCTACAACTTCCGCTCGCCCCTGCTCTACGCGACGGTGTTCGTCTGCGCGGGCATGGCGGTTAGCCTGTTCAGCCTGGTCAGCGCCCTGGAGCGCCGCGTCGTGCGCTGGAGCGCGACGGCCGTGCACTAGCAGAAGGAGTACCTTCCCATGTCCAGTCCTACGTACACCCTGACGGCGGCCGGCGAGGTCCGCGCCGCCGAGGACGGGGCCATCCCCGTCGCCGCATCCGCCGACGTAGTGGTGGTGGGAGGCGGCCCCGCCGGCGTCTCCGCCGCAGTTTCGGCCGCGCGCAGCGGCGCCTCCGCCGTGCTGGTGGAGCGCTACCCCTATCTGGGCGGACTCGCCAGCGGCGGCATGGTCTTGCTGCTCGACGACATGCACAACGACCTCGAGGTCACCGTCCAGGGCATCGGCATGGAGATCATCGACCGCATGGCCGCATGGGGCATGGCGGTGGTGCCGGACGAGGCGGACCGCCAGCCGGGGCGCCGCCAGACCCAGGAGATGTGGCAGAAGTGGTCGCGCTGGGGAGTGTTCGACTTCCGTACCCATGACAAGCCGCATCCGATCGTCTTCGCCGCCGCCTTCGACCCCGACGCCTTCAAGCGCGCCTCCTACGACATGGCCGCCGACGCCGGCGTCGCCCTGCGCATGCACAGCTGGTTCCAGGACGCCATCGTCATCGACGGGAGGATGCGGGGCGTGACGGCCGCCACCAAGGACGGCCGCCAGGCGATTCTCGGCGACGTGGTCATCGACGCCACCGGCGACCTCGACGTGGCCGCCAGCGCCGGCGCGCCCAGCGTCACCGGCTCCTACATCCTCACCACCGTCTCCCGCTGGGGCGGCGTCGACACCGCGGCCGCCGAGCGGTACGAATTCGAGGAGACGGAGGCGTTCCGCGAGACGGACCGGGAGGCCAAGCGAATCATCGGCGGCTGCTGGCAGAACTGGTGGCTCAAGACTCCCCTCCCCGGCGTGGTGTGGCTCAACTGCCCCCACATGGCCGGCCTC
>CAZPIN010000152.1:0-12203 GCA_964586735.1 uncultured Rhodobacterales bacterium | reverse complement strand
ACCCACGACCTTGCGGTGGTGGCGCAGATGGCGGACCGCATCAAGGTGCTGCTGCGCGGCAACGAGGTGGAGGAGGCGGTCACCCAGCAGATGATCCAGAATCCACAGGACGACTACACCAAGTCGCTGTGGGCGGTGCGCAGCTACCAGCGGCCCGAGAAGCGACTGGCCGAGGGCGGGGAGGTGCCGGTCGTTTCGGTTGACGGAATCAGCGCGGGCTACGGCGGCGGCGAGCAGATTCTGTTCGACGTCAGCTTCGACGTGCACCGCAAGCGTACCGTGGCCGTGGTCGGCGAGTCGGGATCCGGCAAGTCCACCGTCGCCCGTGTGATCACCGGGCTGCTGCCGCCGTCGGAGGGAAACGTGCTGCTGCACGGCGAGCCGCTGCCCGCCGACTATCACAAGCGCAGCAAGGACCAGCTGCGGCACGCGCAGATGATCTACCAGATGGCCGACACCGCGCTCAATCCCAAGCAGACCATCCGCGACATCATCGGCCGGCCGGCGCAGTTTTACCTGGGCTACCGCGGCGCCAGGAAGACCGAGCGGATCAAGGAGATCCTCGACCAGATCGAGCTGGATCCCGCCACCTTCATCGACCGCTATCCGCCGGAGCTGTCGGGAGGGCAGAAACAGCGCATCGGAATCGCCCGGGCGCTGGCGGCGGAGCCGGACTTCATCATCTGCGACGAGGTGACCTCGGCCCTCGACCAGCTGATCGCCGAGGGAATTCTCAAGCTGCTGGACCGACTGCAGGAGGATCTGGATATCGGCTATATGTTCATCACCCATGACCTTGCCACGGTGAAGTCGATCGCCGACGAAGTGGTGGTCATGAAGGACGGCAGGGTCGTCGAGGCGGGGGCCAAGTCGGAAATGTTCCGTCCGCCGCACCACGAGTACACCGACCTGCTGCTGTCTTCGGTGCCGGAGATGGACCCCGACTGGCTGACCAGGCTGCTTGACCAGCGCGCCGCGGCGGGGCAGTTCAACGTGTCAGCTGGAAACTGACAGCTGTACGGCTCCGGCGCCGGAGCCTTGCGAAATAGGCAGCTCCCATGAGAGTACGCACGGCGGTCCTGCCCGTAGCGGGGCTTGGCACCAGATTTCTGCCCGCAACCCGCGCCATCCCTAAGGAGCTGCTTCCGGTCGTGGACCGGCCGGTCGTGCATTTCGTACTGCAGGAGGCCAGGCAGGCGGGCATCGAGCGGTTCGTGTTCGTGACGTCGCGTGGCAAGAGCGTCATCGAGGACCATTTTGACCGCAATCTGACGCTTGAAACCGCTCTTGAGAAGCGGGGAGAGGGAAAGATGATTGAAGCGCAGCTGCGGGAGCTGCCGGCGCCTGGCGACATCGTCTACGTGCGCCAGGGCATGCCGCTGGGCCTGGGCCATGCCATCGCCTGCGCAAGGGGCGTGGTGGGAGACGAGGCGTTTGCTGTGCTTCTGCCGGACGACTTGTTCCTTGCCGCCCGACCCGCCATTGGCCAGGTGATCGATGCCTGGAAGGCAGGCGCGGGCAAGAGCGTCGTCGGGGTGCAGGAAGTGCCTGACTCGGCTGTCAGCAGCTATGGAATTGTTGACCCCGGCGAGTCGGCGGGACTGGGATTTGCCGTCAAGGACATGGTGGAAAAGCCGAGGCCGGAGAAGGCGCCGTCAAGGCTGGCAGCTGTCGGCCGGTATGTGCTGGAGCCGGATATATTCGACGCGCTGCCGAAGGAAAGCGGCAGCCTGACGGAAGAGATTCAAATCACGGACGCGATTGGCGGGCTTGCCCGCAGGGGACGGGTGGAGGCAGTCAAAATCGTGGGCGAGCGCTTCGATTGCGGCACGCCGCTGGGGCTGCTCAAGGCCAACGTCGCCAGCGCACTGGATCGCCCCGAGCTGGCTGGCGACTTCCGCAAATACCTTGCTGGTCTTGACCTTTCGTAGCGGCTGGTGGAGCTATGAGCGGGATGCGCTGGCGAACGGCACGTCAGGCGATTGATGTGGCCTGTCCCGCCGGTGCAGAACCGAAATTCCCCAAGTCTGCGCTCCCTTTCAGTTTTGAAGGGAGACTATGCCGCAGGCGGATCCCATATTGCCCTATGCCAGCATTGCTGGCGGAATACTCAATTGGGGGAAACCTCAAACTTGGAGGCGTGACCTATGAGAAGGACAGACTGTGAGTCTGCGGCATTACGAAGATCTAAGCGTGGGCGAGAGCATCGACCTTGGCTGCCGGACTGCGGCTGGAGACGAGGCGCTGGAGTTCGCCCGGGAGTTTGACCCTCAGCCTTTCCATCTAGACTGCAGGGCGGCAGGCAGTTCCCTGATGGGAGGTCTGATTGCCAGCGGCTGGTATACGGCGGCTATGCTGTCGCGCATGCTATGGGACAATTGGTTCAGGTTTGTGAAGGGGGCTGGAAGCCTCGGCGTCACGAAGCACGTTTGGATAAGACCGCTATACGTCGGCGATACCATGTACGGAAAATGCACAATCAAGGCAATGCAGGAATCGAGGACAATGCCCGGCGTAGGACTTGTGGATTTGGAGCTGAAGGCGACATCGAGCGCCAACCGCATAATTTGCGCGGCTCGATGGACAGTCATGGTGCATAAGCGCGCCGGATCCAAACCGAGCTTTGAGAATATGCGGAGGCCGTTTGGCGCACAGAACTGCATTGACCGTCAGAGCTTGACGGACGCAGGAGCGTTAGGACGGGAGATGCTGTATTTGAACCTGTGCAAAATGAATCGCACTCTGCTGTTAGGCGAAGTGTCGGCCTCGACCGAGCAGATGATTCGGTTTTCTCGATCCTACAACCCGCAGCCGTTTCTCATCGACGAGAAACTCGCTGAGGAAAGCCATTTTGGACGCCTGGTTGCCAGCGGCTGGCACAGCTGCGCGCTCGTGATGCGGGCCTACGTCGACTCTCGGCTGAGGGCGCTGGATTCGCTGCCTGAGGCGGAACGCTCCTATGCCGTTGACAGCGGCGGAATCGGCGTGGGAATTGAGGCCCTCAGGTGGATAAGTCCGGTACACGCAAACGAAAAGCTGGCGGCATGCATCACTCCGCTGGAGCGGCGTCCTGGCCGAATGCGGCAGGGATGGGGCAAACTGCGCATGCGCGCCGAGCTGCTGAACGGCAAAGGCCAGCCGACGCTGCAATTCTACCCGACAGTTTACATGCGCGAGTCGCCAGAGGTGGGCGAGCGCCCGACATAGACTCCAGCCTTCCTTGGAAGCGATGACGTCGGGAAGGTAAAAATGATGGCTGCACGGTCCCCCTGCTGCCGCGTTTCACGGTGGCATGGGCATGGAGTACCGCCGCCTGAGCGCGCGTCGCTACCGGGCGGCAAGGAAAGGGAAGGCAACCCAATAGATCAGAACGCCAGCAGCGACAATGGTCAGAATGCCAAGCCATCCATGGCGTCGAAACTTCGGGAAAGCGGCGAGTATTGCCGAAGAGAGCGCACAGGCGAATGAAGCCGGCGTTATCAGCCAGATCAGTATTTTCACGACGAGGTAGAGGCCGACAGCGTAGGCAAGCAAGAGAGGCAGCGCAGCAGTTGCCAAAAACACTGCAGCCACAATAAGACTGCGGCCGCGGGAGGGCATCGCGGATGCTGGACGGTACCTTGGCCTAAAGGCGGCCCGCAGCGCCTGGCGAAACGTGGGATGGCCAGCTGCTCCGCCATCGACGGCACGATGGAAGCTATACAGGTCATAGTCGGCGCGCTTGGCGGGGTTTGACAGAATGTCATAGGCTGCATTGACGTCCATAAGCCGCTCGGTGACCGACGAGTCGCCAGGATTGAGATCGGGGTGGAGATCCTTCACCAGCTGCCGGTAGGCGGACTTGATCGCCATGTCGTCCGCGTCGCGCCTGACGCCGAGCGTCTTGTATGGATCAAGGCCGGTCACGTATCAAAGGTCCGTCATTAAAGCCGCGGCGGGAGCGCTTTCGGCGCTGCATGCAATGGCGCGGTTAATAAGCGGGATGTTTGCCAACGGAGCAGGGGAGAGACGTGGCGCAAACGGCTACGCCAGCCACCGCTCGAAGTCCGCAAACACCTTCTCGTAAACGTCGCGCTTGAACGGCACGATCCGCTCCAGCAGCTCCCCGGCCCGAAACCACGCCCAGCAGCGAAACTCAGGCTCCTCGCCGGCGGCGATGTCGATGGCGCCGTCGCCCGCATCTAGGCGGTAGGCGTACCACTTCTGGGTCTGCCCCCGGTAGCGGCCCTTCCACACCTTGCCAATCAGGTCGACGGGCAGCTCGTAGTCGTGCCAGCCTTCGGCTTCGGCCAGCTGGGATACCGCGTCGGCGGTGACGCCCGTTTCCTCCTCCAGCTCGCGCAGGGCGGCGGCCTCCGTCTCTTCGCCCTTGTCGATACCGCCCTGCGGCATCTGCCAGGCGTCGGCGAAACCGTCGATGCGCTGGCCCGCGAACACCAAACCTTCGGCGTTCAGCAGGGCCACGCCCACGCAGGGCCGCAGCGGCAGGCTCATCGCTGGTAGACGGTGATGCCGTGGATCAGGTCGATGGCGTAGGCCAGCTGGTTGTCGGTCCTGCGCCGTTCGGTCGCCAAGCGCGCCCGCTCCCTCGCGGCCTCGTTCTCGCGCTCGGTCTCTTCAGCGTTCAGGTCGCCATCAAGGCTGCCGCGCAGGTCAGCCTCCGCCGGAGCGTCGTCGAGTACTTCCTCCGCTTCCTCGTCGTCCGTCGGCGGAACGAATTCGATCAGCACGTCGGGCGTGATGCCAAGGCCCTGTATGGAGTTGCCCGAGGGCGTGTAGTAGCGGGAGGTGGTGAGGCGCAGGCCGCCCTTGTCGCGCAGCGGGCGCAGGGTCTGCACCGACCCTTTCCCAAACGTCTTGGCGCCGACGATGATGGCGCGGTCATGCTCCTGCAGCGCTCCGGCGACGATCTCCGACGCCGACGCCGAGCCGCTGTTGACCAGCACGACCACCGGCAGGCCCTCTGCGACGTCGCCCGATTCGGCGTTGAAGCGCTGGATGCTGGCGACTTCGCGGCCCCTTGTGGAGACGATTTCGCCGCGCTCTAGAAACAGGTCCGACACTGCCACGGCCTGCTCGAGCAGGCCGCCGGGATTGTTGCGCAGGTCAAGCACCAGTCCAGGCAGCGGCCTGTCGCCGGCCTCTTCGCGCAGGCTGTCGATGGCGTCGACGATCTCGCTGTCGACGTTGGCGCTGAAGGTGGTCACCCGCACGTAGCCGACGTCGTCCTCCAGCCGGCTGTGCACGGCCCTGATGCGGATGGAATCGCGCACGATGTCGACGTCGAAAGGGCTTTCTTCGCCGCGGGCGATGGTCAGCGTAACCCTGGAGCCAATGTCGCCGCGCAGAAGGTCGATGGACTCCTCGAGGGTCAGCCCCTGCAGCGTCTCGCCGTCGACGTGGGTGATGAAGTCGCCGGACAGCAGGCCGGCGCGGGCGCCGGGCGTGTCGTCGATGGGGGCGATGACTTTGACAAAGCCCTCCTCCTGGGTGACCTCGATGCCGATGCCGCCGAAGGAGCCGCGGGTGCGGGTCTGGAGGTCGCTGTAGAAGTCGGGGTCGAGATAGGCGGAGTGCGGGTCAAGCGAGGCGAGCATGCCGCGGATGGCGGACTGGATGAGCTCCTTGTCCTCGACCTCCTCGACGTACTGGGAGCGCACCGTATCGAAGATGTTGGCGAAGAGCTCCAGATACTCGTAGGTCTCCTGCTCGTTCCCGCTGGCGGGAGCAGGCGCCGAAAGCAGCCCAAGGCCAAGAAAGGCGGCTGCGGCTAGAGCGCGTGTGGTTCGCATGATAGTTCTCCCAGTCTGTCCTTCAGTCGGTTTTCGTTGCGGGCTGGCACCTTCGCCGCCTATGCGGTTTCCAGCAGGCTCCGCCCGGTCATCTCCTCCGGCGCCGACAGGCCCATGAGCTCCAGCACGGTTGGCGCAAGGTCGGCCAGTCCACCGTCTTTGCGCAGCGTCGCCGCCGGAGCGCCATGCAGCGACAGCGGCACCGGATTGGAAGTATGGGCGGTCAGCGGCGCGTCGGCAAAGGGGTGTACCATATCCTCCGCGTTGCCGTGGTCGGATGTCACCAGCGTAGCCCAGCCTGCCTCCTCCGCAGCTTCCAGCGCCTTGCCGAGCAGGGCGTCGACGCATTCTACCGCTTTGACCGCCGCTCCGAAATCGCCCGTGTGCCCCACCATGTCGGGATTGGCGAAGTTGACCACGAGGAAGTCGTGGCTTCTACCGGCCAGCGCGGCGACCAGCCGCTCGCCCACCTCCGGCGCCGACATCTCCGGGGCCAGGTCGTAGGTGGCCACCTTGGGGCTGGCGACGAGGCTGCGCTCCTCGCCGGGGTAGGGGGGCTCGACGCCGCCGTTGAAGAAGTACGTCACGTGGGGGTACTTCTCCGTTTCCGCCAGACGCAGCTGCGTGCGGCCCTTCTTGGACAGCCACTGGCCAAGCGTGTTGCGGATTTCCTGAGCTGGAAACAGTACCTCCATGCGCAGGTCCAGCTCCTCGCTCAGCGGCGCCATGGACAGGACTTCCGCCAACGGGGGCGTAAAGTCCACGGCAAACTCGTCGAAATCGGGGTCCATGATGGTGGTCGCCAGCTGGCGCATGCGGTCGGCGCGGAAGTTGAGGAAGAAGACACCGTCGTCCGTGCGCATACCCTCGTAGTCCGCCATCACCGTCGGGGCGACAAACTCGTCGCTTTCGCCGCGCTCCATGCCAGCCTGTATCGCCTCGACCGGTCCGGGGGCTGATTCGCCTTCGGCCAGCACCGCGGCTTTCCATGCCCGTTCGGTACGCTCCCAGCGGCGGTCGCGGTCCATGGCCCAGTAGCGGCCCGATACCGTCGCCACCGAGAAATTTTCCTGGCCGTCCAGAGCCTCGACAAGGCTGGAAAGGTATCCCGCGGCGGTGCCGGGGCGGACGTCGCGGCCGTCAAGGAAGGCGTGCAGCCGTACCGGCACGCCGGCGGCCAGCAGGGTATGGGCGGCATGAAACACATGGCCAATGTGCGAGTGGACGCCGCCGTCGGAGACGAGACCGGCGAGATGGGCAACGCCGCCCGTGTCCTTGAGGCGCTCGACAAATACCTGAAGCGAGGGAAGCGCGTCGAAACTGCCGTCGGCGATGGCCGCGTCGATACGCGGAAGGTCCATGGGCACGACGCGGCCAGCGCCGATGGTGGTGTGGCCGACCTCGGAGTTGCCGATCTGTCCCTCGGGCAGCCCCACCGCCTCGCCGGAGGCGCGCAGCGTCGTGGAGGGGTAGAGGAGGCGAAGCTGGAGGAAGTTGGGGGTGTCGGCCATGGCGACGGCGTTGCCGCGGAATTTCTCGCGTTCGCCCCAGCCGTCCAGGATGACGAGGGCAACCGGACGGTCGATGCCCGCCGCCGCCATGTCACCCAGCCGCTGAGCCGACGATTTCCGTCAGCCAGAGTTTTTCGAGATTGTAGAATGCCCGCACCTCGGGCCGGAACACGTGCACCAGCAGGCTGCCGGCGTCGACCAGCACCCAGTCGCCCGTCTCGAAGCCCTCGATCACGGGCTGGTGGCTGCGCTCGTGCTTGAGGCGTTCCGCCAGATGCTCGGCGATAGCGCAGACATGCCGGTGGGAGCGCCCCGAGGCGATGAGCATGTGGTCGGCAAGCGGGGACTTGCCTGCCAAGTCGATGGACACGACGTCCTCGGCCTTCTCCTCGGCGAGAGCGTCAAGCGCAAACGACACCAAGTCGGAAACTCCGGCGGGAGCCCCGCTGGATTTGGATTCCACGGCTGCGGAAATGATGATGCTTACCTCGGCGGCTGTCCGCGTCTTTGAGGGGCGAATCTAGCGGCGCGGCGGCAAACTTCAATACCCGGCGCCGCCGTCCAGACGGAAGCGAAGCGGCACGCGGAAGCGAAACGACTCTCCTGGAAGGTCCGGCGGCGCCGGCGCGAATCGGGCTTTTCGGGCGGCCTGCAGCGAGGCGTCGTCCAGGCTTGCGTGCCCCGAGCTCGCATACAGGCGATGCTTCAGCAGGCGGCCTTCCCGCGACAGCGTGATGTCCAGGGTTGCCTGTCCCTGGCGATTGCGGCCGCGCGCCGCGGCTGGATAGCGGAGCGCTGACTGCAGGGCGCCATGCACCCCTTGAAGGTAGGAGGCCATCGCGTCGCCGCTCGGGCTGTCGGGTATCGCCGCCTCGCGGGAGGGGACAGGACTGGCCTGCGGAGTCTCCAGCGCCAACGCTTCACCACCCTGGCTTTTTGCCGCCATCGTCCTGCGGGGTTCGGTCGGGATGGCCATCGGAGTCTCCAGCGCAATCGCCCGCATCGCCGCTGGACGGGGTGGAGGGGACGGCCGGGTGCCGGAAGCAGAGGGCGCGCTTGCCCGCGTCCTTGTCTGCGCTGGACGGTCAGCACCGAGAGTCCGGGCGGGAAGCGCGGCTGACGCGGCAGGCATCGGGAGCTGGCTGCGCGGCGCCGCCAGACCGTCGGGCGATGGAGGCAGGGAGGCCAGATAGCGGATTGCAGGCGCCTTGGCTGCGGCGGGCAGATTCGGCGGACGGCCGAACGCGTCGGGCGGGCTAGCCAGCGGCGCTGGCGCGGCAGCCGCCTGCATGACATCCACGCGGGGAGTCAGATAGAGCGCGGCGGCCGCATGTGCGCCAATGGAGACCGCAACCGCGATCGCCAGTGAAGGCTGGAAGGGTTTCATTGCGGCAGCGCTCCCAGCGACAGAGGTCCGGCGTCCAGCGCGCGCAGGCGGTCCAGTACTTGTGCGAGGCGCGCTCCGTCGCCCTTGGGGTCGGCCAGCACCAGCACGCCTGCCTGGGTTTGCGACGCATGGCGCAGAGCGGCCTCTCCGCTCCATCTGCCAAAGGCAACGGCGCCGCCTTGGTCGAGCGTCAACGTCTGAGTTGGCAGGGTCGGGGAAGGCGGGCTGGAGTCCAGCGAGGCGGTCAACAGCACAAACGCCAGCATGAGGAAGGCGACCGAGATCGCCGGCACCACCGCAAGGTCGGTGAAACGGTCGCGGCGCAGGACTCTCATGGCGCTACCGCGATTCGATGAAGGCCCGCCTGACGCAGCGCGTCCAACGCGTCCATCACTCTCTGTACGGTGGCCTGCTCCCGTGGCCGCACGACCACCAGATCATCGGCATCCGCAGCAACCTCTTGGGCCTTGGCGGCGAGAGACGCAAGAGTCGTTGGTGCGCCGTCGAGGCGGATACTGGAAGGATGCACGTCCACCACCCAGAGGCGGCCGTCTCCACCGCCGCCCGATTCCCCAAGAGCAATCTCCGTGGCGGGCTGGCCGCGCGCCGCCAGTAGGAAGAACACCAGCAGCAGAAACGCCACGTCGATCATCGGCGCCAGTCCGGCGGCGCGCCGTCGCCGGCGGGCGGTCATGGCGCGTCCGCCCCGGCTGAGACTGCCGCCTGCGATAGGCGGTGGCGGGCACGGTCGATGGTGCCGTCAAACAGCGCCAGCGCCCCGGCGGCGACGATGGCGATGGCCATGCCGAAGGCGGTGGTCAGCAGGGCCTCCCAAATTCCTCCGGCGAGTGCCGCGGGCGATGCCTGGCCGGCCGCCTCCAGCGCGCGGAACGCCTCGATCATCCCCAGCACAGTGCCAAGCAGTCCTAGAAGCGGCGCCAGCACGGCGGCCGTCTCCAGAAGGCGGAGTCCAGACTGCAGGTGGTAGAGATGCCGGTCGCCCGCCCGCTCCAGACGGTCCTGCAGCCTGCCGTCGTCCCCGGCCATGGCCTCCTGAAGCACCTCGGCGACAAGTGCGTCAACGGGCAGGCCGGCGTCGCCGCGGACAGGCGTCCACCACAGTCCAAGATGCCAGAACTGCCATGCTTTCCATAGCACAGCGGCGAGGACGGCCACCGACAGCAGGCCCAGGACCGCCATGACTGGACCGCCCGCCGCCAGCATCATAGGTACCCGACAGAGAGCGCCCGATGGCTGGCGCAATCGCGGCCGCCGCCAATGGCGCAAACGCCACGTATGGAGAGGCAGGTGTGCAGGGAAGGCACGTGCGGACTCCTCGGGCCGCGCCGCTTGGGCGCGGGACGGTGGTATGCGGGCCTGCATGGCAGGCGGCCACGCCACCGCGGCCGAGGCCGCTCCCGCGACGCGCCCCGCGTCGGGAATCGGTGACGGCGCCGGGCAGGTATCCTGGCTCGCGGGTCGGTGTCGCCTCCGCCTTCCCGGGCCGTAGCCCAGTGGCGCGCTGGAGGCGACTCACCGCTGACAGTTGCGGGGGCAGCCGCGGAGGGGACCGGAAAGTCCTGCCGCGTTCCCTGTTGCCTTCCGCCAAAGCGGCGGAAACCCGTACGCAGCCAAACCCTACCAGTACGATGCAGCCAGGTCAACCTGATTCAGCGGCGGCGGACCGGTGAACAAAGAGGATTCGCGTGACCGGGTATCGTACGGCGCGGGAAGAGCAACTTCTTTGCCTTGGCAAGCCACTGGATGAATCCTGCCCATGGCGGTGGAGTCCGCTACGACGGGGACGTAGTTCGGCAGGCCGCGCCATCATCGCGCAGTCGGGTATTCTGATGCGGAGTAGGCCGCTTCAGAGGCGGCGCATACCGGCGCACCCCAGCACCGTCAGCAGAGAGTCAGGCCAGTGAGCGCAGCCTCAAAATCGGCAGCCAGCGAATCGCCGCTGGAGACGCCCGCCCTCAAGGTGGGGCTGGTTGGCGTGGGACGCTGGGGAAGCAACCTTGCGCGCAATTTCCACGGGCTTGGGTCGCTGGCGGCCCTGTGCGATAGAAGCGAAGAGGTACGGCAGCGCCTTGCCGCCGACTACCCCGGTGTGCCAGTCCATGACAGTATCGACTCGCTGCTGGAGTCGGAGGGTATCCAGGTTATGGCGGTGGCCACACGAGCCAGCCAGCATGTGGAGGCAGCCAGCAAGGCACTGCGACGCGGACTGCACGTGTACGTCGAGAAGCCCCTAGCTACCACCATGGCCGAGGCCCGGGACCTGGCGTCGCTGGCGGAAAGCGCAGGCGTGAAGATTTTTGTCGGGCATCTGCTGCGCTACCACCCGGCGTTTTGCCAGCTGCTGGGGATGGTGCGCGAAGGAGCGCTGGGGACGCTTGAGTCGGCAAGCGCGGTCCGGCTTGGCGTCGGGCCCGCCTATGCTGGCGAGGATGTCCTGTGGGAATACGCGCCCCACGACGTTTCGATGCTTCTGGCCCTGGCGGATTCTCCCCTGACGGGAGTGCGTTGCCACGCGGTGCGGGAGGCCAGCGGACGGATGCGCCAGATGTGCGCCCTGCTGGAGTTTGAGTCCGGGTTTCAGGCGCAGGTGATTGCGGGCGACCGCAGTCCCGTCAAGGAGCAGCGGCTGGCCGTGCATGGCACCGGTGCCGTCGCCGTGTTTGACGACACTCTGGGTTGGGAGGGCAAGCTTGCCCTGTATGGGGCAGACGGCGAGGGGCCTACACGGCCGGTGCCTCTTCAGGCGGCCGAACCGCTGGCGATGGAGTGCACCGCCTTCCTGCGCAGCGCCGCTCTGGGCGAGGACTGTCCAACGGACGGCACCGAGGCATTGCGGGTCATGGAGGCGCTGGACGCCTGCCGGAAGTCGGCCGCTGAGCCATCGGGAGGGCTTTGAAGAAGGGTCAACGGTGCCTGGGCCAGCCGCGTTGCGTGGCGGCGTATGATCACGGTTTGCGCATTGGATTGCGGTGTCACTATCTTCGCCAGAAGTCCAGCAGGTACCGGCTTGTAACAGGCAAGGGGATTCCATACTTGACATCTATGTGACAGGGTGATACAGTCGAACTTAAGGGCACACAGCCTTGATGGGCGAGCTTGGGAGCAACGGACCATGGCTGAGAAAAAGCTGCCAATGGGCAAGCAGACCTTCCGTGAAGTGCGGGAGAAGGGATTCTACTATGTGGACAAGACAGAGTACATCCATCTGTTGGCTGGGGGAGACAGCAAACACTTCATTCTATCGCGGCCACGCAGATTTGGCAAGAGCCTGTTTCTCGATACTCTGAAGGAGGCGTTTGAGGGTAGCGAAGAGCTGTTTGAAGGACTTGCCCTTCACGGCAAGTGGGACTGGTCTGTACGGCATCCGGTCATTCGCCTGTCTTTTGCCAGTGGAAACTACCGTAGGAGAGGGGAAGTAGAGGCGTCAGTGGCTAAGCAGCTTGCTAGAATCGAAAGAGAAACTGGCGTGAATACCGAAGCTCGAAGACCCGC
>CAZPIN010000151.1:0-19314 GCA_964586735.1 uncultured Rhodobacterales bacterium | reverse complement strand
ACGCTTCAAGGTCTTGTTTGCGGACCGTCGCCCCAGCCTCTATCGTGTGCCCGATATGGAGATTGGAGCAGCCGTTCGGGACCGGTTAGGTTTCGGTATGGCCCTCCTTCCCTGCTGTTTCCCTTCACAGTGGCATCGGGGTGAATATTGCTCTCGCCGCCAGTCTGCTCGATTGAAGATTGTCATCTTGTACTTTGCTAGCCGTGCATGACTTGAGTGTTTACCCAAACTCTCCGTGTCAGCACAAATTTTATTTTTTGCGAATGAGCGGCATGTCCTTGTCCTCTAGTTCCTCAAATGTAATGTTTGTCTTTAGGTGTTTTCTTCTCGCCGCGATCTTCGCCCGCAAATACTCCATTGGCTTGTTTCCCTTGATTCGATTGCAGTGTCCGCAAAGAAGCTGATAATTTTCGTAGTAGTCTCCTCCACCCTTTGACTTTGGGACAATGTGATCGACTTCAAAATGCTGAATAGCAAAATTGCTCCCGCATCCCCCGCATGCCCCCTTTTGCTCTCTATAAAGCCTTGCTTTTACTCCCTTTGCATCCACTTTTTCCACAACAATGTCCGTTCTCCTTGGCAGATCCGATCGATGAACAAAATTTGAAAACAATGGCGTTGAACTATCGCTGAGACGTTCCACAAGAATGCCAACTGCATTCTTTGCAATATCTATACCCACCCATCCCCTTCCGAGTTTCTCCGCTACAGCGCAGGTTGTTGCGCACCCGCAGAATGGATCAAATACAATATTCCCCTGCTGGCTGCTAGCCTTGATAATTCTCTCCAAAAGCGCTTCCGGTTTCTGTGTCGGATAGCCCGTTCGTTCCTTCGACATGTTGTTTATCGAAGGAATGTCGGTCCAAACATCCAGCATGCCCTTTTGTTGACCGCGCATTTTCACGCTTCTAGCTGCTGTTGTAGGTTTATCAAAGTAGTATTTACCGCTCTTGCTGTAAAATAAAATTACGTCGTGCTTCTTTGACCATTTTCGCTTTGAGCTGCCGCCGAGACCGTATGTCCAAACTATTTCATTTTGAAAATATTGCCTGCCAAATATGCCGTCCATAATAATTTTAAGGTAATGGCTTGCCGCCGGATCGCAGTGCAGATAAATGCTTCCACTGTCCTTAAGCAGTCGATGCGCTTCTACAAGCCTCTGTGCCATGTATGTAACGTAAGCCATCATTGGCTTCCCGTGAACATCGCCGGTTGACTCAATTTGCCTTACAAGGTGCGGGTACTTCTCAACCATATGCTCCAAACAGATTTCATCGACATCTTGCCAGCTCCACATGTCCTTGAAGGATGCGCCAGCAGCACGGCTCCCAATCGGAGCACTGTACATGCGCTTTGAATTGAACGGCGGGTCAAGATATATCAAGTCGACGGACGAGCTGTTGAGTCCGTTCATCACCAGCAGGCAGTCGCCCGTGTATAGAGTGTTGACGTGCTTTCTAGCCATGGCGTTGCTCCCTGTACGTCACTTGTCAATTGGAGCAAGCCAATCGAAACAGCAATGATCAAAGATCCGGATAGGCATGGCGATCCGCGCCCCCGCCTTCGTGGGTGACGGCTCCGCCACGCGCCGACCCGACTAGCCGCGCATACTTCCACAGCGCCCCGCTGCCGTACAGCGTTTCCCGCGGCCCCTTCCAATCAGCCCGCCGGGCCTCAAGCTCCTCGTCGGACAGCCTGACCTCAATCGTACCGGCCTCCGCGTCGATGACGATCTCGTCGCCGTTGCGCAGCAGGGCGATGGGCCCGCCGTCCGCCGCCTCCGGCCCGATGTGGCCTACGCAGAAACCCCTCGTCGCCCCCGAAAAACGCCCATCCGTGATCAGCGCCACCTTGGACCCCATACCCTGCCCGGAGATGGCGGCGGTCGTTGCCAGCATCTCCCGCATGCCCGGGCCCCCGCGCGGTCCTTCGTTGCGGATCACCAGCACGTCGCCAGCCTCGTAGGCGCGGCTGCGCACAGCCTCAAACGCCTCCTCCTCGCTGTCGTACACCCGCGCCGGTCCCTCGAAACGCTGGTTGGCCATGCCCGCCACCTTGACGATGGCCCCGTCCGGCGCGAGGTTGCCCTGCAGCCCGACGACCCCGCCCGTGGGAGAGAGAGGCTCGTCGGCCGGACGGATCACCTCCTGGTCGCCGTCAAACTCCACGACCTCAAGGTTCTCCCGCATGGTCTTTCCAGTAACGGTGAGGCAGTCGCCGTCGAGATAGCCCGCGTCCAGCAGCACCCGCATCACCGCCGGCACGCCGCCGGCTTCATACAGGTCCTTGGCGACAAACCGCCCGCCCGGCTTGAGGTCGGCGATCAGAGGCGTCGAGCGAAACACCTCCGCCACGTCCATAAGGTCGAAGGCAATCCCCGCCTCGTGGGCGATCGCCGGTAGATGCAGGCCAGCATTCGTGGAGCCGCCAGTGGCTGCCACCACCCGGGCGGCGTTGCGCAGCGCCGGCAGGGTCACCACGTCGCGGGCGCGGATGCCCTGGCGCAGCAGCTCCATCACCGTCGCGCCGCTGGCCTCGCACAGGCGGTCTCGGCTCTCGTAGGCCGCCGGCGCGCCCGCCGAATAGGGGAGCGCAAGTCCCATCGCCTCCGACACGCATGCCATGGTGTTGGCCGTGAACTGCCCGCCGCAGGCCCCGGCCGTTGGACAGGCAACCTGCTCCAGCGCCTTCAGCTCCTCTTCATCCAGATCGCCCGCCTGGTTGCGGCCAACCGCCTCGAAGACGTCCTGCACCGTAACGTCGCGGCCCTGATAGCGGCCTGGAAGTATGGAGCCGCCGTAGACGAACACCGACGGCGTGTTAAGCCGCACCATCGCCATCATCATCCCCGGCAGCGACTTGTCGCAGCCTGCCAGGCCGACCAGGGCGTCGTAGCAGTGGCCCCGTATCGTCAGCTCCACCGAGTCGGCGATCACCTCGCGGCTCACCAGCGAGGAGCGCATGCCCTCGTGGCCCATGGCGATGCCGTCGGTGACGGTGATGGTGGTGAATTCCCGCGGCGTGCCGCCGGCCTCCTTGACCCCCAGCTTGGCCGCCTGCGCCTGGCGCGACAGTGCGATGTTGCACGGCGCCGCCTCGTTCCAGCATGTCGCCACGCCCACGAACGGCCGGTGGATCTCCGCCTCGGAGATGCCCATGGCGTAGTAGTAGGAGCGGTGCGGGGCGCGGGACGGCCCCTCGGTTACATGGCGGCTGACCAGCTTCGCCTTGTCAAGCGTTGGATTTTTCATGTCGCGGTTTCCCTCTCTCCGGTTTCTGCGCTTGCCTCAAGCCTCCGCAGCGATTCAAGGACTTTACCCTCCTGCCGCTCCAGATCCTCCAGCCTTTCGCGGGTCTCCTCGACCACCTCGGGCGGCGCCTTGGTTGTAAAGTCCGGGCTGTCGAGACGCTTGCGCAGCTGTCCGGCCTTTTTCGTCAGGCCATCGGCGCTCGCCTGCAGGCGGGCCCGCTCGGCGGGTACGTCGATGACGTCGCCCAGCATCAGGTGCGCCGTCGCTCCCCCCAATGCCAGGCTGACGCTGCCCGGCGGCGGCGCGTTCGCGCACTCGAGACTGTCGAGACGTACCAGCCTGCTTATCAGCGGCGCGTACCGCTCGATTCTCGCGGGCACGCCTTCCGACTCGGCCACCACCACCATCGGCACCTTTGCGGCCGCAGGCACGCCAAGCTCGGAGCGCGCCGAGCGCGCCTCCTCGATCAGGCGCACCAGCCAGTCCACCTCCTCGACCTCCTCCGCCTCCTCGCCCTCGGGCCAGGCGGCCAGCGCCAGCTGCGTCGGACGGTCGCCGGTGCGCTGCCAGATCTCCTCGGTGACGAACGGCATGACCGGATGCGCCAGCAGCAGGATGCGGTCCCGCGCCCAGGCCAGCGTCGCCCGAGTCTCCGCCGCGACTTCCTCGCCGCCATGGGCGATCAGATCCTTGGAAAACTCGATGTACCAGTCGCAGAAGACTCCCCAGACCGTCGCGTGGATGGCCCGCGCCGCCTCGTCGAAGCGGTAGCCGCCCAGCGCGGCGTCCACGTCGTGGGCAAGCGCCCGCAGGCGCCCGGCGACCCAGCGGTTGACCGGCGATCGCGCCGCCGCCGGATCGAAGCCGGGCGGACAGTCCGCCTCCTGCAGGTCGACGAAGCGGGCGGCGTTCCACAGTTTGGAGACGAAGTTGCGGCTGCCCTCGATGCGCGAGGTCGACAGCCGGATGTCCCTGCCCTGCGCCGCCATCGAGGCCAGGGTGAAGCGCACAGCGTCGGCGCCGTACTGGTCGACGAGGTCCAGCGGATTGAGGACGTTGCCCAGCGACTTGGACATCTTCCGCCCCTGCTCGTCGCGGACGATGGCGTGGACGTAGACGTCGCGAAACGGCGCCTGCTCGTTGCCCTCGCCGTCCTTCATGAAGTGCAGGCCCGCCATCATCATGCGCGCCACCCAGAAGAAAATGATGTCGAAGGCGGTAACCAGCACGGCGGTGGGATAGAAGCGGCGAAGCTCTGGCGTGTCGTCTGGCCAGCCTAGGGTGGAGAAGGGCCAGAGCGCCGAGGAAAACCACGTGTCCAGCACGTCCTCGTCCTGGCGCAGATCGACCGGCTTGCCATAGCGCTCGGCCGCCGCCTTCTCCGCCTCCTCCTGCGAACGAGCCGCCAGCGGCTCGCCGTCGGGACCGTACCAGACCGGGATGCGGTGTCCCCACCACAGCTGGCGCGAGATGCACCATGGCTCGATGCTTTCCATCCAGCGGTAGTAGGTGTTCTCCCACTGGGCGGGATGGAAGCGCGTCCGCCCGTCCTTCACGGCCGCCAGCGCCCGCTCGGCGAGGCCGGCGGTATCGACGAACCACTGGTCGGTCAGATGCGGCTCCACCGGCGCCTTCGAGCGGTCGCCGTGCGGCACCATGTGAAGGTGCTCGTCGACGCCGACGAGATGGCCGCCCCGCTCCATCATTTCCACCACCCGCTTGCGGGCCTCGAAGCGGTCCAGGCCATGCAGCTCCAGCACGGCGTCAAGCTCCGTTCCCGCCGCCGCGCCTTCAAGAAACGCCTCGTTGCCCGCCAGGTCCATGCGCGCGCGGCCATCCATGACCTGTATCGCCGGCAGACCGGCTCGGGCGGCGACGGCGAAATCGTTGAAGTCGTGGGCGGGGGTGATCTTGACCGCCCCGGATCCCACCTCGGGGTCGGCGTGCGCGTCGCCCACCACCGGTATGGACCTGCCCACCAGGGGCAGCCGCAGAGCCTTGCCGATCAGCCCGCGGTGGCGCGGATCCTCGGGATGCACCGCCACGGCGGTGTCGCCCAGCATGGTCTCGGGGCGGGTGGTGGCGACCTCGAGATGGCCGGAGCCGTCCTCCAGCGGATAGCGGAAGCGCCAGAGCTTGCCGTTGGTTTCGACCTGCTCGACCTCAAGGTCGGAGATGGCGGTCTCGAAATGGGGGTCCCAGTTGACCAGCCGCTTGTCGCGGTAGACCAGCCCCTCCTCGAACAGCCGCACGAACACCTCGCGCACTGCCCGCGACAGCCCCTCGTCCATGGTGAAGCGCTCGCGGGACCAGTCGCAGGACGCGCCCAGACGGCGAAACTGCCCGGCGATGGTGCCGCCGTAGCGCTCCTTCCACGCCCACACCTTTTCAAGAAACGCCTCGCGGCCGAGCTCCCGCCGCGACGGGCCGCCCTGCTGCGCGATGTCCCGCTCGACCACCATCTGCGTGGCGATGCCGGCGTGGTCCGTGCCGGGCTGCCAGAGCGCGTCGAAACCGCGCAAGCGATGCCAGCGGATCAGGATGTCCTGCACCGTGCAGTTGAGGGCATGGCCCATGTGCAGCGCGCCGGTGACGTTGGGCGGCGGGATGACGATGCAGTAGGGCTCGCCCTTTCCGCTGGGACGGAAGCAGCCTCCCTCCTCCCAGGCGGCGTAGATGCGCGGCTCGGCTTCGGCGGCGTCCCAGGCGGCGGCAAGGCGCGGGGCGTTTTTAACGGCCATGGCCCGGCGGACGCAGCAGCGGCCCCGCCTCCTCCCTGAGTATCTCCGCGCCGTGGCGGGTCAGCCAGGCGCGCGCTTCCTCGCGCATCACCGTTTCGCGGTCCTTCGGTCCGCGCTCCGCGGGCTCCTGGCGCGCCGTCCCCTCCAGCAGGGCCGCGGCTACGGCATTGGCCATGGCCGGCGCCGCCTCCTCGACCGTGTCGGTCAATAGCAGTTCGCCTGGCGCTGGCTTGCCGGATGCCGTTTCGCCGCCGGTCATGGCGTCAGCTCCTCAAGGCGCAGGCTTCCCACGGCCGCCCGCAGACGGTAGGCCGCCAGCTGCTCGTCATAGCGGGCGCCCACCAGGGCGGTGCGGGCATCCAACGCCTCCTGTTCCGCGTCCAGCACCTCGAGCACCGTGCCGGCGCCGAGTTCCGCCTTCTCCCGCACGCCTGCAAAGGCCAGCTCGGCCGCCTCCACGCGGGTCTCGCCAGCCTCTATCAAAGCCTGCGCCACGGCGAAATTCTCCCAGGCGGCGCGCAGTCCGGTCTCGACCCCGCGCTGCGCCGCCGCCACGGCGGCCTGGCGCGATGCCACCTGCTCGCCCGCCTCGCGTATGGCGCTGTCCGCCACCAGGTCCGCGAACAAAGTCTTTGTCAGCCGCAGGCCAACCGCGGCGTCCTGGCGGTCCTGGTCGCCCGATTCCCGCGCGCCGTCGAGCAGCGCCGAGACCGAGCCGAACACCGACACCGTCGCCCCGGTGGCCCGCTCCACGCGGCGCAGGCTGGAGCGTGCCGCTTGCTCGGCTGCAATCGCCGCCAGCAGGTCCGGATGGTCCCGCAGCATCTGGTCGCGGGCCTGAGCCTCGCTGCCGGGAAGCGCCGGCAGTCCCACCGGAGACTCGGGGTCGGAGCCCGGGCGGCGGCCCACCGCGTCGGCGTAGCGGCTGAGGGCAACCTCGACGTTGCCCTGGCCGCGCACTACGTTGCTCTCGGCGGCCGCCAGCCGCGTCGCCGCCTGCGCCACGTCGGTACGGGTACCGGTGCCCAGCTCCAGCCTCCGGCGGGCGGCCGCCAGCTGCTCGCGCAGCAGGTCGCGGTTGCTACGCGCCAGTTCCAGCAGCTCGCGGGCCCGCAGGATTCCAATGTGCGCCTCGGCCGCCGCCAGCAGCACGCCCTGCTCCGCCGACGCCAGACGGCGCCTGGCGGCCTCGACCTCGGCGGCGGCGACGGCCTCGGCCTCGTCGCTGCGGCCGCTGTCGTATAGGCTCTTGTTCAATTCGACGGCCAGCCTCGACGACAGCGCGGTGTTGCCGTCACTCTCACCTGGGCCGCCGCCCACGCCGTCGCTGCTGTAGCGGCCGTCACCCTGCAGCGAGAGGCCAACCACCGGAAGCAGCGCGTACTCGGCCTGAAGCCGCCGCTCCTCGGCGGCGCGCAGAGAGGCGCGGGCCTCGGCCATGGCCGGACTGGACTCGACCGCCTCGCGCAGGGTCTCGGCCAATTCGACCGCCGCCGCCGGCAATGCCGCCAGCAGTACCGCCAGCGCCGCGCCGGGAAGCCCGCCCCGCCAATGCCGCCATCCGCGCATGGGCCTAGAACACGAACGCCCGCTCGGCCTCGAAGCCGGGCAGCAGCGGCGCGGTGGCGTCGAACACGGGCATTGAGCCGAAGGCGTCGCCGCTGCGGGTCATCACCCGGCACTCGCCGCGCGCGCCGTCCAGCATCACCGCCACCAGCCTGCCGCCGTCGCGCAGCTGCCTTGGCAGGGCCTCGGGCAGGCGCTCGATTCCACCGTTAACCAGTATCGCGTCGTAGGGCTGGTGGTCGGGGTCGCCATCGGCGAGCGATCCGCACAGCACGGCGCAGTTTTCCACGCCGGCATCGATCAGGGTGGAGGTGGCGCGCTCGGCCAGCTGCGGATCGGATTCGAGCGCCACCACCGCTCCCGCCAGGCGCGACAGCAGCGCCGCCGACAGGCCCGCCGCGCAGCCGACGTCGAGCACGACATGGTCCGGGCGCACCCGCGCCGCCTGCAGCATCTTGGCCTGCACCCGCGGCGACAGCGCGACCTGGCCGCCGGGAAACACCGCGTGCGCGTCGGCATAGGCGAACGCGGCGCGCGATTCGGGCATGAAACGCTCCCGCGGCGCCCACAGCATCGCGTCGATCACGCTGTAGCTGGTGACGTCGGACGTGCGCACCTGCCCGTCGACCATCGTCTGCCTTGCCTTGGCCTGCTCCGCCATGGAGTCCGTCATCCTCTCTCGCCTCCCAGCCGTTCCGACCCCGTTTCGCCCGGCAGTATAGATAGCCCAGGCGGGGATGGAGTCGCCGCGACGCTGGACTGCTGGCTCTGCCACATGCGGGCGTAGGCCCCGCCGCGGGCCAGCAGGTCCTCGTGGCGTCCCTGCTCGATCACCCTTCCCGCCTCCAGTACCAGAACGCTGTCGGCGTCGACTACCGTCGAAAGCCGGTGGGCGATGATCAGGGTCGTCCGCTCCTTCGATACCTCCTTGAGGCTTTTCTGGATGTCCCGCTCGGTGTGGGTGTCCAGTGCTGACGTGGCCTCGTCAAACAGCAGGATGCGGGGATTCTTGAGGATGGTGCGGGCGATCGCCACCCGCTGCTTCTCGCCGCCCGACAGCTTCAGTCCCCTCTCGCCGACGGTGGTCTCGTAGCCGTCGGGCAGCCGCTGGACGAACTCGTGCAGCTGGGCCAGCCGGGCGGCCTCCTCCACCTCGGCGTCCGAGGCGCCGGGCCGCCCGTAGGCGATGTTGTAGCGGAGCGTGTCGTTGAACAGCACCGTGTCCTGGGGCACCACGCCAATGGCGGCGCGCAGGCTGCCCTGGGTCACGTCGCGAATGTCCTGGCGGTCGATGGTCACCCGCCCCGACTCGATGTCGTAGAAGCGGAAGAGGATGCGGGAGATGGTCGACTTGCCCGAGCCGGTGGCGCCGACGATGGCCAGCGTGCGTCCCGCCGGCACCTCGAAGGAGATTCCGCAGAGGATCTGCCGCCGGATGTCGTAGCGAAAGCAGACGTCGTCGAAGCGCACGCTGCCCTCGACCACCGCCAGGTCCGGCGCGCCGGGCCGGTCCTGCACCTCCTGCTCCTCGCGCAGCAGCGAGAACATCCGCTCCATGTCGACTAGCGCCTGCTTGATCTCGCGGTAGACGAAGCCGAGGAAGTTGAGCGGCTGGTACAGCTGCAGCAGATAGGTGTTGACCAGCACGAAGTCGCCGATGGTGGCATCGCCGCGCACCGCGTCGCGCGCCGCCATGGCCATGATCAGGGTGACGCCGACGGCGATGATGGCCGCCTGGCCGATGTTGAGCAGCGAAAGGCTGGTCTGGCTGACCACCGAGGCCCGCTCGTAGCGGCGCACCGCCTCGTCATAGCGCTCCGACTCGAATCCCTCGTTGCCGAAATACTTGACGGTCTCGTAATTGAGCAGGCTGTCGACGGCGCGGCTGGTGGCCGTCTCGTCGGCCTGGTTCATCCGCCGCCGGTGCTTCAGCCGCCACTCGGTGACGACGATGGTGTAGGTGGCGTAGCCGGCGACGGTGCAGAAGGTGACCAGCATGTACCAGACGTCGAACAGCGCCCAGAGGATCGCGCAGACCATGGCGATTTCGACCAGCGTCGGCACGATGCTGAACAGCATGAAGCTCAGCAGCCACTCGATGCCCTTGCTGCCCCGCTCGATGGCGCGGGTGATGCCGCCGGTCTGGCGGTCGAGGTGAAAGCGCAGCGACAGGCCGTGCAGGTGCTGGAAGGTGCTCAGCGACACGCGGCGAATGGCGCGGTGAGAGACCTTGGCGAACACCGCGTCGCGCAGCTCCTGGAAGGTGCCCGACAGCAGCCGCGCCCCGCCGTAGGCCAGCAGCAGCCCCAATGGTATGGCGGCCGCCATGCCGCCGCCGCCCGGCGCCAGCGCGTCGATAGCGTCCTTGAACAGCAGCGGCACGTACACCGTCGCCACCTTGGCCCCCACCAGCAGCAGCCCGGCGGCGAGGATGCGGAGGCGCATCTCGAGCCAGTCGTCCTCGGTACGCGGCGGCCACAGAAAGGGCAGCAGGCTGCGCAGCGCCCTGCGCTCGTAGCCGGCGGGCAGGTCCCGCGGGGAGAAGGTTTCGGGCTGGCTCATGGTCGGAGATCAGGCGGGCGGGTTGCCCGCGGCGCTTCCCCGCACTATACACTACGGGCATTCGGTGACGTGGCGGAGTGGTTACGCAGCGGACTGCAAATCCGTTTACACCGGTTCGAATCCGGTCGTCACCTCCATACGCGTCGGTCGCGCGCCGGCCCGCCCGAGCCCGCAGCCGACCCATGACCGCCGCCGAGTCAAGCCAGCGCCTCAACCCCGAGCAGATCGAGGCGGTCCAGCACGGCGACGGCCCGCTTCTGGTGCTGGCGGGCGCCGGCACCGGCAAGACCAGCACCCTTACCGCCCGCCTCGCCGCGCTGCTGCAGCGGGACGGCGTCCGGCCATGGGAGGTGCTGGCGGTCACCTTCACCAACAAGGCCGCCAATGAGATGCGCCAGCGGGTGATGGACCAGCTGGAGGGCGTCGGCGAGACCCCCCGTTGGATCGGCACGTTTCACTCCATTTCGTCGCGCATGCTGCGCCGCCACGCCAAACTCGCCGGACTGGACGACGGTTACAGCATCCTCGACGCCGACGCCTCGGCCGCCATCGTCAACGAGGTGGCGCAGAGCCTCAACATCGACACCAAGCGATGGTCCAAGGGACATCTCTCCTCCATCGTCGCCCGCTGGAAGGACCGGGCCCTGGCCCCCGACGCCGTGCCGTCCGAGGAGGCTCAGTGGGCCGCCGACGGCAAGGGCGGGCGGCTCTACCGCGACTACTGCCAGCGGCTGAAGGAACTCAACGCCGCCGACTTCGGCGACCTGATCCTGCACATGGTGCGCATACTCCAGCAGAACGACGACGTCGCCGCCATCTACCGCCGTCAGTTTCGCCATGTGCTGGTCGACGAGTACCAGGACACCAACGTCGCCCAGTACATGTGGCTGCGCCTGCTGACTGGCGACAACCAGAACGTCTGCTGCGTCGGCGACGAGGACCAGTCCATCTACGGATGGCGGGGAGCGCAGATCGACCACATTCTCCGCTTCGAGAGGGACTTCCCCAATGCGACCATCGTCCGCCTGGAGGAAAACTACCGATCCACCGGCCATATCCTCGGCGCCGCGTCGGCCCTGATCGCCCACAACACCGGCCGGCTGGGCAAGACACTGCGCACCAGCGTCGGCGACGGCCTGCCCGTGCGCGTGGGCGGGTTTGCCGAGGGCCGCGCCGAGGCACAGTGGATCGCCGTGGAGATCGAGCGCCTCAAGGAAGCCCGCGGCGGTTCGCCATACCGCGAGATCGCCGTGCTGGTGCGGGCGACGTATCTCACCCGCGGGCTGGAGGAGCAGTTTCGCTGGAACAGCGTGCCCTACGAGGTGATTGGCGGCCCGGGCTTCTACCAGCGGGCCGAAATCCGCGACGCCGTCGCCTACCTGCAGTGCGTCCACAACCCCACCGCCATGGTGCACTTTCTGCGAATCGCCAACACCCCCCGCAGGGGCCTGGGACCGGCCGCGCTGCAGGCGGTGCGGGAGGCGTATCCCAGCCACGGCACGTTCGCCGGCGCGGCCCGGCAGGCCATCGAGCGGGGCCTCGTCAAGGGACGCGGCGGAAAGCAGATGGCCAAGCTGCTGGAGCAGATCGAGTCCTGGCGCAGCGCGGCCGAAATGCTGCCTCTGCGCGATCTGGCGGCGCTGGTGCTCAAGGAGTCGGGCTATCAGGAGTTTTGGGCGAAAAGCATTGGCCCCGACGCGCCGGTGCGCCAGGAGAACCTGCGGGAATTTGTCGAGGCGATGGGCAGCTATTCGTCCCTCGAGGCGTTTATCGAGGAGGTCGAGCTGCAGGCGGCGGCGGAGGCGGACGAGTCGGAGGACCGGGTGCGCATCATGACCATCCACGCCGCCAAGGGGCTGGAGTTTGACGCCGTCTTCCTGCCCGGTTGGGAGGACCAGGTGATACCAAGCCCGCGGGCATTGGAAGACACCGAAGGCAAGGCCCTTGAGGAGGAGCGCCGCCTCGCCCACGTAGCCATCACCCGGGCCCGCAAGCATCTTGCCATCACCCATGCCCAGATGCGGTTTCAATTTGGGCAGACTCAGTACCAGACGCCATCGCGCTTCCTCAGGGAAATTCCCGCCAAACACACGAAACAGATCGAGGACACCGGCAGCAAGCTGCCCGCCCATCCCGTCGGCTCGGAGCTGGAGCTGCGCGCCGCCCGCGCCCGCCCCTACAATTCCCCCGGCTGGCGCCGCATGCAGCGACAGGCGCATCTGGCGTCGTCGGGCGTCGCCACGCGGCGGATGGTGGCCGCAGCTCCCCGTCCAGCCCACAGGGCTGCTAGGGAATTCAAGGAGGGAGAGCGGGTGTTCAACCAGCGCTTTGGAATCGGCGAGGTCGCCAGCTGCGACGGCAGCCGCGTTGAAGTGGAATTTAACGACGGACGCAAGACCGTGATGGCCAACTATCTCAAGCCGGCCAACGAAGATTGATCCAATGGCCAAGTTCCAGAGTTTCGAGTCGGCCTCGCAGCCCGAAAAGACGTCCGAGCGGCTCGCGGCGCTGCATCAAAGTATTTCGAATGCCGGACTCGACGGCATGATATTGCCGCGGACGGACGCCTTCCTTAGCGAATATGTCGCGCCGAGGAACGAGCGCCTGGCCTGGCTGAGCGGTTTCACCGGCTCGACGGGGCTGCTGCTGGCAATTCGCTACCAGAAGACGGTACTGTTTGTCGACGGACGCTACAGCATCCAGGCGCGGGAACAGACGGATCCCGAAGCCATCGAGGTCGTCGACGCCGCGCCCCATCTGGCGGCCGAATGGATTCAAGAAAGGCACGAACCCGGATACCACATCGGCTACGACCCATGGCTGCACTCGATGGGCTCGCTGACGCCGCTGGAAAGAGCGGGACTGCGGCTCAGGCCGATGGAACCCAACCCGATCGACGCGCTGTGGGAGGGTCGCCCGCCCGAACGGCGGACGTGCGCAGTCTCGTTTCCGATGGAATGGGCGGGCCAGTCCTCCAGTCGCAAGCGCAAACGGGTGGCCGCCGAGCTGCAGCGACTCAAGCTGGACGCGCTGTTTGTGGCTTCGGGCGAGTCGACCAGCTGGCTGTTCAACCTGCGCGGGCAGGACATCCCCCATACGCCCGTCGCCCAGCTGCGGGCGCTGGTGCGCGCCAACGGCAAGACGACGCTGTTTGCCCCCCCGAGCAGGCTGCCAAAGGGCTTCGACGCGGGCGCGGACGTCGACCTACAGCCGCCAGACGCCTGGCCCGATACGCTGGCGGAGGTGGAGGGAACGGTGCTGGGCCTTGATCCGTCCAGCACGCCCGCCCGCATCGCCGCCGAAGCCAGAGTCACCGGGCTGCAGATCCAGCAGGTCAGCGATCCAATCGCCGACATGAAGGCCGTAAAGAACTCCAGCGAGCTTGCTGGAATGCGCAAAGCGCACCTGCTGGATGGCGCGGCAATGGTGGAGTTTCTGGCCTGGCTGGACGGCACGGACCCCGCCAGCCTGACGGAAATTGGCATTGTTGAAAAGATTGAGGCGTGCCGCCGCGCCACCGGAAAGCTGCGCGACATAGCGTTCGACACCATCGCAGCCTCCGGCCCCAACGCCGCCCTGCCCCACTACCGCGTAACCAAAGCAAGCGACCGCCGCCTGCAGGAGGGGGAGTTTCTGCTGGTGGACTCTGGCGGACAGTATCCGTTTGGCACCACCGACATCACCCGTACGATTCCGATTGGCGAGGTCGGCCCCGATCTGCGGCGCGCCTATACACTTGTGCTGAAAGCCATGATCGGCCTGGAGCGCATGCGCTTCCCGCCTGGCACAAGGGGCATTTCCCTCGACACCATCGCCCGCGAACCGCTGTGGCGCGCCGGACTGGACTACTCCCACGGCACTGGCCACGGCGTCGGCTGCCACCTGTCGGTACACGAGGGACCATACACGATGTCCCAGTCCGCCGCTGGCGCGCGCAGGCCGCTGCCGCCTGGCATCATCCTCTCCAATGAGCCGGGCAATTACGAACCTGACCGTTTTGGCGTGCGCATCGAAAACCTGGAGATACTGCGACCCGCGAGAAGCATGGGCGGCAGGAAGATGCACAGTTTTGAAACCCTTACCCTTGCGCCCATCGACAAGCGGCCCATTGACGCCAGCCTGCTTGACGACGAAACGGTGCGGTGGCTGGACCAGTACCACCGCAGGGTGCTGCGCAGCATCGGGCCGCTTGTACGGTCCGGCGCAACGAAGTGGCTGGAAAGGGCCTGCGCCCCCCTCAATGCCTGATGCGGCGGCGCTGAGATTGCAGGACCCATCGATAGAAGCGCGGCGCACAGTGCCTTTGCTGGCTTGCGCTGGGCGGCCCGCGATGCTATCCTGCACCTGCTGACATGGAGATCACAGTGGCTAGGGAAGGACAAGTCGTCACGGAAAAGGTGGAACGGCTTCTTCTAGACGAACTTAGAAAGCATCTGGCCCCGATGAACGTCGTGGCCATTCGCACGGAACAATGGGGCGAAGGATGGGAGACTGGCCCCAGCCTATGGGTCTATGCCAGATTTCTGGGAGAGGAGGAAAAGTGGGGTGGCGAGAAGTACCTTCAGCTCATGGATGTGCTGCCATCGAAACTTGAAGAGTGGGGCGAGCCGAGGAGGCCGGTTGTCCTTTTTGAGCCTATCGAAGAGGGTGAAGATGCAGCCGCTTGACCTACTGCGCACCACCGAGACGCTTGCCCATCTGCCAAGCGCGAGCCAGACTGACCTGAATCGCGTAGTCAACGCGATATGCCACGTGATGTGTCATGTGCTTTGCAGAGCCGCTGGCACGTGTTCAGGTGCGCACCGCGCAGAGCCATTGACCACTTGCGCCGAGTCGTCCAATGTGCTAGTCTGACCACATCCGCAGATACGGAGGGTACAATGGCCAACCAACAGCAAGTCGTCTCGGAAGAGGTGCAGCAGCTTCTTCTAAGCGAACTCAGGAAGCACATGGCCCCGATGAACATCGTGGCCATCCGCACGGAGCAGTATGCCTCAGACTGGGAGGATGGCCCTGACCTTTGGGTCTACGCCAGATATCTGGGCGACAAAGTAAAGTGGGGTGGCAGGAAATTTTTTCTGCTCATTAGGGCACTTCGACCGAAACTTAGGGAGATTGGCGAAACGAGGTATCCGATTATCCTGTTTGAGCGCATCAAGGAGGCCGAAAATGCAGTGGCTTGACCTGCTGCGTACCGCCGAGACGCTTGCCCAGCTACCCAACGCGAGTCAGTCTGACATGAACCGCGCGGTCAGCACAGCGTACTACGCGGCGTTTCATGCGCTCTGCAAGACATGTGCTGACTGCATCGCCGGAATAGACGGTCATCTCAGCAGCAACGAGGCTTGGCAGCAGGTATATCGTTCTCTGGACCACGGTTTCGTAAAGCGTCAGTGTCTGAACTATGCCAGAATGGAAGAACTCTCGCCGGAGGTGCAAAATTTTGCGGGCGGCCATGTTCATTTGCATGGATTGAGGAACAGGGCCGACTATGATCCTTCGTTCAACGCTGATCAGGAACTAGCAGAAGAGGTCATCACAACTGCAAAGAACGCAATAGATGCACTCAACTCGGCCCCCGAGAAGGACCGTCATGCATTTGCAATTTGGACAACGCATAAGAATCGCACTCTCTATTGGCATTAATCATGAATGAAGGAGCCTTCGCCTCTCAAGCTGCCCATCCCAAGCAATGTTCATCCCCACCGCCTGATCCCTTCAACGCCTTTGCTACCAAGGCCAATGACGATCAATCACTTGTACTGCCGACGTATTCCCAGTACCGCGCCAATCTCCCGCGGACGCTCCAGTTCGGCGTGCGCCGCGCGCAATGCCTCCACCACTTCCAGCCGGTCCTGCGGATAGGGCGCGCTGCGGCGGGTTTCGAGGTCAACGTTGACCAGCAGCTGCTCAGATGTGGCCACTCGCGCCCCGTCGCGGCTCCGCATCATCTCCAAAAAGCAGTGCAGGCGCTTGGCATCGGCATCGACCAGCAGAAGCCGCGCGCCAAACGCCTCTCCCTGCACCAGCTCGGCCAGATAGTGGATGTGGTTCTGCACCACATACGGCCCCATGCCGCGTTCCGCCACATAGGTTGGCCCCACGCCAAGGGAGTGCTCCAGCACAAAATCCAGAGACTGGTCAAAGGCAAGGCTGTAGTAGGCCACGTTCATGTGGCCGTTGTAGTCGATCCACTCCGGCAGTACCCGCTGCTCGGGCGCGATGATGGGCTCACTGGCAAACATCGGCATTACGCGGGGTCGAGCGACCCGGCCATGCTGACCTTGAGCATGCCGAGCATCGCCTCCTCGTCAGCTTCGCGGGGGTTGGAGCCTGCCGTCGGATCGACGGCGGCAAGCGCGGCAAGGTCCTCCAGCCGCGACTCTTCAACGCCAAGCTCGGCCGCCGTATGCGGTACTTCCAGCCGTTTCCGCAGGTCGAGAATCCAGCTCAGCAGAGTCTCGAACGTCTCCGCTTCCAGCCCGGCCGCCTGGCACATGGCGCCGACGCGGCCTTCAATGGCGGGGCGGTTATAGACGGCGACGTACGGCAGAAACACGGCATTGGTGAGGCCATGGTGCGTGTCATGCACCGCGCCCACCGCGTGCGACAGCGAATGCACGGCACCAAGGCCCTTCTGGAAGGCGGTGGCCCCCATTGCCGCCGCCGCCATCATGTGCCCGCGAGCCTCGACATTGCCGCCATTCTCGGCCGCCACCGGCAGCCAGCGCGCCGCCAGCCGCAGCCCCTCCAGAGCGATTCCGTCAGCATACGGATGGTAGCCGCCGGCCGAGTACGCCTCGAAGCAGTGCGACAGCGCATCGAACCCGGTTGCAATCGTCAGGTGCCTTGGCAGGTCTACGGCGAGCTCGGGGTCGAGTATCGCCACCAGCGGCATGAGCCGGGGATGGAAGGCGATGATCTTTCTGCCCAGTTCGGGGTCCGTGATGACCGCCGCGCGGCCCACCTCGGAGCCTGTGCCGGAAGTTGTGGGCACCGCCAGTACCGGCGGTATCGCCTCGGCGTCGGCCCGCTTCCAGTTGTCGCCAATGTCCTCGAAGTCGCGGATGGGGCGTGACTGCCCCACCATCAAAGCTACGCCCTTGCCCGCGTCCATCGCGCTGCCGCCGCCATAGGCGACGATGCCGTCGCGGTCCGACTCGCGATAGGCGCCAATGCCCTGCTCGACGTTCTCGACCGTAGGATTGGACTGCACGTCGGCGAACGTCTCCACCTGCAGCCCGGCCTCCTCGGCGGCGGCCAGCACGCTGCCGGTGCGCGGCAGGTTGAGCAGTCCCCTGTCAGAGACGAACAGCGGCCGCCGTATGCCGCGCTCGGCGCACACTCGCCACAGCTCTTTCACTCTGCCGCATCCAAACCGCTGCTGGGTGGGATACGACCAGTTGGAGGATGGTAGTCCGCCGTTTTTCATGCCTCTGGATTCCTTTGATGGGACGCGGCGCGGTGGATGCTGCCCGAATCGCCGCGGCCGCTGCTGATGGCCGAGTATACCGACCTTTCCGGCAGCTTCGAAACGCGCTCTCCGCGCGGAATACGCAGGGACTTGCCAAGCAAGGATGTTTCGCCTACATTGTCGGGCAGCCACCGGGGCTGGTTTTGTCTGGCCCTGAAGTGCCATCGCGGGGTGGAGCAGTCCGGTAGCTCATCAGGCTCATAACCTGAAGGTCGCAGGTTCGAATCCTGCCCCCGCAACCATCCTCCTCCCATCCTTTCCGCCGCGTCGGCGCCTGTCCCCGACGCCAAAGCTTGGGAGCCTGTCCCGGCATTCCGCCGATGACAATTCCGGAGGCAACGACAAGTTGCGTCCAGTCCGGCGGCCTGCCGAATGGCCGCTTCGCCCTGCTGCTGCGCTTCGTGGCGGAATGGGGTGAAATCACACATCGGGCAGTTCAGATGACGGATGCGGCACAGGGGACTGTGGGTATCCACTCCAAAGCCAGGAGGGGCGGGGAGCACCCCTCGACAGCGCGTACAATCCCGTTGAGCGGCACGAGACACTGGCGTTTGCGCCTGTCCCCGCGGCGGGGCGGGACGTCGGCGGGAACTGCAATTGGATCTCCGCTGACCGGGCGGGCTGACCGGGGGCGCGGATTGCACCCGACAGGACAGGAGTTTGATTCTCCCCCCGCTCGCCAGATAGTCCGTCGTAGCGTGACCGGACCGCCGCTCTAGCGCCGGTCGTGGCCATCGCTGGCCAGGCGCCCGTACCGCCTGGCGGGAAATGCCTTCCGTTTCCCTGCATCGAGGGTCCTTACCCGCAGCCCTTCACCTTGCAAGCGTCTTCTGCCCGCTCCAAGCGTGGCGTTCGGCGCGGACCGACTCGGCGGCCGAGACGGGCCGGGTGCCGTGACGTTTCTTCGCTATGGTGGAGACCGAGCCGGACCATGCGCTCGGATGCGCGCAGCGCCCGAGGGATTTGCCTCTGACTTTCGTCTGGGGGCGCCGCGCATGGTCCGGCTTCGCCTGTTCTGCTGCCGCGTGCGCTGAACGGGCATGGGCAGCCCGCCCGAAATCCCGCAAATGCCGCCGCCAGGCAGGACCAGCGGCTGGACACAGAAAGGAGAATCCATCATGGCCGAACAGAACCAACCACCGCACCAGCAGCGGGACGACGAGCTGGAGGCGCTGCTGCAGAAGATGCGGACGCAGTCTGTGGAGGGGATGGCCGCCGGGGGCGTGCCTCTGTTCTTCGACGGGTTCATATGCCGGGTGCTGAGCTACCCGGACACGGCGAAGGCTTTCTTCGAGTACGCCCTGCGAAAGGAGGGCATGGACGAGTTCGTGGATGTCTTGGCGGAATCCATCCTGACGCTGGCCGCCACCCGCCAGGTCGACGATGCCCTGCGCCAGGGACACCGCGACGTCACCTTCTGGGGCGATACCGGTTTGGAAGAACCGCGCTGGTTCCGGCTTGAAGTTGAGGTAACCAGTACCAACGACCACCGGCTTGCCGCCCGCATGACGGTGTACAACGCCCAGGGAGGGCTGCAGCAAGCGGAAACGAAAGAGGGGGGCGCCGACGGCCTCGCGCTCGCCCTCTCGCTTCTCATCAACGCAGGTCCCAATCGCCTCACGGTGTCAACCTCGTATCAGAGGCTGTCTCCGGGCTACAAGCTTTTAGGGAAGTACGGGCTTCGCCACGATTTTCCCAAATGGGACATCATGGAGCCGCC
>CAZPIN010000150.1:0-8107 GCA_964586735.1 uncultured Rhodobacterales bacterium | reverse complement strand
GGTGATGGTAGCCTTTGGCCATGACGGTTCTCCATTGTTGATGGTATGGAGATTGTCGCCATTGCCTGGCCCAAACGCAACCCCTTCGCCAGAGGGCTGCGTCTTCCTTCCCTGCTGTTTCCATTCACGGTGGCATGGGGGGGATGATAAGGGTGACCCCTTGCAGGAGTAACGTTCACCCTGCGCTGGGGCCAGCCAAAAGGGTGTTTGCCCTCCATTCCGCTGCTCAAAGGGTTGGGAAGTTTTCATTTGGTGGTTTTTGCGGATTGCCAGTAAGGAACCTTGCGTAAGATTTGCAATGGCGCAATTGCGGAAGTTTCGCGGTATGGGCGCAACTGACTCATAACAAGGAGCACTGGCATTGCCAAGGACAACGAGCCATCTGATCGCCCGCCGCCGCACTCCTGAGTTCAAATATCAAATTGAACAAGCCCTTGCCACCTAAGCACACGGCCCGGCTGGGGGCCCTACGCGACGCAGGACCCGGGCCAAGATTGACAGACAAGCGACTTAGTGGGGTTCTAACTCACGGATATCCGTCTCCTGCCTAACCCCCATTGTCCTGTAGATGATCTTGGCGTTCCGCGCAGGTTTCGACGGAACCAGGTATGCCCTGCCGCTTCGTTCACTTCTCAGTATCACAGCCCGCACCTTTGGGGGCGGGCCGTTGGGGGCGTGTTTGGTACGAACGAACATGGCCGTGAGTATTGGGCGGAAACGCGGAAATGTCAACTGTGCGCCGCGTGGGGCACTACATTCGGGGGCACCACATCGGCGATTTTTCTATGTCATCTGAGGAAAGATCTTTGCGCAGCAATACCTTTGTTCAGCGTGCTTGCTGAAACGTCCACTGAACCTGTGAAGTCAAGAATTGCGGAAGTTTCGCGGTATGGGCGCAACTGACTCATAACAAGGAGCACTGGCATTGCCAAGGACAACGAGCCATCTGATCGCCCGCCGCCGCACTCTTCCGCTGTTGACGGACCAGCGATTCGCCCAAGACCCTCGGCGTAGCCGCCGGCATCGCACATTTGACCAGACGCCGAGGCTCCCGCTGCTACATCCGCCAAGCATCGATGCGAGGTCGGAGGTGTCGTACTGACGGTCATGTCTGCCGTCGGCTAGATCCCGCTGCGTGTTGAGCGACTGGCATGTCCGATGTTTCGTGTTCCCTGTGACTCCGCAGCGGTCCAATATGCGCCTCGATGAGCTGGACTGCTAGCGAAGCCAGCCTGCACCTTGTCGCCGACGGGCGTGATCGCCATTCAAGGTACCGCTCTGTCCGTACCTTCAGTGGAGGAAGGTAGGTACTGCGGGGCAGGAACATGGGACTCCCTGCCTCTGATCAGCCACTAAAACCACGACGGACTGCCCGATTCGCAGACACCGCAGTGGCTGCGGGAGCGTCCACATTACCCGATTCGAGAGATAGGTGTCAGCAGAAAATCCTTGCCTGTGACGAGGTTACGGGCAGTACTTGTAGCTGCACGTTAGCGAATCACTCTAACTCTCTGAGGATAAAGGTTTTTTTTGCGGCTAGCAGGAAGCATCACCTGTGCCGGTCCTGCCAGAGAACGGGCAAGTTGGCCGTTCTGCCACGAGTAAGCCTGTATTTGATAAAGGGTTACCGGTTAGTTGGGGATTTTCGGCAGACCATGGCTTGACAGCCAGATTGGTGCATGCTATGGTGGTGCCGACTTGACTTGGAACGCATGGTGACGGTCGCCTCCTAGGCATCGATTCCTCTGTGGCCAAGCATCAGGTCTGAGCGGCGCAGTCTGGCTGCTGCGAGGACGGCTTCGGCAACGAGGCCATCCGAGTCGGCGGATGAAGCAGCGCACTACGCGAACCGTCTCTCGGGCCCTTGACACTGAGGGCAGAGTGGAGTAGGCTAGGGAGTACAGCCATGTCAAAGTCAGCAGCAGCCAGACTCATGTCCACACAAGACTCTGCAAAGGGGTTCGACCCATCCAAGGCGGGTGCGCGAGCCGGGACGCAGGACAGCGATGGGACCTCAGAGAGGGCAGGGGGAGCCTCTGCCAGCGGGCAGGGCGTCGAGGAACATCGGGTGGAAGGCCCCGAGACGAGCGCCAGTCTCACGGAAAGGGTCGAGGCCATTGAGACTGGCCAAGAAGAGATTCGAGATGGTCTGAAGAAGGTTCGCCTGAAGAGCCGGAAGCAGGGCGTGAAATTCATGAAAGCCGTCAACCATCTCGAGAAGACTATCAGCGACAAGACCAACGAGCTCAAGGATGCAATCTTTGAGCTCAAGGAAACAGTCATCGAAGACCGCTCCGCATCCGAGCGAAGAGACAACGAGCTCAAGGAAACTATCCTCGAGCTCAAGGAAACAGTCATCGAAGACCGCTCCGCATCCGAGCGCAGAGACAGCGAGCTCAAGGAAGCAATCCTCGAGCTCAAGGATGCAGTCATCGCGCTCAAAGGAATGATCGCTACTCACGTGGTGGAGATCAAGAAGGATAATCGAAGATTTTTTCTTTTTTCAGTACTGGCCTATGGTACCTTGCTTGCCGGCATAGGTGGAATAGTGTATGCCATCTTGCGTGACCATATCTAATTGCGGAACAAGCCCTTCCACGGACTGCGCTGAATCGACAGGTGGCGGCGTACTGTTCCAGACTGTTGCGAAATATGCACAAACTCATGATATGCAGACGTATCCATGCAGCCCGGACATGCTATTCGGCATGCGCATACCAGTCATGGGCGGGCCTGCTATTGTTCTGCATGACTGCCTATACAGGCCAGTCTAACTGACCTGCCTCTGACGAGCCCCGTCCGCTAGGCGCCTTTCTGTTGGCCCTTAGCAGGATGGACGAGGCGCTATGCGGGGCAGGGCCATCGGGGCTCCCCAAATACATCCCACCGTCTGCCGCCAAGGCCAAGCTGCGTTGCAGCGTCGGACACAGGGGAGCGTGGCCCGCAATACGCAGTGTGCTTCAGGGCCGAAACGCGTCAGTCAGCCGGATCCAGTCATCCAGTCCCCCGGCTTCGTACTTCCTTCCACTTGTACACCTTCATGCTCTCACGCCCCTCCAGAGAGTCTTCCCTGTCCAGTATCGCCTCCACAAAACCCTCCGCTGCAACGTCAGGCTGCGTCAGCGCGTCCGGGTCCTCTCCTGGATGGCTGCGGGCGCGCAGCGCTGTGGCCATGGGCGGCGGCTGTATCGCCGCTACCCGTACGGGGCCCCGCCGGTTCTCCAGAAAATACGACTGGGCCAGTGCCTTCACTCCCGCCTTGGCCGCCCGGTACGCGCCGCGGTAGGCGCCATAGGCGGCGTCCAGCGCAAATACCGCCAAGGACTTCGGCGACTCCCGCAGAAGGGGGTCTGCCATTGCGATGACCCGCTGGGCAGCAAGCACGTTGCCCTCCAGCGTCCGGCGCAGAATCTTCTCGTCGATATGTACCACCGGCGACGCTGGCGCCGCCTCCGCCGCCATGTGCGCCAGCATGTCGAGGCGTCCCCACCGCTTGGCGATTTCCTGTCCCAGCCTTTGCAGGCCCTCCGCATCCGCTAGGTCAAGCGGCGCCAGAGTCGCCTGCCGGCCCTGAGTGCGCAGCAGGTCGTCCAGCTCGGCGAGGCCGCCCTCGGTGCGCGCCGTCGCCACCACGTCCCATCCCCGCATGGCCAGCTGTCTGGCCATCGCCATGCCAAGGCCGCGGCTTGTGCCGGTCACCAGGGCGACGCGGGTGCCGCCTTCCGTGTCTTGCATGGTTTACTGGCTCACGCCGGGTACGGCTGGAAGGTAGCCTGAGCATCCATCGACCAGCGCCTCAATCCGTCCGCCCAGCCAGCCCGGTATGGATCCGGCGGTGGAGTCGCGCAGGGCGGACGAGATGGACTTCAGCATGTCGTAGCTGCCAGCCGAGGTCAGAAAGTCCGACTGGTCGGACAGCGGCACGAAGACGTCGTACAGCAGGTAGCCGCCGATGATGATGGCCACGCCCCGCACGATTCCGAACAGCAGCCCGAAGACCCGATCGCCCGAGCCGAACGCCCCCGCCGTGCCGCGCTCCACCGCCGGCGTTACGAGGGCGACGGCAATCATGGTCAGCAGGAACAGCGCGAAGAAGGCCAGAAAGCCGCTGATCAGGCAGGTGTCCGCGTAGTCTCCAAACACGCCGATCTCCGGCATGAGGGGGCGCACTTCGGGAGCGAAGATGAAGGCGATGATGAACGCCGCCACCCAGCCGGCGACGCCGGCGATTTCCCGTATCCCGCCGCGCGAAAATCCACGTGTGATGGACAGCGCCATGATGGCGATCAGCACGAAGTCGACGATGTTCAGTGCAGGCAGTTCCATGACGCCGTTCCCAATGATGGCAGCCGCTCCCGGACGTACTTTCCGCGCTTACGGGGCCTGGCCGCCGCTCCAGCCGGAGCTGCGAAACCCCCGCCGTAGCAGGAAAGCGGGCAGCAGCCCCACCAGGATGATAGCAAGCGCGTCGAATGCCACCCGTTCCAAGTCCTCCAGCGAGGCGTGAGTGTACACCCTAGTGGCCAATGTGTCGTAATTGAATGGCCTGAGAATCAGGGTGGCGGGCAGCTCCTTGACCGACTCGACAAACACCAGCAGCCAGGCGGCCAGCAGCGTGCTACGCAGCAGCGGCAGCTGCACCCGGCGCAGTGCGCCGCCGCGGGTCTCGCCCAGCGTGCGGGCCGCCATCTCCATGCTGGGGGTTACCCGGGCGAAGCCCGATTCCGCCGCGCCGTAGGGGATGGCCAGAAACCGCACGGTGTAGGCGAAGACGATTCCCAGTATGGAGGACGTCAGCAGCAGTTCGCTGATCAGGCCCAGCGACGCCAGAAAGCGGTCCATGGCGAGAAGCGGCGCCAGTACCCCGATGGCAAGCACCACGCCGGGGATGGCGTAGCCCAGCGCACTGCCGCGGGCGAGATGGCGCGGCCAGGACGGACGGGCGCCTCGCGACCCGAACGCCAGCAGCAGGCCCAGTCCGGTGGCGACCGTGGCGGCCAGGGCGGCCAGCAGCGCCGTATGGCCTGCCGCCAGCAGAAACCCGGGAGCCAGCGTGGCGCTGGCCAGCGACCGCCAGACCAGCACGCCGATGGGCAGAACGAAACCCACCGCCACCGGCGCCGCGCAGGCAAGCATGGCCACCCAGCCGGCGGCGCCCTTGAGATGGCGGCCCCGGGCCGGGCGGTGGCGGGTCGAGGAGTCGTGGAAGCGGGCGCCGCGGCGGGAGGCTCGCTCGGCCGCCAGCAGGCCGAAGATCAGCGCCAGCATGACCACCGCCACCTGCGCCGCGCCGCCGGGGTTGAACGCCTCGAACCAGATGCTGTACACCCCGGTGGTGAGCGTGGGCACCGCGAAGTAGTCGACTGTGCCGAAGTCGCCGAGGGTTTCCATCAGCGCCAGGGCGGTGCCGGCGACGACGGCCGGGCGGGCCAGCGGCAGCGACACCCGCAGCAGCGCCTTGAGGGGGCGGTTGCCCAGCGAACGGGCGACCTCGACGGCGGTAATGGACTGTTCGTTGAGGGCGGCGCGGGCCAGCAGGTAGACGTAGGGATAGAAGGCGAAGGTCATGACGAAGGCGGCGCCGCCGAGGGAGCGGATCTCGGGGAACCAGTAGTCGCGGGCGGAGGACCAGCCGGCCATGCCGCGCAGCGCCGTCTGCAGGGGACCGGCGTACTCGAGGAACTCGACCATGGCGTAGGCGGCGATGTAGGCCGGGGCGGCCAGCGGGGCGAGCAGCGCCCACTCGAACAGCGCCCGTCCGGGAAAGCGGTAGAATGCCACCAGCCAGGCCGTGGCCATGCCGATGGCGGCCGTGCCCAGTCCCACCAGCGCCATCAGCAGCAGGGTGTTGCCGAGGTAGCGGGGCAGGGCGGTCGCCAGCAGGTGGGGCCAGACCGAGTCCTGGGGAAACAGGGACAGCCACAGCACCGCCATGATCGGCAGCGCCAGCAGCGCGGCGGCGGCGACGGCTGCAAGCAGCCAGGGGTCCAGCCGCCGCATGCGCCGCGTAGTGGCCGCCGTCGTCATGCGGCCCCGCCGCGGCGTTGGCAGGGGCGGGGGGAGTTTGTGCCGCCTTGGCGTGGCCTGTAGTAACCGGCAATCCAGTCCGCCCCGGAGGGCATCCCATGAGCCGCCAGTCCTCCGCCCGCCCGCGGTGCTTCCAGGACCTGATTCTTGTGCTGCATCGATTCTGGTCCGACCGCGGCTGCGTGGTGCTGCAGCCCTACGATATGGAGGTGGGGGCGGGGACGTTCCACCCCGCCACGGCTCTCCGCTCCCTTGGCGCGCGGCCATGGTCGGCCGCCTACGTGCAGGCGTCGCGCAGGCCGACGGACGGGCGCTACGGCGACAACCCCAACCGCCTCCAGCACTATTTCCAGTATCAGGTGATTCGCAAGCCCGTGCCGGAGGACTTTCAGCAGTCCTACCTGGATTCGCTGGCGGCCATCGGCATCGATTCTGGGCTGCATGACATCCGTTTTGTGGAAGACGACTGGGAAAGCCCGACTCTGGGCGCATGGGGGCTGGGATGGGAGGTGTGGTGCGACGGCATGGAGGTGAGCCAGTTTACGTACTTCCAGCAGGTGGGCGGGCGCGACTGCGCCCTGGTGCCCGGCGAGATCACCTACGGACTGGAGCGGCTGGCAATGTTTGTGCTGGGCATCGACAACGTCTACGACCTGCCCTACGACGGTACGGGCGTAACGTACGGAGACCTGTTTCGCAGCACCGAGCAGGAGTATTCCCGCTGGAACTTCGACGTCGCCGACACCGCGATGCTGCAGCGGCACTTCGAGGACGCCGAGGCCGAGTGCCGGCGGATTCTGGATAGCCCCGCGCTCGATCCCAGCACGGGTCGCACCATCGTCATGGCGCATCCGGCCTACGACCAGTGCATCAAGGCGTCGCATGCCTTCAACCTGCTGGACGCCCGCGGCGTGGTGGCCGTTGCCGAGCGCCAGTCGTACATCGATCGCATCCGCAGCCTGGCCCGAGGGTGCGCCGACGCGTTTCTGGCGTCGCAGGAGGAGGGCTGAGCCGTGGCGTCGCTGCTGTTCGAGCTGCTGACGGAGGAGATTCCCGCCGGGATGCAGGAGACCGGGGCGCGGGCATTGGAGCGCGAGCTGGCGGGGCGGCTGGAGGAGGCGGGCCTGCAGGCGGGGAATATCCGCTGCCAATGGACTCCGAGGCGGGCGGCTGTGATTGCGCATGGGCTGCCGGCGGAGACGCCGCCTCGCCGTGAGGAGCGCCGCGGGCCCCGAGTAAGCGCGCCGGACAAGGCGCTGGAGGGGTTTCTGCGGTCCACCGGCGTGGAGCGGGAGTCGCTGAAGGCGAAAGGAGAGGGCAATGCCGCCGCATGGTACGCGATGATCGAGCATCCCGCCGTGTCGCTGGAAACGCATCTTGAGACGCTGGTGCCTGAGGCGGTGCGCGCCGTGCGGTGGCCCAAGTCCATGCGATGGCAGGAGGGTGGACTGCGATGGGCGCGGCCGGTGCGGTCGATGCTGTGCATCGTCGAGGACGAGAAGGGGACACGTAGCGTGCCTGTGGAAGTGGACGGGATGCAGGCTGGCAGCCGCACCATGGGACATCCCATGCTGGCGCCGGAGTGGTACGAGGTAGAGGCTATCGAGGGCTACGAGGAGGGCCTGCGCAAGGCGTACGTAATTGTAGATGCCGGGGAGAGGCGGCAGGTGATCGCCCAGGCGCTGGAGCGAGTCGCAGAAGAGTCGGGGATGGAGGCGGTGCCGGACCAGGGCCTGCTGGAGGAAAACGCCAATCTCGTCGAATGGCCGGTGGTACTGCGGGGGGCTATCGACCCCGAGCATCTCGAGCTGCCGGATCCCATACTGCGCACCAGCATGCGCGCGCACCAGAGGTTTTTTGCATTGCGCGGCGAATCGGGGGTGGCGGGGTTTGCGGCGGTGGCCGATAACGAGGGCAGCGACGGCGGCGAGGCCATGCGGCGGGGTTTCGAGCGGGTGCTGCGGGCGCGCCTGGAAGACGCAAGGTACTTTTGGCAACGCGACCTGGCCGCCGGCCTGCCGGCCATGAAGGAGCGACTGGCCGGGATGACGCACCATGCGGACCTTGGGACGGTGGCCGA
>CAZPIN010000149.1:0-1739 GCA_964586735.1 uncultured Rhodobacterales bacterium | reverse complement strand
GGTGATGGTAGCCTTTGGCCATGACGGTTCTCCATTGTTGATGGTATGGAGATTGTCGCCATTGCCTGGCCCAAACGCAACCCCTTCGCCAGAGGGCTGCGTCTTCCTTCCCTGCTGTTTCCATTCACGGTGGCATGGGGGCACTCTACACCAACCCGAACCTCCATTCTCCGCTCTCGCGCTCGGCGCGCAGGCGGCCGCGCTCGGCCAGGTCCACCACATGAGCTAGGAGACTGCGGCGTGCGGCGGAGATATGCGTTTCGGGCAGCTCCGCGTACACTTTGCGCAGCAGATCATCGAGGCCAAGCTCGCTCTGGCCGAGGCAGCGCACTATTTCCAGTTCACGCATGCCGCGTAGCCGGGCAAGATTGGTCAGCAGCGGCTGGGGCTTCGCGACGGCATGCCCATGGCCTGGCAGGTAGGTACTGTCCGTGCCGGTCTCCAGCCGCTCGGCGAGTTTCCGCAGGCTGGCGAGATACGCGCTGATGCTGCCTTCGGGCGGCGAGATGATCGAGCTGGACCATCCCATGACGTGGTCCCCGGTCAGCAGGACTCCCTCATCCTCTAGCGCGAAGCACATGTGGTCGTCGAGATGCCCCGGCGTGTACACCGCCCGCACCTGCCATGCCGCCTGGCCATTGGCGGCCTTGCGCCGCGACTCTATGACCTGCCCATCTTCGATCTCACCGTCGACTTGGAGATTCCGGTGAATGCCGTCTCGTTTGAGCCGGTAGTCGTCGAGCAGGCTCGCGACGGACGGGGAAGGGGGCTTGGCGGAAAGAGGCGCCGCCCACACTTCGGCGCCGGTACGGGCGGCCAGTTCCGCTACGGCCGCGGCGTGGTCGAAATGGCGGTGGGTAACCAGAATCGCCTCGATCTCCTCTCCAGGCTCCAGCGCGTCGAGCAGCGCGTCGAGATGCCCTTCGCAGTCGGGCGGCCCGGGGTCGACCACCGCAACTGGTCCGCTGCCGATGAGGTAGGTGTTGGTGCCGGCGAAAGTCATCGCCGAGGGGTTGGGCGCGACCACCCGACGCACCGAAGGGGTCATGCGTACCGTGACGCCATGCCTTGGCATTTCGGTGCGGTCGAATTCCGCGCTGCCATCGGTCATACTATGCTCCCGCCCGCTACCGTCGCCAAAGAAGAGCGCCAATGCAGATTCCTACTCCAAGGGGCCTTTTGGGCCGCTCCGCGCTGATCATCGTGGTGCCGATCCTGCTGCTTCAGATGACCGTCGCCTATGTCTTCGTCCAGCGCCACTACGACCGCGTCACGCGGCAGCTGACCGGGCAGTACGCGCGCGAGCTGAGCGTGGTCGCCCAGTCCGTGGAGAGCTCCGCAACCGTGGCGCAGGCCGAAGACCGTCTTCTGCGCCTCTCGGAGCTGTTCGGGGTGCAATATACCCTTGTCCCCGGCGAGACCGTCGTTGCCGGACTGGAGCTCGGCTGGATTGACCTTACCGGCAGAATAGCGGGAGAGGCGCTCGATCTGGCTTTCGCGCAGTCGGTGCGGCTGGAGCTTGCCGTGGACGGCGGCGCCGCCGTCGTTTCTCTCCAGACCGGCAAAGGCGCGCTGCGCGCCGAGGCGTCGCGGCGGCGGCTGGTGTCGAGCAATCCGTATCTCCTGCTGACCTGGACGGGCGGAGCCAGCATTCTCCTGATCGTGGTTGCTCTCGCGTTTCTGTACAACCAGATCCGGCCCATTCGCAGGCTGGCCCGCGCCGCCGAGGCGTTTGGCAC
>CAZPIN010000148.1:0-8183 GCA_964586735.1 uncultured Rhodobacterales bacterium | reverse complement strand
GGCTTTGGCGGGAAGCCGCCACCCGTTCCAGCAGCCAGGGTGGAGCTGGACAACGCGATGTACCGGTACGAGCGCAGTTTTGACCAGAACTGGCGTAAACTCAATGCCATAACGAAGGAATCCAACGAGGGAAGCAGGCTTAAGTTTGGCACGGTGTTAAACGTCCGCGACGCCGGCCTGGACGAAGCCCATGCCAGAATGACGGAATGGTACAAGGCCAATATAAATCCGGACGTCAGCATAAACTCCTGGGGCAATCCCCAATTGGAGAATTATCTGGGGCATGGGCTTAAATTCATGGCCGAGGGGATGGCCGATTCGCGTCTGCTCGCGATGCAGGCGGAAGATTATGAAAGGGCGGGAAAATTCGTGGAGGGCATGCGACTCATGTCGGAATACATGAAGGCGATACAGGAGGCGGCTGCGGCAAAGTATGCGGAGGATGCCGGCATTTCGTTTAGGGCGAATTACAATACGAAGAAGGCGCTGAAGGCCCTTCGCAAGGATGCTGAATACTTGATGCTCAAACAGATTGCCAAAACCGGCCAGCTGCCAGAGCACGTTATCGGAACAGAGGAAGTGCGGCTAGGCAGAGCGCTGACCGATGCGGAATTGGAACAGCTGCTTGCCAAGCACCAGGACTACTGGAAGCTGCTGAAGAAGGCGGAAAGCATGCTGGCAGCGGGAGACGACGCCCGCGCCCTGCTGGCCCGCATGAGGGAAAGCGCGGAGGTCGCGTTTCCTCACGATCTAGGGGTTGCCAACAGCGACTTTCTGGATGAAGTCTTCGGTCGGGCCATTTACACGGTTAACTGGGTGGTGGACAGCTCGCACAGGGCGCTTACGGGCATGCCTGCGCCAGCGGTTGAGAACGTGGCGGTAGTTTCGAATTTCACCGAAAGCGAGCTCGCGGCCCTTCTGGCCAAGTTTGACGCCATTGAGGCCACCAGCCATCTCGACGAGGCCAACATAGCTGATAATCTGGCGCTTCCACCAGCGGCGACCGGAGCCACCGAGGAGTCTGCAAACGTGAATAACCTGAAACCGCTGACCGAAGAAGAAGGGGTTATATTCAACGTCTCGCCAGACTTTCCGACGGTGGAGGTACGTCCGCCGGATCCGCCAAAAGCGCCGGAGACTCCGCCGCAAGGCGCAGTGACTAGCACAGTGGACGGCGCTGTAGGTGGAGGCAAACTGGAGGGCGTGGGGGAAGCGGAGGACGCGGCGGTGCCGCCAGCTGCTGCCGGAGCGGTCGGCGATACGCAGAATCCGGAGCTGCTGGCGGCAGACCTTTCCAGGATAGGTCCGGAAGAAGGCGCGGATTTGCCCGCCGATCCGTATCCTGTGAATTATCTGGTTAAGAGCTTCGTCGGCTACAATCTAAACATTCAAAGTACCCATCGCCTGATGGGCAGCGCCGACCTGCGCGCGGCTGGGTCGTTTGGAGACGCGCAGAAGTTTTATTCGAATGTCGTCATACCCCGGGCTATTGATAATCTGCGGAATATTGACCCATCCACTCCCGCCAGCGCCTTCAGGGGCCAGGACATGCAGGCTCTGCAGGTTCACATGATGACCAAATACGCAAATGCGAAGGCTGCAGGCGACCTGAGAACCGCCAACAAGTATGCAGAGGCAATGCGGCGCGCTCAGGGGTACATGGGCGTCTACAACAAAATGTGCATGGAAGTGATTGAGGAGGCGACAAAGAAACTTGGAAAGGCGCAGTACGACTATGAGCTTGTCGAGGCCAGGCTGATGGCAGAGCCGGAATACGCTCAGATTGGCGCGTTTCAGGACAGCGGAAAGCTGCCTGCCTACGTCGAGTCGGCCAGAGGCAATAATCCGCAGCTGTTCGCAAAGCTCTCGGCCCAGTTCAAGAAGGAAGCGGACGCATGGGAATCGGTTATTTCGCTGCTGCGACAAGGCCAGGACCCGCGCAGTCTTATTGACCGTCACCTGGACGCGCAGAATTACGTGGGAGTCGGGGCGGGAGCGGCAGCTTTCCAAAAGGTGGGCGGCGCAGAGGCTTATGAGACGCTGCGGTATCTGGTGGACCGCCACATCGCCGAAGTCTGCCAAGCGCAGGGCGTGGAGATACCGCCGACAATAGGAGTCAGCAAAATCGAGTCGCTGTTCACAAAGGCGCGCCTGGACCGGCTAATGCAGTCGCTGGATTTGGTCGATGCGCGGACACGTGTCGACTTTGACCGCTTCTATACCAAAGCGAGGTTTGACTCGTCGGCGTTTCGCAGCTCGTTTGAGGAAAAGGCGTACAGCGAGCTAGGCATGCATTCGCCTGGGGACGATTTGTCGCACTATATTCCTTCGTCAAGTACGGTTGACAGCACGGTTCCTTCTCCCTCGGTCGTAGACAACGCCGTTCCCTCCCCCTCGGCTGCGGATGGCGACGTTCCCTCTCCCGCAGCGGCTGACGGCGACGTTTCTCCTCCAGCGGCGGATGGCGCAGCGGAAGGCCCGCCAGTTGAGCAGGGTCCGTTCGAGGGCGATGTTTTCGAGGGCGTGGGCGCTTACGATTTCAAAGGTGATGATGCGGCGCAGGACCCGCTGCCTGGGGTCGACCCGCTTCCATTGGATGCCGGTCCGCCTCCGCCAGCGCCGCCTCCGCCGCCGCTGCTGCCGTCCGCTTCTTATGTACCTCCTGCGCCGCCGGTGCCTCCGATTCGGCCGTCTGCCGCCAATGTCCCTCCCGTTCCGCCGGTGCCTCCGCTTCCGCTGTCCGCTTTGCCTCCCGCGAATCTTGTCAACGTTGCCGCAGACAACCGCCGCTGGGCCGCCTCGTGGCGGAGTCTGTGGGTCAGGAAGGGGCCAGCGGGGCGGGACAATATGATTCGAGCCAGTTCCACCGTAGAGGATTTGCGCAGCTATTTTTTCCAAGCTGCGTCAGAGAGGATGTTCAGGATGGTGCAGGAGATCGATCCAAAGATTGCACGCGCGGACATCTGGGACGAGCCGGAAGCGGCCTCCGTCAACAGGGCTGTCGATACTGAGCTGCTCCGCCACTTTATTGCCCAGAGGCAGCTTGCCGCGGCCGAGGCGGGCGACATCTATACAGCCAACAAGTATGCCGAGATTCTGCGGCGCTCGGCAGGATACGTGGAGGAGGCAGACCAGGCGCTCAGACGCCTGATTGTCAGCCATGGCGTGCGGGAGGACGCTCCGTACGATACGGCGCAGATGCTGGGAAGGATCAAGAACGACCCAAATTACAAGGAAGTCTTGGCGTTCCACGAGAAAGGCATAATCCCGCCGGACATGATGCCGCTGCGGGAAGGACCAGAAGGAACCTACAGGCTGACTCAGGGGGAGCACAGCGTGAGCGCGCCCGGTGCTTCCGCTGGCCTCATCATGGACGGACTGACGGAGGCGGAAAGTGCGCAGATTAGAATGGAACTCATGTACAGGCTGGCAGCGTGGGAGAGCGCCATTAAAATTCTGGAGATGAACCGCGACCCGCGTCCGACTTTGCTGCGCCGTGTGGACGGCTTCAATTACGGCTTGACCAATGCGGCGGAATATGCGGCTTACGGAGAGGTTGCAGACGCGTTCCAGAGAACGCTTGACAAGCTGGTTGGAAGGGGCGCGCAGCTGCCGCCGCTGCCGCATGGCGGCAGAATTCATTCCTTCTTTGACGAAGCGGAGCAGGCCAAACTGGCAGCGCTTTTCGACGCCATTGATCAGGGAGCGGTCGTGAGGCATCCCTCCACCGTGGAAGATCTTTCGGCGGGCGATGGCGCTCTGGTGGCGGCAGACGGGCAAACTCCCGCCGTAGTGGTGCATGCGGATTCGGTTGACGACTCGCATCTCGACGCTTGGAGAAACGCCTTAAAGAGGGCGGCCGAGCAGGAGCAGCAGCCGGTCGTCTATCTTGACACTGGTTCGGTAGTGCCCATCCACGGGGCTAGCCGGGACGAAGGCGTTGTGCTTCGCCAGAGGCGGCCGACGCTGGACCGGATGCTGCGTCCGCGCAGCCAGGCTCAGTTTGCTCCCCGGCAGCGCAGCATGACGCTTGGCATGGGATTCATGCCGTCTCCGATGGACCAGATGGGTGCTGTGAGCCCGGCCGTTCGGCAGCCCGTCGAGGCGGTACAGGACGTTCGTTTCATGTTCCAGGATCCAAACGATCTTGTTCACAACTATGTGTACGGAGGAATGTGGGACCACCGGCTCTCGGACATGGAAATCGGCCGCTACATGAATGAGCCGCACATCAACCCTTGGACGCCCGTGCGAGGCACAAGCCCGCAGGGCGCGCCGGGTCGTCGGATCTGGAACGAGTGGCGGGGGCTAACCCGGGTATGACCAGAAGTGGCGTCGGAAGTCGGTGCCGCCTGTGGAATGGCGGTACGACGTGAGCATTACGGCTGACCGGGAGATCTACGCGCTGGAATCGCGCTCGGAGTCTTTTGACATCACGAGCATCGGCAGCTTTGTGCGCGAGGGCGAGAGCGACCTAATCGACGTCGGTATGGGCAGCCTGGTGGACAGCGTGGAGGGCGACGAGGAGGCCTCCTACGGTAGCCTGACCGAGACGCATGACCACAAGCTGAACCGGATGATCGGAGCCGTTGAGACCGAGATACGGGGCAACTTCACTATCGACGGCAAGGACGACATGCTGATGGCCACCGGGGCAATGGCGGAAACTCAGGCTGGCGGCATGGTCACGGCGGCTGGCCAGAGCGACGACTTGATCGGCATCGCTGGCATGCGGTTGACGCTTGTGGGCGACCTGTGGATAGCGGGTCTGTTCGGCATGGAGGAGAAGATTGCCACGGGTATTGCGGACGGCATGCTGTTCGAGGTGTGCGGGCTAAAGTTCGAGCGGGAGTATCTGAGCTCCAACTACAACGGCACGTTCGCCTACCAGAACGCTGCGGTAACGCACACCACGGCGGCGACGTCCTTCTTTCCAATGCTGAAGGTGGTACGGGGCCTGCGCAACCAGCTTCCCGGCTCTGGCGCTGCGGAAGGCGAGGGAGGAGAGCCCTCTCCGGCGGCGCCGCCTCCCGCGGCGGCGGGAGAGGGAACGGACGCGGCTACTGGCGGCACGGACGGCGCCGTCAATACCGCGACCACTGGCGGTGCGGCCGCGGGTGATGGCGCAGGAGCCGGTACGGGTGCTGGGAATGTTGGAGGAGGTGCAACCGGCGGTGCCGGAGCCACAGGAGGCGCCACCGGCGGGGCCACAGGAGGCGCCACCGGCGGGGCTACAGGAGGCACCACCGGCGGGGCAGCCGGCGCGACGAATGCGGCGAGTCCGGGTCTGCTGAACGGCACCAGCACGGCCAATGCCGCCACGAACGCGGTCCAGCCTGCCGTGGACCTGGGCAACACGGTGTCGCCCTCGACCGTGCATGGAGCGCAGAAGGTGGCTGACCTGAACAAGGTAGCCGCCGTCGAGGACGTCCAGCATCTTGAGGACGTATCGGCCGCGGGGCGCGTGGACGGCGCGCAGCACGCCGACCAGGGGGCGGTCGGCTCGCAGATGGACGAGATGCTGGCGGCGGCCGGCAACACCGGGCAGGTGGACGGCTTCAGGCCGCAGGCCGCAGACGCGCCGACCATCCGTCCGCCTGATGAAGATGTGTTGCAAACACCGTTCCCTCGATACGAAAATAACCGCTGCGTTGACGAAGGGCCCTTCTTTGGCAAGTCGAGGAGAAGGGTCGAAATGGAATACCGGCGTTTAGACCAGCAGGGAAAGCATCTGGAGTGGAAGGACGGCCAGTGGCACGAGATTGGCAGGTTTGAAATTCCCAATTTCAACAGCAAAGGGATTTGCACGGATAAAGGCCCGTATCATGGATTGCGCAAAGACGATGTGTGGGCGGCCAGGGATTACTTGGAAGATCAGGGCAGGTGGTACCAGTGGGGCGTAAACGATTCCGGACACACGTGGGTTGAAATGGGGGATATCACGTCGATGTACGACAATGTCGACGAGCTGCGGTACCTTGATGATGGCGGCACGCCGGGGCCGCTTGTGAAACCTCTGGATCAGGTAGCAGGCGTGCGGCCCGCCCGTCCGCCTGATGAAGTCCATCCCAACGTTATACATTCGACGCGCAAACTGTACGTCGGCGAGACGCCGCCAGCGCCGGGAAGCGACGCGCTTTACAAGCAGTCCTACGGCTATAAGCAGTTCATGGAAGGCAAAGGGATCGAAGTGGAGTGGAGGAGCGGCTGCTGGCGTCCGGTGCTGGAGGAGGGCGTTCCGCCGCCGACCATCGGCGCGACCCAGTACGTCAACGGCGAGTGGAGGCTTATCGAGACGGGGGCGGCTGTCAGCGACAGCGCCATGAATCCCGCCGCGCTGCAGAATGCGGGTTTCAAGGACTTTGGCGGGCGCGACCCGGGCACGTATGCGCGGATGCGGAAGCTTGTGGGCCTCACGGGAGACGCCGCGCCACAGGCAAACAGCACTGCGACCGCGTCGCAGCAGGCTTACGCGGCCCGCGTTCTTGGGAAGACGGGGGAGGAGGCCGCCACCAACACACCGGAGGTACAGCGCGCGCTGGAAAGGCTTCAGGATGCGGTGAGCGAGGCCAGCCGGTCGGACGCAAGTGATCAGTGGTGGAACGAGGCGCAGAAAACGATGGCGGCGGCGGGCCAGAACAGTACGGATCTGGGCGACGGCGAGCTCGGAAGGATTGCCCGCATGGGCGACGCGGCGGACGGCGTTTCGTCGCTGTCACCCGTGGCGGCCGAGGGGCTGCATAAGGCGGTGGTGCAGGCCACCGACCCCACGGAGAAAGCGGTGTTTGGAGTGCGCAACCCGGCGTATCAGGGAGGCGCGCACGCGGCCAGCATGCGGCAGGTGGAGAAGACGCTAAGCGGCGGCGACGCCGCCCATCTGCTGCCCAAGGCGTCGCAGGCGACGGAGCAGGTTGGAGCCGTTTCGGTGATGCGGGCCAGCGACTCCATGGACGAAATGAGGCCACGTGGCAAGGTGGTGGCAGGGGACGAGGCCAGTGACCTTATGAAGCGTTTCCGGCAGAGAATGAGAGATCTTGAGGACAGCAGGGCGAGCATTGTGGGAGTGCCGCAAGGCGTGAGAGAAGAATTCACGCGGGTCGAGGAGGTCGTGGCAGCCGTGGACGGCGCCCTGCCCCAATTGCGGCAGGCAGGCGATGGCGTGGACTCCAAGCCGGCGGGTGCCTTGAAATGGATGTTTCAGGTGGAGGACTCACCTGCCCTGATCCGGATGCGGGAGGACCTCAAGACGGAAATCAACAGACTCAAAAGGGCTAGGGACATGGCGGAGAGCTCCGCCGCCAAGGCATCCTTCACCAGGAAGATCGAGAAGGCCGAAAAGGCGCTGGAGGGGATGCAAAGAGGCAAGATAGGCTCTCCCCCGCCCGGCCTGTTTGGCAGTACAACGGACGTTGCAGGCAGCAATCTGCACCAGGCTTCCGACAGCGGGAAAAGTGGCTGGCAGCCGTCTCCATCGGTAGCGGCCGCCGGCGATGATAGTGCCCGTCGTCCGCCGCCGAGTCCGCAGGTGGACCGTACCGGCGCGAAGTGGGCGGATTCGACGGAAGGCGCGACGGCGGCGTCGGAAGGGCGTCCGCAGAACATTACGGTCGACCAGACGATTGTGGTGCAGGGGGAGGACGGCAAGTTTCGGATGGAGCAGGTTGCGGACGGCGGGGGCTACGACAACTTCGACTGGCTTAACGAGCTTTCGAACGCCGCTCCGCCGAAGGGGATGGCAACTGGCGGCGGTTGGAAGGCGGGGACCCAGAGGCCCAGCCGCCTGCAGAAGCTCCGCACGTGGTTCTCCAGCAAGGCCGCGCAGTTACGCCAGTGGCTGCGTCGAAGCGGCTCGGGCGCGCAGAGCGCAGGGCAGGCCAGCGGAGGGGACTCCGCTGCAGAACTTGGAAAGGTAGACGGGGATGTCGCCAGCAATCTGGAGACCTCCGCGCTGGTTAACAGCGCGCCGGGCAAGGTGTCGGACCAGGCGGTCACTTCGCCGGACGTGCTTCCGCCATCGTCTCTGAGCGGCGAGGATGCGCGGCAGTTTCAGGAGTCGCTTGAATCGGCGAATCCGGTCAATCCAGGCATGAGTGACGCTCTTGAGTCTCCTGGAAACAGCGCGAAGGGCATCGACACCAACCTAAAGCTTCAGCAGACCGGCGACGGGAGCGACGGTTTCAGGG
>CAZPIN010000147.1:0-8244 GCA_964586735.1 uncultured Rhodobacterales bacterium | reverse complement strand
CGTCAGGGGAGCGCAGTTTGCCGATTCTGCCGCCGTCCGTCGACAAGGGTGCGGATGGCGGGTTGACCAGTGGCACCGGACCGGGTACATAGCGTCCCAGCCGGGGCCGGAGAAAGCGCGTCATGGAGGGATTGCTCCTCGAGTATCTCCCGATCCTCGTGTTTCTTGGCCTCGCCAGCGGCCTGGGCCTCGTACTGGTGCTGGCTGCGGCGGTGGCGGCGGTACGGCGGCCGGACCCCGAGAAGGTGTCGATCTACGAGTGCGGGTTCAACGCCTTCGACGACGCCCGCATGCGGTTCGACGTGCGCTTCTATCTGGTGTCGCTGCTGTTCATCATCTTCGACTTGGAGGTGGCGTTTCTGTTTCCTTGGGCGGTGGCCTTCGGTGACATCGGCGCCTTCGGCTTCTGGTCGATGATGGTGTTTCTGGCGGTGCTGACGGTCGGCTTCGCCTACGAGTGGCGCAAGGGGGCATTGGAATGGCAGTAATGGACGCGGCCGAGGGGCCGACTCCGCAGATGCGGGAGCTGGCGGAGGAATTCTCCGACAAGGGCTTCCTCGTCACCTCCTCGGAGAGCCTCGTCCAGTGGGCCCGCACCGGCTCGCTGTTCTGGATGACCTTCGGTCTGGCCTGCTGCGCGGTGGAGATGATGCACACCTCGATGCCGCGCTACGACGCCGAGCGGTTTGGCTTCGCCCCCCGCGCCAGCCCCCGCCAGTCGGACGTGATGATCGTGGCGGGGACGCTGACCAACAAGATGGCGCCGGCGCTGCGCAAGGTGTATGACCAGATGCCGGAGCCGCGCTACGTGATTTCGATGGGGTCCTGCGCCAACGGCGGCGGCTACTACCACTACTCCTACTCGGTGGTGCGGGGCTGCGACCGGATCGTGCCGGTAGACATCTACGTGCCTGGCTGCCCGCCGACGGCGGAGGCCCTGCTGTACGGCATACTTCAGCTGCAGCGCAAGATCCGGCGCACAGGCACCCTTGAGCGCTAGCGTCGTGGCGGACGAGGGGCTTGCCGACCTGTGCGCCGCGGCTGAGGCATGCCTTGGCGGGAGTCTGGCGGCGGTGTTGGAGTTTCGCGGCGAGCTGACGCTGGAGGTCGCGCCCGCCGACGTACCGGCCGCGCTGGCGGCGCTGCGCGACGACCGCGAACTGGAGATGACCACCCTGGTCGACCTGTGCGGCGTCGACTATCCGGCCCGCGTCCCGCGCTTCGATATCGTCTACCACCTTCTGTCCATGCGGCAGGTGGCGCGGCTGCGCCTGCGGGCGCGAATCGGGGAGGGCGAGGCGATGCCCTCGGCGGTGAAGGTGCATCCCTCGGCCAACTGGTTCGAGCGGGAGGCGTTCGACATGTACGGAGTCGAGTTCGAGGGCCATCCGGACCTTCGCCGCATCCTCACCGACTACGGCTTCGAGGGCCATCCGCTGCGCAAGGACTTTCCGCTTACCGGCTTCGTCGAGGTGCGCTACGACGAGTCGCGCCAGCGAGTGGCGTACGAGCCGGTGCAGCTGACCCAGGCGTACCGCAGCTTCGAGTTTCTCAGCCCGTGGGAAGGGGCTGCAGCCAGCCGCGAGGCTTTGGAGCGGGAAGGAGGGGAGGAGCGATGAGCGATGTCGCGGAAGCCCCCCGGGTACGCAGCTTCAACATCAACTTCGGCCCGCAGCATCCCGCCGCGCATGGCGTGCTGCGCCTGGTGCTGGAGCTGGACGGCGAGCTGGTGGAACGGGTCGACCCGCACATCGGGCTGCTGCACCGCGGCACCGAGAAGCTGATCGAGTCGAAGACCTACCTGCAGGCACTGCCGTACTTCGACCGCCTGGACTACGTGGCGCCGATGAACCAGGAGCACGCCTGGTGCCTGGCCATCGAGAAGCTGCTGAAGGTCGAGGCGCCGCGGCGGGCCTCCCTGATCCGCGTGCTCTACTCCGAGATCGGGCGCATCCTCAACCATCTCCTCAACGTCACCACCCAGGCGATGGACGTCGGCGCGCTGACGCCGCCGCTGTGGGGCTTTGAGGAGCGCGAGAAGCTGATGGTGTTCTACGAGCGGGTCTGCGGGGCGCGGCTGCACGCGGCCTACTTCCGCCCCGGCGGAGTCCACCGCGACCTTCCGCCGGGGCTGGCGGAGGATATCGCCGCCTGGTGCGAGTCGTTTCCGGCGGTACTGGACGACATCGAGACCCTGCTGACCGGCAACCGCATCTTCAAGCAGCGCAACGTCGACATCGGCGTGGTGTCGCCCGAGGACGCCCAGGCATGGGGCTTCTCCGGGGTGATGGTGCGCGGCTCGGGCATGGCCTGGGACCTGCGGCGGGCGATGCCCTACGAGTGCTACTCGGAGCTGGAGTTCAAGGTGCCGGTGGGGCACAACGGCGACTGCTACGACCGCTACCTGTGCCGCGTGGAGGAGATGCGCCAGTCGCTGGAGATCATGCGGCAGGTGCTCGAGCTGCTGCCGGACACCGAGGGAGAGCCGGTGGCGGCGGACGAGGGCAAACTGGCGCCGCCGTCGCGGGCGTCGATGAAGCGGTCGATGGAGGCGATGATCCAGCACTTCAAGCTGTACACCGAGGGCTTCCACGTGCCGGCGGGAGAGGTTTACGCGGCGGTCGAAGCGCCCAAGGGGGAGTTCGGCGTGTATCTGGTGGCCGACGGCAGCAACCGTCCCTACCGGGCCAAGATCCGTGCGCCCGGCTACCCGCATCTGGCGGCCATGGAAAAGATGTGCGTAGGCCACATGCTGGCCGACGTATCGGCGATACTTGGATCGCTGGACATCGTTTTCGGGGAGATCGACCGGTGAGCCAGCGCCGCCCCCATCCCGAGCAGCCCGATAACTTCGCCTTCACCGAGGCCAACCTGGCCTGGGCGTACGAGCGCATCGCCATGTATCCCGAGGGCCGCCAGGCGTCGGCGGTGATACCGCTGCTGTGGCGGGCTCAGGAGCAGGAGGGGTGGCTGTCGGTGGCGGCGATGGAGGTGGTCGCCGGGATGCTGGACATGGCCCCCATCCGGGTGATGGAGGTGGCGACCTTCTACACGATGTTCCATCTGGCGCCGGTGGGCAGGCATGCCCATGTCCAATGCTGCGGTACTACCCCCTGCATGCTGCGCGGCGCTGAGGATCTGGTGGCCGCCTGCCGCGAGTCCATCGGCCCCGAGCCCGGCGTGCCGTATCACGACGGTGCCGTGTCCTGGGAGGAGGTCGAGTGCCTTGGCGCATGCTCCAACGCGCCGGTGGTGCAGATTGGCCCCGACTACTACGAGGACCTGACGCCCGAGGCGCTGCGGCGGATGGTCGCCGAGTTTCGCCAGGGCGGGCGGCCGCGGCCGGGGTCGGCGATCGGGCGGTTTTCCTCGGAACCGCGGGATGGCGCGAAGACGCTCAAGGAGACGTCCCGGGCAAGCGACGCCAACGCATCGGTGGCATTGGCGCTGGAGGAGCGAGGGAGAAGGCGGCATGAGCGCACTGGCAGACTCTGACCGGATATTCCGCAACCTGTACGGCCACGGCGACCGGTCGCTGCGCGGGGCGCGGGAGCGCGGAGCCTGGGACGGTACCGCCGCGATTCTGGCCCGCGGGCGCGACGCCATCATTCAGGAGGTGCGCGATTCGGGACTGCGCGGACGGGGCGGGGCAGGGTTTCCGACCGGCCTCAAGTGGTCCTTCATGCCCAAGGAGTCGGATGGCCGCCCCCACTATCTGGTGGTCAACGCCGACGAGTCGGAGCCGGGCACCTGCAAGGACCGCGAGATCCTCCGCCACGACCCGCATCTGCTGATCGAGGGATGCCTTGTGGCGGGTTTCGCCATGGGCGCGAACGCCGGATACATCTACGTAAGGGGGGAGTTCTGGCGGGAGCGCGAGGCGCTTGAGCGGGCGGTGGCGGAAGCTTACGAGGCCGGCCTGCTGGGAAGCAACGCGGCCGATTCGGGCTGGGACTTCGACCTCTACGTGCACCACGGCGCCGGGGCCTACATCTGCGGCGAGGAGACTGGCCTGCTCGAATCGCTGGAGGGGCGCAAGGGCATGCCGCGTCTAAAGCCGCCGTTTCCTGCCAATACCGGCCTGTACGGTTGCCCCACCACCATCAACAACGTCGAGTCGGTCGCCGTGGTGCCCGAGATCCTGCGGCGTGGCGCGGACTGGTTTTCCGGGTTTGGCCGGCCCAACAACACGGGCACCAAGATCTACGCCGTGTCGGGGCATGTGGAGCAGCCATGCGTGGTGGAGGAGGCGATGTCGATACCGCTGCGCGAGCTGATCGAGCGGCACTGCGGCGGCGTACGCGGCGGATGGGACAACCTCAAGGCGGTGATACCCGGCGGGTCCTCCGTGCCATGCCTTCCCCGCGACATGTGCGAGGAGGCCCTGATGGACTTCGACTGGTTGCGCGAGGCGGGGTCGGGGCTGGGTACGGCGGCGGTGATCGTGATGGACGAGTCGACCGACATGATCAAGGCCATCTGGCGGCTGGCGAAGTTTTATAAGCACGAGTCCTGCGGCCAGTGCACGCCCTGCCGCGAAGGCACCGGCTGGATGATGCGGGTGCTCGAGCGCATGGTGCGGGGGGAGGCCGGAATCGAAGAGATCGACCAGCTGCTGGACGTCTCGCGGCGAATCGAGGGACACACGATCTGCGCGTTGGGCGACGCGGCGGCGTGGCCAGTGCAGGGCCTGATCCGGCATTTCCGCGGCGACATCGAGCAGCGCTTGATCGAGCAGAAACTGGCAGCATGAGCCGCGGTCGTATGAACCCGCGCAGCGTCAACCTTAGAAACGCCTTCTTAGTGCGGCTTTGCCTGACGTGTTTATCAGAATGCGATACAAGCATGGCCAATATTGCGGAAGATATGGGTTGCAGTGGACATCCTTTCTGCTGGCGGCGCAAAACTGCCACTCCCTGTACCGCAGCTAGCTTTGCGCACCAATGAATGAGTGCGGATAAGGGGCATGAGCGCAAATAGCACAGTTGTATCGGGCCGCTCTGTCATGCGGGCAGTGCTGTGGAACGACTTGTTCAGGACAAGCCGCAGGGCAAGCCGTTACGAGTATTGGTGGGGAACTATTCAGGTTACGGTCGTGCTGTTTGTATCGCTGCTGCTTGCAATTGCGGCCAGTGAGACTTTGCCGGAAAAGTATGTTGTCCCGACAGTGACTGCATTGGGAGCGGTTATTGTGCTGTCATTTATTGCGGGTTTCACTCTGCAGGTCAGGCGACTGCATGATCTGGGTATGAACTGGTGGTGGACAGCCATCATGTATGCATTTAATGCAGCAAGCATTCTGTTTGAAGAGTACATTGAGAATCTGCGGCTTGACCGCTATTTGTTTGTCCAGTGGGATGGGGATTTTTTTGAGGGCGCGATGTCTTTGACATGGCTTGATGGCCTGGGCAACGGCATTTGGCTGATGCTGTTTATTATGTCTGGTTTTTTCATTGGGGACGATGGGACAAATCAATGGGGAAAGGGACCAGCGATGTGGCACCACAGATGGGGCAGCGCCGCAGCCAGGCCGGATTGGCATACAGTTGACGAGCCGTACCTGACTGGTCAAAGCCCATGGAGTCGCGGCGATGAGGGGCGGGGTGGCTGAGCATGTGCTGCGCAGTTCCTACGGCGTTTCCCGGCCATGCTTTACTGACGCTGGAGACACCATTTGAGCAGAAGTCAAGATGCTTTTCCATGCTTAGTGCCGAGGGGAAACACGCGGAAGGTCAGTCAAGCGGCTATTCACCGCGATACAGGAGCAGGCAGTCAGTTTGCCAACCGCTACACAACATCTGGACTTGGCATATCCCCCGCCCGGACGCTTGATGCGTATGTGTTAAGGAACGGTGAGTGGGTGAGTGTAGGCTTTGCGCCGGATCAGAACGTTGTATGCCTGCGTCCGTTCGAGTCTATTTCGTTTCCCCTCGGTGATCTTTGGCGGTAGCCTAGCAGGAGGTGATGGACCTGTACCGATCCCGCCCCGATTGCTTCATAAAGCGGTCCTGCAATCAGCCGGTACGTGAAATATGGATACCGCCACAGAATTGCGTGCCATCTTGTATGGAAGTTCAAGTTTTATGGCAGTCAGTTATGGCAGTCCTCCATCCCAATGTAAACCTTCGGCTCCGTAGTCCACTTTTCATCGATTTCCACCACCGGGGTGGTCACTAGTCGCAGCAGCGACTTCATGATGGGTATCACCCGCACCGAGACGGCACGCCACGTGATCTTCTGGTTCACCGCCCGCTCAACGGCGTTGGTCGTGCGTAGCCGCCTTCGATGTCGAAGGGGCATGGCAAACACCGTCAGTCCGACGTCAATGTTCTCGTCCGGCCAGGCGGCCGGCTTCGGCGCCAGTTCGCCGCACTGCGCCACAAGCTCCTTCTTGGCCCTCTGCGCGGCGGACTGGTACAGGGCGTTCCACACGGCCCGCAGCTCGCCGCCGATGCGCTCGCGGATCGTCTGCGCTGGGGGCTTGGTGGATGGCGTTCTGGGCGATGTTAAACTGGCAGCGATGCCATTTCACACCGCCGAAGACGGCTATCCTTGCCGCCTTGAGGCCGACGTGGCTGTCGGACGCAAGAAGCCGCACGCCATGCAGCCCGCGCTCGACCAGGCTCCCAAAGAACGTGCGCCAGTGGACAGCGGCCTCGGAGAGATCGACGAAGACGCCGAGGACGCCGCGCCGCCCATCAGTCGACGCCAACGGCTCTGAGCACCGCGGCGTCGCGGACTGCGCCATCGACGCGGGTCTTTTCGTAGCGTGCGTTGAGGACGACGTAGGGCATTTCTCCGAGGAGCCATGTCCGTCGAGATTCCAGCTGCTCGTCGAACTGCGAGGCGTAGCGGCTGGCACTAGCCCGAATGCTGCCCACTTCGCAGAAGCAGCCGGGCGTCCACTCCGCCCGAGCAGCAGGACACTTGGAGCCGACGCGCTGCGTCGACGTGCCATGCGATGGGACACAGCTGCGCGCCGCCCGAAGAGGCGTCGCTCCCTCCCGTCACTCTCCAGAGCGGGTCACTTTACAGCTGATGGGGCGAGAACCCCTTCATCTGGCGCTGACGGCAATGCTGTCCCCGCTTCGCAGCAGATCAGATTTCGGTCCCCGTAGACACTGTCGACCCGCGCCACTGGTGGCAGGTACTTGTCATGCCCGTCGCTGGCCGGCAGCAGCGCAAGGCTGCGCGGGTAGGGGCGCGTCCAGTCTTCGCCAAGCGCGTCCTCTAGCGTGTGCGGTGCCCGCCTCAGCGGGCTGTCTTCCTTTGACCACTTACCCCCGGCTACCTGCCTGATTTCGTCCGCGATCGACAGCATCGCGTCGCAGAAGCGGTCGATCTCCGCCAGCGGCTCGCTCTCAGTGGGCTCCACCATCAGCGTGCCGGACACGGGCCAGTCCATGGTCGGGCCGTGGAACCCATAGTCGATCAGCCGCTTGGCGATGTCCTCGGCGGTGATTCCTGCCTTCTCCTTCCATCGCCGCGGGTCCAGCACGCACTCGTGCGCCACAAGCCCACCCTCGGCAGCAAAGGCTGTCGGAAACGCTGACGCCAGCCGCCGCGATATGTAGTTGGCGCTGAGAATCGCCACCGCTGTCGCCTGCCGCAGTCCCCCGGACCCCATCATCCGCAGGTACATCCAGGTGATGGGCAGGATGCCCGCCGATCCAAAAGGCGCTCCCGACACCGCTCCTTCCGAGAAGGCGGTCCAGTGACCGGGCAGATAGGGTGCGAGATGACACTTGACGCCGATGGGACCCATGCCCGGCCCCCCGCCGCCATGGGGAATGCAGAAGGTCTTGTGGAGATTCATGTGGCAGACGTCGGCGCCGACGTCGCCCGGACGGACCACGGCCGCCATGGCGTTGAGGTTGGCGCCGTCGAGATACACCTGGCCCCCATGCTCATGCACTGCGTCGCACAGCTGCTGGATGCCCGTCTCAAACACCCCCCGGGTCGAGGGGTAAGTGACCATGCAGGCGGCAAGCTCGTCCCTGTGCTCTTCGGCTTTCGCCTTCAGGTCGTCCAAGTCAATCTCGCCGCTGCCGAGGCTGGCTATGGAGATCACGTCCAGTCCCGCCATGGCGGCGCTGGCAGGATTGGTGCCATGGGCCGAGTCGGGTATCAGGCACAGCCTGCGCCCGCCTTCGCCAAGAGCCTCGTAGTGTCGGCGGATGGCCAGCAGGCCCGCATACTCCCCTTGGCTGCCGGCGTTGGGCTGGAGGGAGACGGCATCAAAAC
>CAZPIN010000146.1:0-13586 GCA_964586735.1 uncultured Rhodobacterales bacterium | reverse complement strand
TCGCGGCCGCCTTCCTGACTGGCCTGTCTTTCGAATCCGTCGTTTCCATCGCCAAGCGTGATGCGAACGACGTCCGACCTGTCGTACAAGATTCTGGTGTAAGGATCATCCGGGGACAGTGGGTTTTCTAACCTGACCGGGTCGCTGTCGCTGTCCCCATCAATATAGAAGCCCGTTGTACCGGCGTTCAGGGCAACGAATGCCTCCAGGGAAAGGATGAAATTTGTTTTGCCGCCCTGTGACAGAGCAATGCCATCAATTCCCTGCCACTCGGCGGCCTTCTCTGCATTCAGCTGATACGTGAGCAGATTCCGGTTTTCAAACATCACGCTGTCGAGGGTTCCATCGGCCTGGTCATCCAGCTCCTGAAAGGCCACTCTCCCCGCAGCGTCGTAACCAAAGTTGTTCGCGCTGTCTGCCGTCCCGTCGCCGTCCGAATCGATTTCAATACGGTCAATTCTGCCATCGTCATCCAAGTCAAGCGCAATATACTCACGGGTACCGTCGTTGTTCGTGTCGAGTTCACGACGGTTGACTATGCCGTCGCCATCAGTGTCAATCTCGATAGTGTTTGCAGTGCCATCATCTGCTCCCGTGTCATCCGCGTCAATTTCGATGCGGTTGATCGTGCCGTCATTGTTGAGGTCAACTTCAACTCGGTTCGGCGTGCCATCGTCATCCGTGTCGCGTTCCACGCGGTTGAACACGCCGTCATGGTCTGTGTCAATCTCGATGTAATCGAATGTGCCGTTATTGTCGTAATCCACCTCGACTCTGTCGTGCGTCCCGTTGCTATTGGTGTCTCTCTGCCGCCGTATCCGGTCAAAGGCGCCATTCCCATCTACGTCGGTCTCTACGTGGTTGAGAGTACCATCGCTGTTGGTGTCCTTAAGGACATGCACGGCGTCAGTCTCGCCGTCTCCGTCCTCATCAATCAGGTCTACCCTGAAGAATCCGTCGAATGATCCGTCTGTCGTGACCCTGTCAAATTCGCCATTGTTGTCAGTGTCCTCCTCCACAATACTTGCGCTGCTCAAGGTTCCGACATAGTGCTCAATGCGATCCACTGTACCGTCCTTGCTGACGTCCACCTCCACGCGATCGATGCTGCCATTGTCGTTCCCGTCAAATTCAACGCGATTGAAAGTACCATCGTCATCGTCTGACTTCTCTACCCTCTCGTGATTGCCATCGCCGTCCTTATCGATCTCCACAAGGTCAAATGTACCGTCAAAGTCCTCATCCGTTTCAACATGCTCGAAATATGCAACTATCACAGACTGCAAACCAAAATGGTACAAATCGCTGCTTATGCCATCTTGATTCCGGTCATAACGCACCACATCGAATAAGCCATCGCCATCCGTGTCATCACGAATGCGATCAAATTGACTGTCGCCGTCTGTGTCAGAGTAGTCTCTACTGACGTAGTCATTGGTTCCATCGCTATCTGAATCTGCCCAAATTGCAATCGGAGGCAGCGGGTCATCCGCCTGTGGAACTCCATCCTCCGGTCGCCCAATTCCTGACGCTCCAGCTTCGATCCAGAGCTCACCTCCCCAATCACCACGAAGAACAAAAAACATTTCTCCAGCATAGGATGTACCGCCAATTGTGGTGCCGACTGGTGCGGTTTCAGCTGTAGTCTCTGCGGAAAACCCAAACGCGTCGTAGTCAAACCAGAAACTATCGCGCCAGTCTCCTACAACATAAACGGTCCTCCCCGTACCGCCTTCTGTGGTTAATTCCCGAATCTCATCAGCAGTCATGACCAATTGCACTCGATTCTCAACACCATCGAGCAGATCTACAACGTTTCCAGTAAGAAACTCCGTCGCTGACAGCGGACGGTAGCCTTCTGGATAGCTTTCAAAGATAGGATTGCGTTTAGAGGGTATAGTTACAGGTTCTTCATTTTCTGGTCGCCCTATCTCCGCTTCAACCCAGATCTCACCGCCCCACCTTCCTTCGAAAACATAGAAGTTTGTTCCAGCGAAGGGGCTACCGGCGGGTGCTTCCTCAGTACCCACTGCGGAAGGCGTAGTGTCAAATGCGAAGTACTTGAGTCGAACATGATCGTCGCTGTCGCCAACAATATACACCGTATGCCCCGAAGGAGCAATGGACTGGCTGGCTGCGCTACTCATTACCAGACCAATTTTATTCATCCCCCCCTCTTTCAGATCAATCACGTCAATTCCATGGAAATCCTCTGCCCCGCCTTCTGTCAAAATAACACTCCTATATTCACGTTCGATTGGGCCGCGATCAGGGTGAACTAGACTGTCCGTAAATTCAATTTGGTCCCACGTTCCATCACCGTCATTGTCTATTTGACTGTATAGAATCTGTTGCGGGGCCGCATAACGGTACCGCTTTATTATATCCGCGTCAAACGCATCCTCGTCGTAGGTACCGTTGTAGTCATTGTCAAACTGCTCTAGAATAATCTGCCCGGACCAACTGTGCGTACGCCTCACCAACTGATCCGGCGTTCCGTTCGAGTCGGTGTCCACTTCCTCAAACCTGACAGTACCTGGAGACGGATCAGGGGCTTCCGGTATACTCACAGAGATCTCCGAATCCACGAGTACCATGCCGTTCGTCCCCTGATAGGCATGATACGCTCGTAACTCTCGACCATCCTCGTGAAAGACATCTTCGTCCAATCCGCTTGTCCTGACAAAATCGCGAAGCACTACTTGGTCACTGCTGTCACCTTTGATCAACAGCTTGAAGTCTGAATCCGCAGTCCCGTCTCCATCACCGTCCGCCAGCACGGAAAGTGCCCTATCGTCAAGAGATAGACTGCGGCTGTTTCCTGTAGTTTCGCCCCGCTCTGGCGCCGCCGGTAGATGCGGCCCTCTCCAAACCAGCGTCGCAACCTCTTCAGTATTGCCGTCACCGTCAAGGTCCTCGTCCGCCGTCCCCGACAGCTCGTACCCGCCATACAATTGAAGGTAGTCCGCCGTGCCATCGCCGTTGGTGTCAGTCACCGTTTGAATCTTTAACTCGGATTGGCCCGGAATCAGTTCCGGTAAGGCAGGACGGGCCGGTATTGTCCTGTCCATGTCAATTGAAGCAATCCCGGCAAGTTTCCAGGCCATATTCTGGTCAAGTGCCAGATTATCCTCAAGGGCCAGTTCCTCCGCTACGCCATCGCTCCCCGTCTCTCCATCCTCATCAAGAGCATCCACCAGTCTTCCAACGGTCGTGCCGTCAAACGCCTTCAGTTCACTGGAAACTATCTGGTCCGTACCATACGAGTAGATCTCGGTCAGGTCATAAGGCGTTACGAGGTTGTTACTGAATCCAGAGGGGGGGGTAACCAGATCTGCCAGTCTGAGCAGGTCATAGTGCGCGCCAACGAAGTCCAGATCAAAATCTGCCTTCTCCGGAAGCGGAATTCCGTCCTGTTCGCCAAAGGTTACCCTTACGCTTCTGGCCGGCCTGCCGTCGGGATTGCCATCCTCGTTGACGTCAAGTACCAGTACGTTTTCCGCGGTATCGCCAATTTCCGTCACCGGCACAAAATAAGCCGCAGTTACTGCCCAAGATTCCTTGATGTACTGAGGAAGCGCGTGGAGTATGCTGTACTTCAAAATTGATTGCAGGTGCGTATCGCTCAAGTCGACTCCGGATTCGTCGAACGCGCTGATGACCTTGGCGACATTGCTGGCTGTTGTCGTCGTGGCTCCGTCAATGCCGGCATCCACAAGCTGCTGCACCGTTAGGGTGTCAACGCTATCGGAGGCAAGCAGATCGGTAACAAGTCTTGTTAGTGGCGTAGATACAACTACCGATTCCCCATCCACAAGCAGCCTATGGCCATCATTGTCACTGTAGACAATGTATCCGTCCTGCGCATATCGCTGCAGCTGAAAGCCGGTTCCGTCAAAATGAAGGGTGTCATCCGCCGTCCCCGCAAGCGCTGAATGGCCAATCACCTTAATGGACAGATCGCCAATGCCGACAATCTGGTCTGCAACGCCATTCAGGAAATCATCCTCTATTTCAAGCGTAGTTCCTCTCCGCTGCATAAATGGGCCGTTCGCGAAGTGAATTTCATCAATTCCGGCAATATCCGCCAGGTCGAAGAGCTCCGAGGAAACTCTAAGGTCTCCCGCGTGCTCAAAAATCAGGCGCTCCGGAGCGCCATCGATGCTGCGGTCAGGCGTACCGTCAAAACCGGGATCCAGCGTGCCATCCGCCCCTACGCTGCCATCGGCTTGATAGAAGTCATCCAGCGTACCGTCAGGCCTTGGGTCTGGCGTGCCATCGGTCCCGTCTACCATCATCATCACGGTGCGGTCATACATCAGAAAATCGTCCGGACTGCCGTCATTGTCAGAGTCAGAGAAAATATCAACAAAGACATCCGCCTGATTGTCCCGATACGCAACCTTGTTCGCTTCGGACAGGCTGAACGCAAAAGTTTCCTTGTTGTCAAAGAAGTTCGTCGTGACGCGCCGCCACTGATCGCCGTCCATCTCTCCGTGTTCCGCTACAATTTTCTGAAGTCTGCCAAAATCGTCGTACACAAACTCTTCCACCAAATTAGGATCGCTCGACAGCTGGCCCGTAAAAAAGTCCGCAGTAAACACTTTGCGCCTGGCAACTCTCCCCGCGTCGTCATATTCGTATCGATTTACAATTTCGTACTGAACATTGCCCAATCCGGGAGGCAGCGGAAACGGCACCGCAACATTGCCCAATTCGACGCTTTCGGCAATGAGGCGCCCCTCATCGTCCCAGTCGTACACCGTGAATATGTTCGGGTCGCCCCCGGGGTCCTGTGACTTTACTATCTGGTCAAATTCGTTGTACTGGTATTCCTGCACCGTGTCCACGCTATAGCTGGCAACGCGCTGAAACCCGCCCTGGCCATCCGGCGTCTGCATGATCTCAAGGCCGCTTTGCAGACGCTGAAATTGTACCCGGCCAAAGCCATCATACTCGAAACTGCGTATTTCCTCGGCCGTGCCGTCGCCATTGCTGTCGTTGGCCATTTCGCTCAGCCGCCCAAACCTGTCGTATCTGTACGACTGGTCAAGATAGACGTCGCCGCTTGTACTGTCGCCCAGACGAAACTGCGTCCTGCTCACTTGATGGCTGACGCCGTACTCGTATGTCTCCGTTCTGTCCACCGTGCCATCCGCATTCAGGTCCATTCGTATTTCCACCAGATGGCCGGCGCCGTCGTGCTGCAGATGCTCGATTCGGTCGGCCGTACCGTCGCTGTTGTCGTCATAATCGACCCTGCTTGCCCGCGAAACTGCCGGATACCCGTGCCTTAGAATCGCGCCCATCTCCCCTACGTCAATTCCCATGGCCGGAATTCCTCCCTCCACAGACTCCATGAACCCGCGGCTTGTCCCGTCAACTGCAGCTGCGACATGACCGTCTTCCAGATAGTGGGACTCGCTGCGTTCAGCCGTACCGTCGCCATTGAAATCATAGCTTGCGGTTACGACATCCCCAGTACTGTTTCGCGTGTAGGAAGTGGTACGCTCGCTGGTGCCATCCGCATTGTAGTCGATGCCTCTCGACGCCAGTTCACTGCCAGAATATGTAAATGTCTCTATCCACTCCGGGATGCTATCAGCATCAACGCTCTCGATGGTTCCATCGACAACCTCCACAACCGCGCCGTCGACGTCCGCAGCGGTCACCGTTCCGTCAACAAATGTCAGCACCCCGCTCTCTATGGCGAGGTCGCCAGAATACTCGGAAATCCGGACCACTGTACCTTCGTAGTCTATGGCATTAAATGGCACGTACATCTCGCCAAGCACCTCGACTGCGCCATTGCTAATCGAATAGCCTGTGTCCGCACTGCCATCCCCGTTAATGTCAAGGTGCTGACGCCTATGGGGCTGTGTGCTGACCAGCCCGCTGACCCGCTCGAAGTCATAGTGCAGGGCGTAATTGGTGCCATCAACCTCTATGGCGTCAATTATCGGGTAGACCTTGTCCGTCGTCCCGTTGTCCACCCGAACGACGCTTTCCAGATCGCCAGTGTCAACGTTTGAATACTCCGGCGCCTCGTTTGCTAAAAATGCGCCGCCGCTGGAGTGCTTCACACGCGCCAGCAGATCAACCATGATTGCGCCGTCAACGACGGCTATGTTTCCTCTGGGGTTTATCACCTCAAATGTTTCGGGCGTACTGTCGCCGTTAATGTCAATCTCAGCACGAAATGCCGCGTTTACAAATGACTGCGCCGCCTCCTCGTCAATGCCGTTGCTTTGGTAAATGGAGACTCTGGTCTCCAATACTTCGCTGCGACTGCCATAAACGAACCGCTGGTGGAGATTGTCGTTGCCATCGTCGTTCTCGTCAACTCTCGTTTCCTGCGGCCTCCCCAGCAGGTCAGGAACATAGTATTCGACCCTGTCGTCAGTTGAGTCCAAGTCGTCGTCATACTCCGTCATTGTCCTCCGGTTCAGCACGTCTCTGTAGTAATAGTACTCCGCACGGTCAAACGTACCGTCAAAGTCGTCATCGAACCCTGTTGCAGAAAGGAGGCCGGAACTGTAGTAGAAGTAATACTCGTCGCGGTCGACTGTGCTGTCGTAGTTATCATCAAATTCCGTAGCTCTGAGGCGTCCTCGAGCGTTATACAGGTTGTATTCAACTGCGTCGGTGGTGCCGTCCGCGTCGTTGTCAAGCGCGGTCCTGAACTGGCGTCCCCGTGAGTCGTAGTCATACATCAATATGCGGTCGGTTATGCCGTCGCCATCGTCATCGTACTCCCTCGCAGACAGACGGCCTTCTTGGCTGTAGTAGGCGGTCGAGGAAATCTCGGCAGTTCCATCGGCGTCGTCATCGTATGACGTCCCGGCGTCGCGGCCCTCCTCGTCAAATCTAAAGGTAAAAACGGTGTCGAAGGTGCCATCATCCTCATGATCGTACGCCCTTTCGACCAGTCGCCCCGCCTCGTCATACTTACTTGCAATTCTGCCATCACTGGTACCGTCACCGTCGCTGTCAAGCGACACTCTGATACGGCGTCCATGCACATCGTAGCCAAATGACGCGACGGAATCGGGGGTTCCGTCGGCGTCACTGTCTAGGGTACTCTCAACCAGGTGGTCCTCGTCGTAACGGTCTGCATAAATCCTGTCGGTAGTGCCGTCTCCGTCACCATCAATCGTCCACCGCACTCGGCGGCCCGCCTCGTCATAGCCGTAGTACGCGATATAGTCGGCGGTACCATCCGCATCTTCATCGTCGCTCCAATAAATCAAGCGATCATTCGCGTCGTAGCGATAGGTCTCGATCCTGTCTACGCTGCCGTCCGCGTCGGTGTCAAACTCCGTCCTGCTCACCAGATCTTCAGCATTGTAGCTGTAGCGCTCTATGCGGTCTCCAGTACCGTCCGCATCAAAGTCAAACACCGTCTGCAGGGGATTGTCGCCCGTTCCGTACGTATTGGTCTCGATACCGTCCGCCTCGAAATTGGCCGCTGTTCCATCATAGCTGACATCGTAGCGAGTCTCCGTCAGCCGCCCCTGAGAATCGTAGCTGTACTCCTCTCGCGCATCCGGCGTTCCGTCGATGTCGAAGTCGCGGTCAATGCTTGCAATTAGCTTGCCGTCGGACGCAAATTCGGAAATCTCCGCCTCGTCCGGCGTACCATCGCCGTCGCTGTCAACAAGGCTCGTAATTCGCTCCGCCCGAAGAGTTTCGGCGTTCTGCTCGATCGCAATCGTCCGCAAAATAACGGTTGCGCCATCCCTGTCACTGACCGACAGCACAAGCCTTCCTGTCGCGCGTTCGGACACGCCATCGCCATCGTCATCATACTCCGCGCCAGGCGACCATCGGGCGGCCGTGACTACTGCGCCCGATTCCACCTGGCTAAGGACCGTATCTACCAGCGTCTGAAACTGCTCCTGCGTCAGCTCGCTGCGGGAGGGCGTGGCAAATTCATACGCGCCGATGACTGTTCTTACGCTATCAATATTGGCCCCTGTGACACCCGCGATGCCCGCTTCCGCAAAGTCGTTGACCGTAGCCGTGTCGGGATTGGCGCGCAACCTCTCGAAAATTCGCCGCGCCTGCTCCCGCGCCTCTTCCAGTTCGTCAATGTAGAGGTCGTTTACCGCAATTCCGCTTGCGATGTAGACAAAGCCACTGGCGTCCGTGCCCAGGTCATCGCGTATCCACTCGTATTCAAGCCTACCGCTGCTATCGATGCCGTCTGTCGCCTCCAGACCGGGCCCTTCAAGCACGACGGAATCGCCAGCATCCCCTTCAATGACAAGCCTGTAGACGTCTCTCGTGCCATCACCATTTCTGTCGTCAGGCAGGCCATCGCCGTCGGCGTCGGCCAGCGCATTCATCCCTTCTCCAGTCAGGACAAGAGTCCTCCCCCCAACACCCGCGCCGCCCAGCACCACTGTGTCGATGCCCGCCAATTCCCGAGCCGCCTCTACCGTGTCAAGGGCCACCCTCTGCCCGGCTCCACCCCTGTACTCCAGCTGGTTCGACGTGCCGGTCGCACCCACCTCGTATTCCAAAGTGCCACTTTCAATTTCGTAGAGGCCGCTGTCGGGATTGAGGACCATGCTGCCGCCGCCAACCTGGCGCCGCTGTATCTCGATGCTGCCATCGCCATCACGGTCCACCAGAATGGTGACTTCGCCAGCAGCGCTGTATTCGTAGGTGGTGGTCCCGTCGGCGGTTCCGTTGCCATTGATGTCATGTTCGATGCGGTACACTTGGCCCGCTGACCCCGGTACATAGCTGTATCTATCGACACGGTCCATTGCAGGAGTGCTGGGGTCATCGTCCTCCGACACCGTGTCCAGCACTATGCGCCCACCGACTGTCCGATAGGTGTACTCTCTTGCCATGTCCGGCAAGCCGTCGCCGTTCGCGTCTATTTCAATACGGTCAATACGACCATCGATCGGCTTCCCTGCGCCGCCGTCGATGCGGGTTTCTACCAGCGATCCTTCGTCATCGTAGACGTAGCGCTCCACTCGCTCCATGGACTGCGGATTGGACGGGTCGCGGTCCACTGCAAGAGAATCACGCAACACCGTACCGTCAACGTCCCGATACTCATAGATTCGCACCTCTTCGAGTACGCGCTGGCTCTGTCCATACCCGTACAATTCAACCCGGTCGACGCGGCCGTCAACGGGCTTGCCAGCCCCGCCGTCGATGCTTGTTTCGATCAGCTGGCCGCTACCGTCATATGTGTACGTCTCGACCCAGTCTGGGGAATTTCTGGCGTCGGTGTCTCCGTTCCACTCCGGAGTCTCGTCGTACCTTGCTTCCCTCTGGCGAAGGCTGCCAGACTCGAACTCGATAGCGACCTCGGCGTCGACGGTACCGTCGGGGCTGCCGTCAATTTCGTTGTTGCTGTACCTCCTGTCGATCTTCAGTACCAGCGACCCGCTCCGGGCTTCAATGATCTCGTCCCCAGAATTCAGATGCTGGTTGACCGTATCGATGATGCTCTTGATGTCCGCGTCGGTCATGTCCTTCAGCGGCGTCGATGGATGCCCGGCGAAAGCCTCCAGTACTTTTTGCATGCTACCGCGATTTGCGGCGCTTACGCCCGGGACAACCTCCCTTGCCTCCAGACCCGCCAGTTTTGCTTCTGCCTGCGCTTCCGGAGAGAGGGGCTGTTCACGAGCAGGCTCTCGCGGGCTTCCCTCGCCGCCTTCGCCATCCTTTCCGCCCCCGCCCGCGGCGGCTCCGCCGGCCACCAGCAGCCCAAGGCCGATTCCCGTTTCGAGAAGCGTGAATCCTTCGACGTCTGACGGCTCTTCCGCCTTCTGGTCACGCCGCATCTGTTCGGGAGAGCGCCGCTCTAGAGAAGCGAACGCCTCCTCCAGCCCCGCCACGGAAACCTCCCGAAGCTCTATGGCTCGCCCGTCGGAGGAGACGCCCAGTAAGTCGACCCCGCCGTCCGGCGACCTCGCCAGCAGCACGATCTCCCTGCCGTCCGCCGCAGCAAAGAAGCTTTCGATGATCAGCACGCGCCCATTGGACAGAAGCAGCACCAAATCATCCCCCTCGCGGAAGCTTTGTACGATCCAGCCCCACGGCACCGGCAGGTAGACTCCCGCCGTGTCCTCGCCAAGGGAGAGGATCTGCCGACCGAAAGAGGTACGGAGCTGCGACGAATTGGATTCAGAACTCATCTACCACTGACTCCCGATGCCCGCCTCGCTGGAGGCCGTATCAAGGACCTGCACTCTGCGCCATCGGGCGAAGAGCGCACCGCAGATTCGCGCGCCAGCGGCAGCTTCCACTGCCGGATGGAATGCTCGCACTGGCGGTCGGCCACTGGCCCCTCCAAACTGTTGGGATGCGCTCGCGGCTTCGCCGCCCCCGCCATCCGCCAAGACAGACAGCCGCGGGCATGCCAGCGCCGCTAGCATCCGCGTCGCAGTGTAGCAGCATTTCGCAACATTCCAACCCTCATTTCAACTTCTTGCGCATAGGTCGCTCGATATGCGCTATATGGTCTGTCCACCGTCCACCTCGACCTCCGCCCCCGTGATGTAGGATGCCGGCTCCGTGCACAGGAAGTATACGGTCTCGGCCACCTCTTCCGGCGTGCCCAGCCGTCCCAGTGGCAGACGGCCGGCAATCTCGCCGCTTCCGGGCGAAAGGATAGCTGTGTCGATCTCGCCTGGCGCGATGGCATTGACGCGCACTCCCTTCCCGCCGAAGTCCGCCGCCATCTCTCTGGTCAGCGCCGCCAGAGCGGCTTTGGACGTGGCATAGGCGGCGCCGGCGAACGGATGCACGCGGCTGCCGGCGATCGACGTCACGTTGACCACGGCCCCGCCGGCGGCGGCGAGCTCCTCGACCAGGCCGCGAGCCAGCAGTATCACCGAGAAGAAGTTCACCTCGAACACCTGCCGCCACTGCTCGATGGGCGTGGCCAGCGGCCCCAGCCGACCGCCGTCCTCGGCCTTGGGAGACGTTCCCGCGTTGTTGACCAGTGCATCGAGACGCCCCTCGGACAGCCGCTCCCGCACGTCGCGGATGCCGCGCTCCACGCTCCGCTGGTCGCCCAAGTCGATTTGGAGATGGTCCTCTGGCCCTGACTCCCAAGGGCAGTTTTCAGGAAACGGCTGCCGTGAGCAGGTGATCACCCGCCAGCCTTCGCGGGCGAACCGGCGTACCGTCGCATGGCCGATGCCGCGGCTGGCGCCGGTAAGAAGCAGCGTGCGGGGCGGCCCGCTCACGGCTGAAGCATCCTCTGCATCCAGACGTCACTGGCAATGTCGCCGCGGCTCCACTGCTCCCGCTCATGCAGGCGGAAAGCGCCCCCACGCCAAAACTCCACCGCCAGGGGCCGCAGGCGGAAGCCGCTCCAGAACGGAGGCCGCGGCGGACTATCCGGATGCTTCGCCGCCATCTCGGCGGCGCGGGCGAGCAGGCCGGCACGCGACTCCAGCGTCTGCGACTGGCGCGAAGCCCAGGCGCCGATTCGGCTCCAGTAGGCGCGCGACGCGAAGTAGGCGTCGGCTTCCTCGTCGCTCACCGGCTCCACCGGGCCGCGCAACCGCAGCTGCCGCTCGAGGGACTTCCAGTGCAGCACAAGCGCCGCCCGGGAATTGGCCTTCAGCTCCTGGCCTTTGGCGCTGCCGAGGTTGGTATAAAACACCGCGCCGCCACCTGCGCCGGCGGCGACCTCCTTGACCAGCACCATGCGAACGTTGGGCATGCCGTCGGCACTTGCCGTAGCTAGGGCGGCGGCGTTGGCGTCCGCAGGCTCGCTCTTCGCTGCTTCCTCTAGCCAGGCCCGTGCCGCCATCAGGGGGTCTTCGACCGCCTGCTTGCTGGGTGCCATGCCGCCCCTCCCTCGTTGCGCCCTCGACGCAACCCGATACCATAGCCCTTCCAGCCGGGTACGCCCGGGTCTCCAAGCACCGTCATCGCGACAAGCCGCAGCGAGCCGTATCAATGCCAGAGCTACTGCCAAGTATGGAAGGAAAGCGAGGCCTTGTCATGGGCGTCGCCAACGAGCGCTCGATCGCCTGGGCCATCGCCGAGAGCTGCGCGGCGGCCGGTGCCGAGCTTGCATTCACCTACCAGGGGGACGTGCTGCGCAGGCGGGTCGAGCCTCTCGCCGAACGCGTCGGCTCGAATCTGGTGGTTCCCTGCGACGTTACCGACGAGGCCAGCATCGACGGGCTTTTCGATTCGCTGCGCGGCTGGAGCCAGACGCTGGACTTCGTGGTCCACGCCATCGCCTATTCCGACAAGGAGGAGCTCACCGGGCGCTACATTGAAACCTCCGAGCGAAACTTCGTCCAGACCATGCTGGTCAGCTGCTACTCCTTCACTGCCCTCGCCCGGCGCGCCGAGGCGATGCTGGCCGAGGGAGGCGCGCTGCTCACCCTCACCTATTACGGCGCCGAACGGGTGATGCCGCACTACAACGTCATGGGCGTAGCCAAGGCCGCGCTGGAGGCGAGCGTCCGCTATCTGGCTGTGGACCTCGGACCGCGCGGCATCCGCGTCAACGCCCTGTCGGCCGGTCCCATGAAGACCCTCGCCGCCTCGGGCATCGGCGACTTCCGCTACATCCTCAAATGGAACGAGTACAATTCGCCGCTTCGCCGCAACGTCAGCCGCGAAGACGTGGGCCGCGCCGGCATGTATCTGGTTTCCGGCCTCAGCTCTGGCGTAACGGGCGAGGTGCACCACGTCGACTGCGGTTACCACGTGGTTGGTATGAAGGCAGAAGACGCCCCCGATATCGCCACCGTGTAACGGCTTCCGCCTGCCGGGCTGGCACGGTGCGCGTCTCTTCTGGCCAACCCGTCACCATCGCCGTCCGCTGCAGCATGGTGAGTCGACCTATTTCGCGAACAGCCGCAGAAAATGATTCTGGATGCCGAATCGGGCCGTCGGCGGCTGTCCGCGCCTGCCGCTGGAATTGACGTTCCATTAAGGCATCGCGCCGATGAGCAGCCGAGTCGCAGCGGCGCCACTTGAAGAGTGCATACCAAGGCGCGCTAGACGCATAGAGATTGGCAAGACCGGAGGCAGCCATCCAGTCGAGACAGGACGTATGGACAGCATGAAGCTGGACTATGCTGGCGTCGACGCCGAGTCTCGGACAGCCCCCTTGAAGGCACCGCCTATCTCGCCTGCATCCCGCCTGCCCTATCTCGAATCAGGAGGTGAAGAGCGCTGGCGCGCCAGCCGGCGGATAGCGCGAAACACCCGGTGAAACTCACCCTGCTCCAGCGAAGCCCATCCCACCAGAATGCTGCGAGGAGCGACCCTGCGCCCCACCATGGACTTGCCGCCAATCAGGCACTCTTCGCCAATCACGACATGGTCGCCCACGCCGACCTGGCCACCAAATACGCAGCGGTCGCCGATCACCGCGCTGCCGGCGATGCCCACCTGGCCGCTGACCAGGCAGTGCCGACCAATGCGGACGTTGTGCGCGACATGCACCAGGTTGTCGAGTTTCGTGCCCTTGCCAATCCAGGTGCTCTCCACCGTGCCGCGGTCGATGGCGCAGCCCGCGCCAATCTCGACGTCGTCCTCCACCTCGACCATGCCTAGCGACTGGATTCGCTGCGGCCCCCGCC
>CAZPIN010000145.1:0-5783 GCA_964586735.1 uncultured Rhodobacterales bacterium | reverse complement strand
CAGCTTCCGCCTGACCGGCAAGCGGGTGTTCCGCATGTCGCCGATTCACCACCATTTCGAGCAGGCGGGGTGGAAGGAGCCCACCATCGTCATCCGCTTCTGGATTATCGCCGTCGTCCTTGCCCTCATCGGCCTGGCGACGCTCAAGCTGCGCTAGTGATCGTCCTTGACGCCTTTGCCGGCCGCCGCGTGGCGGTGCTCGGGTGGGGCGCCTCGGGGCGCGCCGCGGCCCGGTCGCTGCGCGAGGGCGGAGCCGAGGTCGCGGTATGGGACGATGCGCCTGCCGCGCGGAATGAAGCCAAAGCCGAGGGCTGGCCCAGCGCCGGCGATGCCTGGCTGGAGGGGGCGGCGCTGCTCGTGGTGTCGCCGGGCGTGCCGCATCTCTATCCCCGTCCGCATCCGCTGGTGGAGCGGGCCTGGCGGCTGGGCGTGCCCGTCGACAACGACATCGGTCTGTTCGCCGCCTGGCTGGAGGGGCGAGGCGTGCGGCCGGTTGGCGTTACGGGCTGCAACGGCAAGTCGACGGCCTGCGCCCTTCTGGCCCGGGTGCTGCGGAAAGCCGGGCTGCGAGCCGAGGCGGCGGGCAACATCGGCGTGCCCGTCCTTGCTATCGAGCCGCCGGGCAACGGCGACGTACTGGCGCTGGAGCTTTCGTCCTACCAGCTAGACTTGGCGTCGCGGCTGGAGCTGGAGGCGGGCGTGTTTCTTAACTTCGCCAACGACCATCTCGACCGCCATTGCGGGCGGGGCGGCTATTTCGCTGCAAAGGCGCGAATCGCCGAGGCAGCGGCGGCGCTGGCGGTGGGGCTGGACTCGCCGGAGGGCCTGATGCTGCACAGCCGTATGCTGGCCCTTGGCCGCCATGTCATTGGCGTTGGCGACGGGCCGCCCGCCGCGGTGGTGGTCGGCGAGAGCCACCTAGTCATCTCCAAGGAAGCGGGCGGCGGGCGCATCGCATTGCCCGGACTGCCGGGCTTCGCCGATTCGGGAGGCCGCCGCAACGCCGGCTGCGTTGCCGCCGCGGCTCTCGCCCTTGGCCTTGACTGCGGCCAGATCGAGCGGGGCATGGAGGGATTCGCCGGCCTGCCGCACCGTCTGGAATGGCTGGGCCGGGCGGGTCGAGTCGATATTGTCAATGACTCCAAGGCGACCAACGCCGCCGCCGCGGCCCGCGCCCTGTCCAGCGCCCGGCGCATACGCTGGATCGCCGGCGGACGCGCCAAGGAGGGAGGCATCGAGGGGTTGGCGGGCCAGCTGGCCAGCGTATCCAAGGCTTACCTCATCGGCGAGGCGGCGGCGGAGTTCGCACGCGCCATGCCGGGGGTGGAGCACGAAATTTCCGGCGGGATGGACGCGGCGGTGGCCCACGCCCTGGCCGAGGCGCAGCCGGGGGAGACGGTGCTGCTGAGCCCGGCCTGCGCCAGTTTCGACCAGTACCGCAGTTTCGAGGAGCGCGGCGACCACTTCCGCGACCTTGTCGCGCCGCATCTGACGGAGGCCCGGGCATGAGCGCGGCGCGGGCCGCGGGATGGTGGCGTCCGCCGGACCGGATGCTGCTGCTGACCGCGGCGGTGCTGCTGGTGGCGGGCATGGTGCTGGCGGCGGTGGTCTCGCCCCATATGGCAGCCCGGACTGGACTCGACAGCCACTACTATGCCCTGCGCCATCTGATTCACGTAGCGATCGCTGCGGGAGTGATGCTGATCGTGTCGCAGATGGGCGAGCGGACGGTGCGGCGCCTCGGAGTCGTCGTGTTGGCGGGCTCGGCGCTGGCGATGGTGCTGCTGTTCTGGCTCGGTACCGACTTTGGCAAGGGGTCGACCCGCTGGCTGTCGCTGGGGCCAGTGTCCGTGCAGCCTTCGGAATTTGCCAAGGCCGGCGTCGTCCTGACCATGGCCTGGTTTCTCAGCGGCTCGGGCAAAGAATCCGGGATTCCCGGCAAAACCATCGCCTTCGGCATCGCGATAATCGTGGTGGCGCTGCTGGCCGCGCAGCCCGATGTCGGCCAGGCGGTACTCATCGTCCTGATCTGGGGCGTCGTCTACCTGCTGGCGGGCGCCAGTCCCCTGGTGCTGGCCTCGCTGGCGGCCTCCGCCTCTCTATGCGGGCTGCTTGCCTACCAGTTTCTCTCCCATGTCCGGTACCGGGTAGACATGTTCCTGTCCGGCAGCGAACCCGCGCACTCTCAGCTCGACAAGGTCGACCAGGCCCTGGCTCAGGGAGGGCTTCTGGGTCGGCTGATGGTCTCCGACGAGGTGCGCATCCGGATTCCCGATGGCCACAGCGACTTCGTGGTGGCTTCGATCACCGCCGAGTTTGGGCTGGTCGCCTGCGTGCTGCTGCTGCTGGCCTTCGCCGTCATTGCGGCTCGCTCCGCTTGGCGTATACGCGGACTTCAAAGCCTCTACGCCAAACTGGCGGTGGCGGGGCTGTCGGCGCAGCTCGTGCTGCAGGCCCTGCTGCACTTCGGCGTCAATCTGCGGCTGCTGCCGGCCACGGGCATGACCCTGCCGCTGGTTTCCTACGGCGGATCGTCGCTGCTGGCGGCGGGGTTTTCCATGGGGGCGATTCTGGCGCTGTCCCGCGGCGGCGACGGCAAGGCTTCCCGGTCATGACCAGCCTGGCGCCGCCCGCCGAAAGCCGATGGCTTGCCCTCGCCGCGGGCGGCACCGGCGGCCATGTGTTTCCAGCCCTTGCCCTTGCCTGCGAAATGGACGCCCGCGGCTGGCCCATGGCCCTGTACACGGACGCCCGCGGCGCGCGCTACAGCGACGCCCGTCCCGCCGCCGCGTGGCAGGTGGTGCTGCCGGTTGCCGGGCCCCGCAACCAGCCGGTCCATCGGCGTCCCTTCGAGCTGCTGCGCCATCTCGGATGGGGCCTGCGGCTGGCGCTGAGCCTGCGCCGCCGTCCGCCGTCCTGCCTTGTGGCGTTTGGCGGCTATGCCTGTGTGCCCGCACTGCTGGCGGCCTCCCTGCTGCGGGTGCCGCGGCTTGTGCACGAGCAGAACGCCGCGCTGGGACAGGTCAGCCGCGTGTTCCGCAGGCTGGGCGCCGAGATTGTCTACGGTCTGGCGCCGCCGCAGGGGGAAAACGGGCTGGTAGTAGGCAATCCCCTGCGCGAGGCCGTGCGCGGCCGGGCTGGCGAAGCCTATCGGGCGCCGGGGGCGGAGGAGACGTTCCGTCTGCTGGTTGTCGGCGGCAGCCAGGGGTCGCGGGCCTTGGCTCACCTGATATCGGCCGCCTGCGCGTCTCTTGATGCCAGCCTGCGCGCTCGCCTGGACGTAGTCTGCCAAGCGCGAAGCGAGGATTGCGAGGTGGTGCTGGAACGTTTCGCGTCGGCCGGGGTGCAGGCGAGGGTGGAGCCGTTTTTTCCCGACATCCCCGACCTGCTGGCCCAGTGCCATCTGGTAGCTGCCCGCGCCGGCGCCTCAACGCTTTCCGAAATCACCGCCATTGGGCGGCCCGCCATCCTGCTGCCGCTGCCGACGGCGGCCAACGATCACCAGACCGGCAACGCCCGCATGGCGGTGGAATGCGGCGCGGCCCGCTTGCGGCGGGAGGGACCGCAGGCTGTGGACGAGCTGGCGGGAGACATCGCCGAACTGATGGAGTCGCCGCAGGCGCTGGAGGCTATGGCTCGTGCGGCTGCCAGCCGCGCCCGCACCGACGCCGCCAGCGCGCTTGCCGACCTTGTGGAGCGGAAGGCGCGATGATTCCGGCGCCGGACGAGGTGGGAGCCGTGCACTTCGTGGGGGTGGGCGGCATCGGCATGTCCGGCATCGCCGCGGTGCTGCGCAATCTGGGCTACGAGGTGCAGGGGTCGGACATCGCCGAAAGCCCCAGTCTCGAGGAGCTGCGCCAGATCGGCGTGCGGGTAGCGGTGGGCCATGATGCCGCCAATCTCGGCGAGGCGCGGGCGGTGGTGGTGTCGTCGGCGGTGCCAGCGGGCAATCCCGAACTGGCGGCGGCGCGGGAGCGTGGCATCCCCGTGGTGCGAAGGGCCGAAATGCTGGCCGAGCTCATGCGCTTCAAGCGCAACATCGCCGTCTCCGGCACCCACGGCAAGACCACCACCACCTCCATGGCGGCGGCGGTGCTGGACCGCGCCGGACTGTCGCCCACCGTCATCAACGGCGGCGTCATCAGCAGCTACGGCTCCACCGCCCGGCTGGGCGACGGCGAGTGGATGGTGGTGGAGGCCGACGAGTCGGACGGGTCGTTCCTGCATCTGCCGCCGACGGTCGCCGTGGTGACCAGCATCGACCCCGAGCACATGGAGCACTACCCGGACGTCGCCGCTCTCGAGTCGGCCTTTGCCAGTTTCGCCCAGTCGGTGCCCTTCTACGGCAGCGTCGTGTACTGCGCGGACCACCCCGCCGCAAAACGGGTGGTCGGCGCCGTGGCCGGCCGGCGGCTGGTGTCCTACGGCACGGGCGAGGACGCCGACGTGCGCGCGGTCAATCTGCGCCCTGCCGATGGCGGTACGGAATTCGACATCGAAGCACGCGACGCGGACGGTGGACGCCGTACCATCGAGGGCCTGCACCTGCCCATGCCCGGACGGCACAACGTCCTCAACGCCGCCGCCGCGGTGGCCGCCGGCATCGAGGCGGGCGTTGCCGACGGGGTGTTTCCCGATGCGCTGGCCGCCTACCGCGGCGTCGGGCGCCGCTTCACACGGGTGGGCGCCGCCGCCGGCGTCGAGGTGGTCGACGACTACGCCCACCATCCCGCCGAAATCGCCGCCACTCTGGCGGCGGCCCGCGAGGTGTGCCGGGGACGCATCGTCGCGGTGCATCAGCCGCACCGCTATAGCCGCCTCGAGTGCCTGTACGGAGAGTTCTGCAGCTGTTTCGACGGGGCCGACGCCGTGGTCATCGCCGACGTTTATGCGGCTGGCGAGACGCCGCGCAGCGGCTGGGACCGGGGGAGGCTGGTGGAGGGAATCCGCGCCCACGGACACCCGCAGGTGGAGCCGTTGTCCGCGCCAGAGGAGCTTGCCGGGGTGGTGCGCCGCTTGGCCCGCCCAGGCGACTTGGTGCTGTGCATGGGCGCTGGATCGATCACCCACTGGGCGAAAGCCCTTCCCTGCGAGCTGGCGTCATGACCGGGCCCGCCTGCGTCGAGGCGGCTGTGTCCGCGGAAGAGGCGTGGAAGCCGCGGGGACGGCTGAGCGAGCGCCAGCCGCTGGCGCCAGTTACGTGGTTTCGGGTGGGCGGTTCGGCCGAGCGCATGTACGTACCCGCCGACGAGGATGACCTGGCCGACAGCCTGCCGCGGCTGGGCGGTCCGGTAACGGTACTGGGCGCGGGGTCTAACCTGCTGGTGCGCGACGGCGGAGTGCGCGGGCTGGTGGTGCGTCTGGGCCGGGGCTTTTCCCAAATCGAGGTGTTGGACGGGTCGAGGCTGCGGGCCGGGGCCTTCGTGCCGGCCCGGGTGCTTGCCCGGCGGGCGGCGGAGGCGGGCATCGGCGGCCTGTCGTTTCTGGCGGGCATACCGGGCACGCTAGGCGGACTGCTGACCATGAACGCGGGCTGCCACGGCGGTGAGATGGCCGACATCGTCGAAACTGCGCGGGCGGTGGGCTTCGACGGCCGCCGCGAGACGCTCGACGCGGAGGGCATGGGCTTCGGCTACCGCCGCTGCGACGCCGCCGAGGGGAGGGTGTTCGTGGAGGCCGTGCTGCGTGGCAGGCCAGCGGCTTCGAAGGACGTCGCCGCCGAGATCGAGGATCTGCTGCGCAGGCGCGAGGAAACCCAGCCCGTGCGCGAGCGCACCGGGGGG
>CAZPIN010000144.1:0-60658 GCA_964586735.1 uncultured Rhodobacterales bacterium | reverse complement strand
GACGGCGGCGACGAGGTGGAAATTGGCCCGGCCACCAAGATGTCGAAGTCGCGCAGCAACGTGGTCGACCCGGGGCAGATCGTCGAGCGGCACGGCGCCGACACGGCGCGCTGGTTCATGCTGTCGGACACGCCGCCGGGCCACGATATCGCCTGGAGCGCGGCGGGCTTGGAGGCGGCGGGGCGGTTTTTGCGCAAGGTCTGGCGGATCGCGACGGAGGAGCCCGAGGCGCGGGATGGCGCGGACGGCGGCGCCGAGGCCATGCGGCGGCTGGTGCATGGCGCCGTGCGGCGGGTTGGCGAGGACATCGAGAAGTTTCGCTTCAACACCGCCATCGCCCGCATTCACGAGCTGGCGGAGGGCATCGCCCGCTTTCGCCCGGCGTCCGGGGAGGATCTCGCCTTGCGGCGCGAGGCGGTACTGGCGATGCTGCGGCTGATTGCGCCGATGACCCCGCATCTGGCGGAGGAGGCGTGGGAGGCGCTGGGCTGCGAGGGGCTGGTGGCCGAGGCGTCATGGCCGGACTACGACCCCCGGCTGGCGCGGGCGGAGGAGACCGTGGTGCCCATTCAGGTCAACGGCCGCCGGCGCAGCGAACTGTCCCTGCGCGAGGGCCAGGGCGAGGACGAGATTCGCGCGCTGGCCCTGGCCGACGAGGCGGTGCGGAAACATCTGGCCGGGCGCGAGCCCAAGCGGGTGGTGGTGGTGCCCGGGCGTATCGTCAATGTGGTGGTCTGACCGGCGGGGATTTCTGGCCGCTGTTGGCGGTGGGCTGCTGGCTGCGGCCTGCGGATTTCGCCCTCTGCACGGCGGCGGCCGGTCGTCGCTGGAAGGCCGCGTGCGGGTGGAGAGAGTCGATGGACGCGCCGGCCGGGAGCTGGTGCGTGAGCTGCGCCGGCAGCTGGGCCGGCCCGGCGGCGATTCGGACCTTGCCCTGGAAGTGGAGGTCAGTACCAGCACGCGGGCGGTGGTGTTTGGCGAGGATGCCGAGGTGCTGCGCTACGTGCTGAAGGTGGCGGCGGACTACGAGCTGCGCCGCTCCGCCACCGGAGAGGTGCTCGCCGCCAATCTCATCGAGGTGTCGACATCGGTCAACACGACCGAATCGCCGTTCGCCGCCTTTGCCTCCGAGCGCGACCGCACCAGCATCGCCGCCAGCGAGGCGGCGGTGCGTATCCTGCGGGACATCCATCTGCAGCTGGCGCTGCAGGGCGAGGAGTCGGCATGAAGCACACGCCCGAATCCGCCTGGAGGTTTGTGCAGAACCCCGACACCGGGCTTGTCTCGGCGCTGGTGTATGGCGCGGACCCCGTGCTGGTGCGGCACTGCCGCAGAACCCTGATCGGCGGGCTTTCTGGCGGGGAGGAAGCTGGCCTTGCCGTTGTCGACGCCACCACCGCCGCCCGAACCCCGGATGCGATTCGCAGCGAGCTGACCCAGCGGGACATATTCGGCGCCAGCCAGGTGGCGGTGCTGGATGGCGCCACGGACCGCCACGCCAATGGAATCAGCGAAGCCCTGAAGGACGCCAAGGCGGAGGACTCGTTTCTGCTGGTGACCGCCGGCGATCTGCGCCCGGCTTCCACGCTGCGCCAGCTGTATGAAAAGGCGCGGAAAGCGGTGGCCCTGCCGGTGGCGGCTCCCAAGTGGGAGGCCAGCGACATCCGCCAGCGTTTCGTCAAGGCGTCGCTGCCCGCGCCCCATCCGGATGCGTCGGCGATGCTTGCCAGCCTGTCGCGCGAGCTGGACTGGGGGACGTTCAGCCTTCTGCTGGAGAAGCTGGAGCTGTACCAACAGGGCCGCAGCGAGGAGCTGACGGTCGAGGACATCGACGCCTGCGCGCCGGCAACCGGTCTCGACGACGCCGACGAGCTCGTGGACGCGGTGGCGACGCAGCAGTATGCCAAGGTGGCGGCATGCTGGCGGCGGCAGACTGGCCGGGGCGCCACGCCTACCGGCCTAGTAGGCGCGGTGCTGCGGCACTTCGTGCAGGTGCGGATGGTGACTGCCCGCGCCCGTTCCGCCAAGGACATCGAGTATGTGGCGCGCGGCCGCAGGCTGCATCCGCTGCGGCGCCCGGCGGTGGTGCGCGACGCCCGCCGCTGGCGGACGGAGCGGCTTGAGGAGGCGATCGCCTTTCTGCTGGAGATTGACGCCGGACTGCGGGGAGGCTCCACCTTACCGCCGTTGGTATTGGGCGAGCGCATGCTGCTGAAGGTGGCTTCCTGGGCGCCGCGCAGCGGAGTCTCTAGGCATGGAGGCTAAGGGGACGGCGCTACAGAAGTTTCGACAGAAGGCCGTTGAGGCGGTCGAACTCCTCGAGATTGTCGTAGCGAATGCGGATCTCCCCTTTCGCTCCCTTGTCCGATACCCGCACGACCGCGCCGAGGGCTGCTGAGAGAGAATCCTCGATGGCGACAATGTCGGGGTCGCGGCCCTCCCTGCCATCCACCGTCTGCGGCCCCTTCAGCTTGATCTTGCTTCCGCCCGCCAGCTGCTCAGCCTGCTGCGACGACAGGCCCTGGCGGCGAATGCGAAGCGCAAGCGACCGCGCCTGCGGATGCCCGACAAGCGGGCGCACCTGTCCGGCGGTCAGGTCTCCCTCCTCGACCAGCTTGAGCACCTCGTCGGGAAGCTTGAGCAGGCGCATGGAGTTGGCCACGTGCGGTCGGCTTTTGCCGACTCGCTTGGCCAGAGCGTCCTGGGTACATCCCAGACTGTGCTGCAGCTGCTCGTAGCCTTTCGCTTCCTCGATCGCGTTGAGGTCGACCCGCTGGAGGTTTTCGACCAGCGCGTTCTGCAGGGCCTGCGCGTCGTCAAGGTCGCGCACAACCACGGGCAGGCGCGCGACGCCCGCCAGCTGCGCGGCCCGCCATCGCCGCTCGCCGGCGACGATTTCGTACATGCCGCTCCCGGCGGGGCGGACGAGAACGGGCTGGATGACTCCGCTGTCGGCTATGGAGGCGGCGAGGTCCTTGAGCGCCGCGTCGTCGAATCGGCTGCGTGGCTGACTGGGATTGGGCAGCATCGCGCTGACGGGCAGGTCCCGCGGCGTCCCGTCGCCAGAATACTCTGGACCAGACGCCTCTTCAGCACCCGGCGGCACGCCAGCCGACGTCCCGGACTCTTTGAACAGGGTAGCAAGGCCCTTGCCGAGAGGCCGCTTCTTCTTGGCCGTTGACATGGCCGTTTCTCCTAATTTGCCTTCGGGGGCCGCGTGGACAGGTCCGTCTTGACGCTCAGTTCGCGCGCCAGGTCCAGATACGCCCTGCTGCCCGGGCAATTTCTGTCGTACTGGATGACGGGAAGGCCATGCGAAGGCGCTTCGGACAGGCGCACATTGCGCGGAATGACCGTATGCAGCAGATCTCTGCCCAGATTTTCGCGTGCATCCTGCTCCACCTGATCGGACAGTTTCGTGCGGCTATCCGCCATAGTCAGAACGATACCGGCCAATTTCAGTTTAGAATTAAACGTAAAACGAGCCATTTCCAGAGTTTTCAGCAAGCGGGTTACGCCCTGAAGCGCGTAGAATTCGCACTGCAATGGAACCAGCACATGCGTGGCCGCGGCCAAGGCGTTGATGACGAGCAGGTTGAGACTGGGCGGACAGTCCACCAGCGCGATTCCGTAGCGGCTGTGTGTCTGCCCGTCGAGAGAGTCACGGAGACGGTAGGAGCGGCGCTCCGCCGAAGCGATCTCCAGCTCCACACCCGCCAGGTCGACGGTGGCGGGTACGACGTCCAGTCCGAACACCGCTGACGGTACGGCTGCTTGGCTGGCGGACATGTCTCCCTGAAGCAGATCGTAGCTGGTGCGCTCCCGGTCGGCCTCGCCGATTCCCAGCGCCGTGCTTGCGTTGCCTTGGGGGTCGAGGTCGATGACAAGCACGCGCATGCCCATCTCGGCGAAGGCGGCCGCCAGGTTGACGGTAGTGGTGGTCTTGCCAACCCCGCCCTTCTGGTTGGCGACGGCGATCAGATTCACGGTGCCCGACGCTCCGAAACCGGTGCCGCTGCCCGACGGCTCTCCGGCGCTACCGGCGTCGAAAGGCTGGAGCCGGCCGCATCGAGTCGACGGCATTCCACCAGTACGCGCAGCAGCGCCGATGGCGTCATGCCCTCGATGCGCTCGGCTTGGGCTATGTTTGCGGGGCGCGCTCTATCAAGCTTTTCGCGCAGCTCCGAGGACAGGCCGGACAGTCCCTCGTAGCGGATGCTTTCGTGAATTGGCGTGCTCCTCTGGCGGCGGTACGCCTCGATGTCCGCCTGCTGGCGCGGCATGACGCCGGCGTACAGGCAGTCGTTCTTGACGATGGACCAGATCGGGCCGGGTATGGAGGCAAGATCGGGCCAGAGCACCTCAAGATCGCGGCGCGCAACGCCCGGCATGCCGAGGAGTTCGCTAAAAGTCCTCGGTTGGCCATCGCGTCTTGGAGAGAGTCCAAGACGGGCCGCGCTGCCGCCGGGCAGGCAGAGGCCGGAGGTGAGGTCGCGGGCCCGGGCCAGCGCTTCCATCTTTTCTTCGAACATCCTGCGGCGCGTTTCTCCAACGCAGCCGATGGCCAGGCCGCGCTCGGTAAGGCGCAGGTCGGCGTTGTCGGCTCGCAGCGAGAGGCGGTACTCCGCCCGCGAGGTGAACATCCGGTACGGCTCGCTGACGCCCTTGGTGATCAGATCGTCCACAAGGACGCCGATATAGCCAGTGGCGCGGTCCACGGTAAAGGGAGCGTCGCCGCGGCATTGCAGGGCGGCGTTGAGTCCCGCGACTAGGCCCTGGGCTGCAGCTTCCTCGTAGCCCGTCGTGCCGTTGATCTGGCCTGCGAGATACAGGCCGGGAACTGCCTGGCAGGCAAGAGTCGCGTCAAGGCTGCGGGGGTCGACGAAGTCGTACTCGATGGCGTAACCAGGACGGAAAATCGTGGCGCGCTCCAGGCCGCGGATGGACCGCACCATGTCGCGCTGGGCCTCTTCACCCAAAGACGTTGAGATTCCATTGGGGTACACAGTCGAATCGTCCAGCCCTTCGGGCTCGAGAAAGATCTGGTGGGTGTCGCGGTCGGGAAAGCGTACGATCTTGTCCTCGATAGAAGGACAGTATCTGGGGCCAGGACCGTGGATTCTTCCGCCGTACATGGCGGACTCGGGCAGATGTCGGCGGACGATTTCGTGGGTGGCGGAGTCGGTCTGCGTAATGGCGCAGCAAACCTGCCTAGCTTCTGGGCCGGTGGAGAGGAACGACAGCATTTCGGGGACGTCGTCGCCTGGCTGGGGCTGCAGCGCGTCCCAGTCGATGGTGTTGCCGTCGAGGCGCGGCGGAGTGCCGGTCTTGAGGCGGCCAAAGGCGAATCCAAGCGATTCCATGCGCTCGGCAAGGCGGCGCGCGGCGGGGTCGCCAATGCGCCCTCCCTCGGAAACCTTACGGCCAATGTGGATTTGGCCACGCAGAAAGGTGCCGGTGGTCAGAATGACCGCGCGGGCGCGGATGCAGCTGCCGTCGGCCAGCGCGACTCCGGCGGCGCGGCCGCTTTCGATCAGGAAGTCGGCGACTTCTCCTTCGACGACGTCGAGGTTTGCCTGAGCAGCTACGGTTCTTTGCATACGCAGGCGGTAAAGGGCACGGTCGCACTGCGCCCGCGGTCCCTGAACCGCTGGCCCGCGGGTGCGGTTGAGCAGGCGGAACTGGATGCCAGCCCGGTCCGCGACGCGTCCCATGGCGCCGTCGAGAGCGTCGATTTCGCGAATCAGGTTGCCCTTGCCAACGCCGCCCATGGCGGGATTGCAGGACATTTCGCCGATCCGGTCGCGACGGTGCGTAGCTAGAACCGTGCTGGCGCCAGCTCTCGCCGCGGCGAGCGCCGCCTCGCATCCCGCGTGGCCGCCGCCCACTACGAGTACGTCGAAATCAGCGATTTGGCGGTTTCTGCGGGCCATTGCGGCGTCTCCTGTCGGCGGAAGGGAATATGGCCATTTCGGAAGGGATGGTCAATGGCCAGCGGAGACTGCCGGGGGACAATGGGCAGTGTTTCATATGAAACATCGCCATCCGCAATCCCGCATTGGCGCTGCTGGCGTGCCGCAATTGTTTCATATGAAACATTGACGGAGGGAGCATGCAGGTGCCCGCGCTGATTCCGCCATGCCCGGCCGCTGCCAGGCTCGGCGGCCGGCATGAAGCGGAGAGGGGGCCGCGTCGCCCAGGCGAAAAAGATGTTTCATATGAAACATTGCAATCCGCAGTCCAGCTTTGCCGCCGCTGGCGTGTCGCAATTGTTTCATATGAAACATTGCCGGAAGCATCCGCCGGAAGGCCGGTCATGGGCGAATGTTTCATATGAAACAATTGCGGGGTGACGCTGGGACAAGCCCGCCGCGCGGGTCTTGTACTGGCTCATGGCGACAGGCGGCGGCGGACACTCTGCCACGAGGAATCGAGGACCGTCCGTCAAGGCGGCTTTGCTGCGCGCGGGGCGCGGCGAACCGGGCAATTCGCGGCTCGCAAAGGGCGCTGGGCGACCGGATGGTGCACGTTCTGTTGGGGCGATTCGCCAAGATGGACAGTTGCCACGGCGACCTGCTCGGACGACAGACGTGGCACTTGACAGGAGGTTCAAACGACGGAGGAATTTTGCTATGATGCCGTCGGCGCAGACGCTCAACGACGTCGGTGCCTCTATGCGGAGCAGAGTGTCCGCGAACTATGGAGTTACGGCAATGGCGCGCGCTTCCACAGGCGCTCCGAAGCCGCGGTCGGACCGGGTCCGCCTGAGGCGGCTTCACAAACGCGGCAAGTATGACCGCGAAAGCCTTGATCGCATCCTCGACGCAATGCCAGTGTGCAGCGTAGGCTACGTCTTCGACGGCCAGCCGTACGTGACGCCCACCCTGCAGTGGCGCGAGGGAGACCACGTCTACTGGCATGGGTCGTCGGCAAGCAGAATGCTGCGCACTGTCGACTCGGCCAAGGTGTGCCTGACGGTTTATGCCCTGGACGGGTTCGTCATGGCGCGGTCAGGATTCCACCACTCGACCAATTACCGCTCGGCGATGCTGCTGGGCACGGCGCACAAGGTCGAGGACCTGGAGGACAGGGAGGCCCGCATGCGGGAGATGGTCGAGGGGCTGTTTCCAGGCCGGTGGGACGTTCTGCGGGCCGTTACCAAGAAGGAGCTCAAGGCCACGACGGTCATGGGAATGTCGATTGACGAAGCCTCGGCAAAAATTCGCACCGGTCCGCCCGTGGACGACGAGGAGGACTACCAGCTGCCGATCTGGGCGGGAGTCATTCCCGTGCGCATGACGGTTGGCAAGCCTGTCGCGGACCCGCGCAACTTCGAAGGAGTCCCTGTGCCCAAGCACGTGCGCGACTTCCGTCTGGACGAGGAGGGCAAATAGTGTCGCGGCCAGCAACCTTTGCCCTGTTTCTGATAGCGGTTTTCCTGCAGGGAGGCGCGTACGGACTGACATTCCTGCTGCCCCGCCTGTTCGACACCTTCGGCGCCAACGAGAAGGTCGTTGGCGCCATGCTGCTGATCACGGCCATATCTACACTGATTACGGTGTACTATTCGGGGCATCTGACCGACAGGTTCGGACGTGTGGCGACACTTGGCCTTGCCTGCCTGTCGATCGCCGCGGCTATGGTGCTCTACGGCCTGTCGACGTCCGTGGGCACCCTGCTGGTGGCCGCCAGCATTCTGATCGGAGGCGGATGGGGACTCACCTACGCGCTTGCCCCGGTCGTGCTTACCAGGCTGGTCAAGCCCGACGAGACGGTACGCTACTTCGCCCTCAACTCGGTGTTTCTTATGGCCGGCTTCGGCCTGTCGCCGGTGATGGCGTCGATGATCGAGGACGCCGGCGGCACGGTGGCCCAGTCGTTTTTCGTGATGGCCGTGATCTGCGTGGCCGCCGCCCTGATCTTCTTCTCGCTTATTCGTCCGGTGCGAGAGCACGCCCTGAACCCGGGTCCCGAAGCAAAATCCCGGCTCACGCTGGCCAATATCGGCGAAGTGCTTCGCTCGCGGGCCCTGCTGTCCGTCATCATGGTCTGCATCGGAGCGAGCATTTTCGCCAGCATGAACAGCTTCCAGACGGTGTTCGCCGACGAGCGCGGCCTGGCCTACGCTGAGTATTTCCTCATCTACACGGTAACCGTGGTGATCTTCCGCGTGCTGCTAGCCAAGTTCAAGGGAGGCAAGAATCCCTACCTGACGATTGCGGTGCTTCAGTACCTCATGGCGGGCGGCATTCTGCTATTCGTCTACTCCGGCAGCAGCGTTCCGCTCTACTGGATCGTCGCGGTTGGCTTTGGCATCGGCTATGGAGCGTCCTATCCGATTCTGGCGGCCATGGCGGCCCGTGACGCGGATACATCCCTGGTGCCGCAGACCCTGCAGCTGTTCGCCCTCACGTACTTCATTGGAATCTTCGGGTTTCCCCTGGTCGCTGGCTGGATGATCGTCGAAATAGGTACGGCGGCGCTGCTGGCGCTGCTGTTCGCCATGGCTGCCATAGAAGCGACGATGGCGGCGGTCAGGGCGCGCCGGGATCGGCTGGCGGGGGTGCTGGAATAGAAACAGTCGCTGTTTCAGTCGCCTGTGGGCGGCGGCCGCGGTAGCCAGTCGATAGTCTTCATGGTCTGAACGACTTTGTCCGCGTTGCTATCCTCGTAGATGTCGTGTTTGAACGGCACAAGGTCGAGGATACTCAAGGCTTCCGTGTACACGCCCATCAAGGACTTCTTCTGAGGCCGTCCCACGATGAAATGTACGTGTACGTCTTCTGTTGCTCCTTCCTTTACGGCCGTCAGCTGGCCAAGCACTCTCCGCGCTTTGTCCTTGATACATTCGGCGGGCAGGTCGAAGGAGAGGGGTTCGTATATATGCCAGCAGTTGCTATTCAGGGCATGGAGAAATTTAACCTTGTCCGTTCGCCCGGTAATTTGAATCGACTGGAACTTGACTTTAATTTCGCGCCGTTTGATAGCACTTGTGACCTTCCGCCAGATGTCAATGTCGCTGATATGGAATTGCCCAAGGCGGTCATATCGGGTTACCAGATGGTTGTAAATGGAAGCAAAGGTTTTGTCAACATTTGGCGTCCAGCCATATCCTATATGAGACCATTGGAGCGCACTGTCATCCGCGGGAATTACAAGCTGCGCGCAGTCTAGGGCGGTATTGCAGTCGTGTCCTTTGCCGACAGCATTAATTTCCTGCTCGATGCTCTTCATGCCCTGCGTGATTGAAGTTATCCTGTTTCTGAAGGACTTGCCCTTAAGGTCAGGAAACGCTCCTTTGATTCTCTCAGGGTCAGGGTTGGCCTTCGAAAGCATTCTGCCGGTGCCTGGCACATACATGACCACTCCGACGTTCATGAACTCTTCAAGCACAATATTGTGGACATAGCGAAGCGTCACAAAGCTGTACTGTTCCTGGTTGCCCATGTCAGTATCCTCCGCAGCTCCTCGATACAGGTGTCGACCCAGGTCGGCCCCGCGAATCATGCTGATTGCCGCATCCACGCTGCCGCCAGCATCGACCCATTCAGGCGGTACTGCCTTCGTATACTCTAGTACGCGGGTGCCTGTCAAGCGCTGCCAGTGCTCCCGGTCCCAGGAAAAGCATATATCCACGCCAAAACTGTCCCAGTACACTGCTGTGCCTCCCAGAGACGCTGCGATTCTCCAGCCGCCCTGGTTCCAAGTGGGTTAGAACCAGTTTCTAGCGATGAGCTGTCCCGGCATGCAGCCGGGGTCAGTCCGCTACCTTCATGGTTTGAACGACTTTGTCCAACTGGCTTTCCTCGTATATGTCGTGCTCAAACGGTACATGATCGAGGATATCCAAGGCATTCTCGTACACGCCGATCAAGGACTTCGTCTGAGGTTTCCCCACGATGAAGTGCACGTGCACGTCTTCCTTCGCTCCATCCTTTACGGCCGTCAGCTGGCCAAGCACCTTCCGTGCCTTGTCCTTGATGCCATCGGCGGACAGGTCGAAGGACAGGGGCTCGTACGCCTGCCAGCTGCCATTTTTCCAAGCGCGGCGAAACTCTACTTCGTCTGCATGTCCCTTAATGCAAACCGGTTTCAGGTCAATCTTCACCTTTTGCTTCCTGATTTCGCCCGCGACGCCCTGCCAGACGCTGGTGTCGCTGATTTGCCGTTTCTTCTCCTGCTTGTCGCACTGGGCGACAAAACGGCCGTAGAGTTGGTCGAGGGTCTGCTCCACATTCGGGGTAATGCCATACCCAACATGTGACCACTGCAGCGCGCTGTCATCCATTGGCAGCACGCGTACTGCGCAATCCAGGGCTGTCTTGCAATCTTGGCCTCCTTCGTTCTCCCTGATCTCTTGCGCGACTCGCTGCATGCCCCGAGTCATATTGTCAATGGCGCTCGTGTAAGCGCGAATCTTGAGGTCAGGAAATACCTGCTTGAATCTCTTGGCTACGGGGTTGAATTTCGCCAGGACTCTTCTGCTGGCGGGAGCAAACATGACGATGCCTGCGTTCATGAACTCCCCCCGCAGAACATCGTGGACGTAGCGAAGCACTACGTAGGAGTAGGGTTCTTGGTTGCTCATTTCAGTATCCCCCGCAGCTCTCCGATACAGGAGTCAATGTTGTCTCTTGCCTCGGCGATTAAGGCAACAGCGGCGTCAACATCGCTGCCAGCCGCCGACCATTCGTCCGGGACAGCTTCCTTATACTCCTGAAGGCGGGAGTCTGTCAAGCTCTCCCATCGGTCTTTGGCTTGGCTGAAGTCGATGCGAACCCCCTTGAGATGGCCAACAAAGACGTGAAAGCCGGGGTTTCCGATGTGTTTCAGTCCTTCTGGTATCCATGGGGGCTTCCATAATATCACCTGATGGTGCGAAAATGCCATCTCGTGATCAATAATTCTCAGTTCATCGTTCATGAGCAAGCAGTTTGGGTTGCCCACGCGCCGATCTGGATTCTGAATGATCGCATCAAACAGCAGGATTTCGGCGGCCAGCGGCATCATCGACTCGGTGATCTGCTGGTCAGGTTGCCAGATTCCGAATCCCGTTTGGAAGGTGCTGCCAAATGCCACCTTGCTGCTGCATCGAAGTCGATCGGCAATCTGAGGATCCTGTACGGCGGCAATGGCTTCTTCCGGCATATCCACCAGCCATGGCTGAGGTGCCGGCTGTCCCAAGTCGCTGGCCAGAAGCGCGGCGACTGCTTCGCGTGCAAGGCTTGCCTCGCCAAGTTCGCAGCCCTTCGAGGGTTTCAGGACGATTTCGACATCACCGTCTACCGAAGAGCACTGAGCCACTACAGGCCGGGTTCGACCGCTTGTGGTGGTCCGGTCTACACGTGCAAGGGTCGCCCGATCAATCACTTTTTCCTCCACCGTTCGAGACGCGACGCTTGCCAGCATCTCCGGCACGAGCCGCGGCACCATACCGGATTGCGGGCTACGCCGTCCGGTCCACGCTGCGGGAGACCTCAATGTCCAATCTACTTGCCCAGGCAAAACCGCGAAAAGATCACATCCAGCACATCCTCCGCGTCGACGCGCCCGGCGTACCGCTCCAGCTCGCGCAGCGCCCGGCGCAGATGCTCGGCGACAATCTCGGCCGCGCCGTCTTCGTTCAGGAGGGCAAGGACGCTGCTCAGCTCTTCGGCGCAGACGCCAAGTGCGGTCCGACGGCGCTCGCTGGCCACTATCGGCGACGCCGTTTCGCCCACCCAGGCCAGACGCTCGCCGATGGCGGCCACCAGCGCGTCCAGTCCGTCGCCGGTTTTCGCCGATACCGCGATGGCTCCATCCTTTGGGCGGTAGCTGCCAAGGTCGCTCTTGTTGTGTACGGCGATGTCGCCTTCGCTCCATGGCATGGCGTCGCCAGTCTCGACGTCGGGCGCGGTCACGTGCACCCGGAGGTCGGCATGCCGCGCCCGCCAGTGCGCCTTCTCCAGACCGGCCTTCTCCACCGGGTCGTTGGTGTCGCGCAGGCCGGCGGTGTCCAGCACGGTGACGGGGAGTCCGCCAATTTCGAGGTGGGCTTCGATGATGTCGCGAGTCGTGCCTGGCACCGGAGTGGACAGGGCCATGTCCCGTCCGGCCAGCTGGTTGACCAGCAGTGACTTGCCGGAGTTTGTCGGGCCGACTACGGCCACCTCGAGACCGCCGCGCAGCCGTTCGGTTGCGCCGCTGCCGGCGATTTCACGCCGAATTGCCTCCGCCACGCCGCCCAGCGGTCCAACGGTCCCTGCCCTGTAGCCTGCCGTGTCCTCGCCTTCGTCGGCAAAATCCACCGCCGCCTCCACCAGGGCAAGGGCGGTCAGCATCTCCTCGCGCCAGGCGACGGCGGCGTCGGTCGCCTCGCCGGCGAGGCTGCGCAGGGCCAGGCGGCGCTGGGCGTCGGATTCGGCGTCGATCAGGTCCGCCAGCCCCTCCACCTGGTTGAGGTCAAGGCGGCCCTTCTCAAACGCCCGGCGGGTGAATTCTCCGGCTTCGGCAAGGCGGTGGCCGGGCAGGCTCGACAGAGTCGTGACAAGGCGCCGCTCGACGCCGAGGCTTCCGTGCGCGTGCAGCTCGACTACGTCCTCGCCCGTGAAACTGTTCGGCGCCGGAAACACCGCCACCATCGCCTGGTCGATGATGTCTCCGCTGGCGGGGTCCTTCAGGTCGCGGCGGGCGATGCGCCGCGGCGGAGGCAGGTCCGACGCCGTCAGCAGGCGCAGTCCCTCCAGCGCGTCGGGGCCCGACACGCGGTAAACCGCGACGCCCGATTTGCCCTGGCCCGACGCCCGGGCGAAAATGGTTTCCGGTCGTTCGCCTGCGCGTCTGGCCATTCCCGTTCTCCCGTCCCGGCAAGTCGATACCATTGCCGGGACGTACCCGCCACGACCACAAGGAGGCGACCGCCATGGGCACCTGCCGCACCGTTCAGTTTGACAGCTTTGGAGGCCCGGAGGTGATCCGCCTGGCCGAGAAGGACGACCCCGCGCCGGGCCCCGGCCAGGCGGTGGTGCGCCACGCCGCCATCGGCGTCAACTTTATCGACACCTATCACCGCACGGGACTGTATCCGGTGGAGCTTCCCAGCGGCCTGGGACTGGAGGCTGCCGGCCGGGTGGAGGCGGTGGGCGAGGGCGTCGAGGCGGTGAAGGAGGGCGACCGCGTCGCCTACTGCTCGGGCCCGATTGGCGCCTACGCCGACGCGCATGCGGTCAAGGCCGATTCGCTGGTGCCCCTGCCGGACGACGTCTCCGAGGCCGACGCGGCGGCGTGCCTGCTGAAGGGGCTGACGGTGCAGTACCTGATTCGGCAGATCCATCCGGTGGCGGCGGACGAGACCGTGGTGTTTCACGCCGCGGCCGGCGGCGTCGGCCTGATCGCCATGCAGTGGCTGCGGGAGCTGGGCGCCACGGTCATCGGCACGGTCGGCTCGGAGGAGAAGGCCGAAATCGCCCGCCAGCATGGCTGCACCCACACGGTGCTCTACGACCAGGAGGACCTGGTGGCGCGGGTGCGCGAGATTACCGACGGCAAGGGCGTGCCGGTGGTGTTTGACTCGGTCGGCGCCTCGACCTTCGAGCGCTCGCTCGGCTGCCTTGCGCCGAGGGGGCTGATGGTCAGCTTCGGCAACGCGTCGGGCGCCGTGCCGCCGTTCAGCCTGGGGGTGCTGGCCCAGAAGGGGTCGCTGATGGTTACCCGCCCGACCCTTGCGGCGTTCATTCCCACGAGGGAGCGGCTGCTGGCGGCATCCGGCGAGTTCCTGGGGCTGGTGCAGGGCGGGACGATTCGCATCCGCCGCCAGGAGCCGATGCCCCTTGCCGAGGCCCGGGCAGCGCACGAGCTTCTCGAATCCCGCACCACGAAGGGCTCTCTTGTCCTGGCGCCTTGACGCCATCGAAGGCTGACGGCTTTACAAATGGACGCGTCTGGCATATATTGACATCGTCAAGGCGGCGCCGCGCGCGCCGCCCACGGACTCGTTCCACCCTTCCTTTCCATTCTCGGCTGTCCGCTCTGGACCTCCGTACTGGGAATCACCAATGGATTCATTGCTAGAGGCCAAGGAAATCCGCTTGGAGGAACTCAAGCGGAAATCTGCCGCCGAACTGCTGCACGCGGCCGAGGATCTCGAGGTCGAGAACGCCGGCCTTATGCGCAAGCAGGACATGATGTTCGCCATTCTCAAGACCCTCGCCGAGCGGGGCGTCGAGATCAGCGGCGGCGGCACGCTGGACGTGCTTCAGGACGGCTTCGGGTTCCTGCGCTCGAAGGAGTCCAACTACCTCGCCGGCCCGGACGACATCTACGTCAGCCCATCCCACATCCGCCGCTTCGGGCTGCGTACGGGCGACGCCGTCGACGGCCAGATACGGGCGCCCAAGGAGGGCGAGCGCTACTTCGCGCTGCTCAAGGCCAACACGGTCAACGACGACGACCCGGAGAGCCTGCGGCAGCGGGTGCACTTTGACAATCTCACGCCGCTGTATCCCGACGCCCAGCTGCGCATGGAGTTCGAGGACCCGGGCAGCACGGACCTGAGCGCCCGCGTCATCGATCTGGTGGCTCCACTTGGAAAGGGGCAGAGAGGGCTGATCGTGGCCCCGCCCCGCACCGGCAAGACGGTGCTGCTGCAGAACATCGCCCACTCCATCACAGCTAACCACCCCGAATGCGCGCTGATCGTGCTGCTGATCGACGAGCGGCCCGAGGAAGTCACCGACATGCAACGCTCCGTGCAGGGCGAGGTGATCAGCTCGACGTTCGACGAGCCGGCGGCGCGCCACGTGCAGATTGCCGAGGTGGTGATCGAAAAGGCCAAGCGGCTCACCGAGCACGGCCGCGACGTGGTGATCCTGCTCGACTCGATCACCAGGCTGGGCCGGGCCTACAACACGGTGGTGCCAAGCTCCGGCAAGGTGCTGACGGGCGGCGTCGACGCCAACGCCCTGCAGCGGCCGACGCGGTTTTTCGGGCCGGCGCGCAACATCGAGGAAGGCGGTTCGCTGACCATCATCGCCACCGCGCTGATCGACACCGGCTCGCGGATGGACGAGGTGATCTTCGAGGAGTTCAAGGGAACCGGCAACTCGGAGATCATTCTGGACCGCAAGGTGGCCGACAAGCGGGTCTTCCCCGCCATCGACATACTCCGCTCGGGCACCCGCAAGGAGGAGCTGCTGGTGGACAAGGACAATCTCACCAAGATGTTCGTCCTGCGGCGCATCCTCAATCCGATGACCACCGTGGACGCCATCGAGTTCCTGATTCCCAAGATCAAGAAGACCAAGAACAACGACGAGTTTTTCAAGTCGATGAATGCCTGAGGCTAGAACGGCTTCGCCACCACCAGCAGGACGATGGCGACCATCAGTACGGTGGGGACTTCGTTGGCGATTCGGTAGAAGCGCTGCGTCCGGCGATGGTCCGGCGCTAGAAGGTCCTTCCGCCAGCGCGCGCACAGCATGTGGAAGACGGTGAGCAGCATCACCAGCAGCAGCTTGGCGTGAAACCAGCCCGCGCTCCAGTCGACGGCGCCCGGCGTGAAGGCCAGCAGGATGCCCAGCGCCCAGACCGCCAGCATCGCCGGGGCCATGATGGCCCGCAGAAGACGTTGCTCCATGACCTCCAGCGTCCGCGCCACGGCCGGTTCGGCGCCGACGTGGTAGACGAACAGCCGCGGCAGATAGAGCAGTCCCGCCATCCATGAGATGACGGCGACGATGTGCAGGCTTTTCACCCAGGGATAGGCTTCAAGCAGGAACGGGGTCATGGCGTGGACTCCCTGCCGGCGCGTACGGCGGCGACCAGCCGCTGGACGTTTTCGGGCCGGGCGGCCGGACGGATGCCGTGGCCCAGGTTGAAGACATGCGGGCGGGCGTGGAAGGCTTCGACGATTCGCGCCGCGCTCTTCTCGAGTCCCTCCCCCTCGCCCTCCAGCAGCGCCGGGTCAAGGTTGCCTTGGACGGGGAGACCGGCGGGCAGCAGAGCGTGCATGGCCGCGGCGTCCTGGTACTGGTCGAGGGCGATGGCGTCGACGCCCGTCTCGCGGGCGTAGGCCGCGCAGTCCTCGGCGGCCAGGCCGCGGGGAAAGCCGATGACGGGGACGTCCGGGTGGCGCCGGCGTATCCCGGCGACGATGGCGGCGGCGGGCTCGATGCAGGCGGCGCGGACGGTTTCTGGCGGCAGCGCCCCCGCCCAGCTGTCAAACAGCTGCAGCGCCTGGGCGCCCGCATCGACCTGGCTGGAGAGGTAGCGGACGGTGGAATCGACAAGGATGTCGGAAAGCGCCCCGTAGCCGGCGGGATCCCTGGCCAGCCAGGCCAGGGCCGGCTCCCGGTCGCCGCGCCCGGCGACCATGTACGTCGCCACCGTCCACGGCGCCCCGGCGAAACCCACCAGCGCGCTGTCCGAATCAAGCGCGGCGCGCGCCCGCGCCAGCGTCTGGGCCACCGGGGCGAGGGTTTCGTCGAAGGCCGGCGACGGGAGGCGGCAGAGGTCGGCGGGGTCGTCCGGCGCGTCGAGGCGCGGTCCCTCGCCCTCGACGAACTCCAGCCGCTGCCCCAGGGCGAGGGGCACGAGGAGGATGTCGGCGAAAACGATGGCGGCGTCCATGCCAAAGCGGCGCACCGGCTGCAGGGTGACTTCGGCGGCCAGGTCCGGGGAAAAGCATAGGTCGAGAAAGCTGCCGGCCCGGGCCCGCAGGCGGCGGTACTCCGGCAGGTAGCGTCCGGCCTGGCGCATCAGCCAAAGCGGCGGCGGATCGACGCGGCGACCGGCCAGCGCCCGCAGCAGCGGCGGTGCCGGGGGGTCCTGCGAAGACGGGCTAGCTTGCATCATCAGGCGCCGGACTCTAAATGGAGGGGGCAGGCCCCGCGGGGCCGCAGGCAGCAAGCATCAAGCAGCCCGAATCACCGGGCGGCCGGGTACCGCATGACCTACATCGTCACCGACAACTGCATCTTGTGCAAGCATACCGACTGCGTAGAAGTATGCCCCGTAGACTGTTTCTACGAGGGCGAGAACATGCTGGTCATCCACCCCGACGAGTGCATCGACTGCGGAGTGTGCGAGCCCGAATGCCCGGTGGACGCGATTCGCCCGGACACCGAGCCAGGTTTGGAGCAGTGGCTGGAGATCAACACCAAGTTTGCCGAAGCCTGGCCCAACATCACCATGAAGAAGGATCCGATGCCCGACGCCCCCAAGCACGACGGCGAGGAGGGCAAGTACGACAAGTATTTCACCGACAAGCCGGGGCCCGGCGACTAGGGACGGACCCGCAGCGCCCCCTCAGGGACCATCGGCGCGTATCTCGACCTCGCCGCCTTCTGGCCCCAGCCGCACGGGAAGCCCGTCGGCGATTCGAGCGTGGATGTCGGGGTCGATGTTGCCGCCGCTCACCACCACCGCAACCGGACCGCGGACCTCCACCTTTCCCGCCAGCAGCGCAGCGGCTCCCACGGCGGCGGCTCCTTCGGCGACCACGCCGTCCTTCTTCCACAGATGCCGGATGGCACGGTAAATGTCGGCCTCGGAGACCAGCGCCACCCCGTCGAGCAGGTCGCGGCAGAGCGGCCAGGTCCACAGGCAGTCGCCCAGTCCGCCGCCAAGGGCGTCGGCGAGCGTGGCATACTCCTCGACTGGCACCAGATGTCCGGCGCGGATGCTTTCGGCCATCGCCGCGCCCCGTTCCATGCTGACGCCCACCACGCGCATGTCTGGACGCAGGGCCTTGACGGCGGCGGCGATGCCGGCCGCGAGACCGCCGCCGGAGAGGGGCGTCAGGATCAGGTCGAGGTCCGGCAGCGCCTCCAGCAACTCGACGGCCACCGTGCCCTGGCCAGCGATGATGTCGGGGTGGTCGAACGGCGGCGCCTCGACCAGGCCCTCGGCGGCGACCAAACGGTCAACCTCCTCCTGGGCCTCGTCCTGCGTGTTACCGGCGATAACCACGCGGGCGGCGGGCGCGGCCCGCAGCGCCTCGACCTTGTGGGCGGGCACCCGGCTGGACAGGCAGATGGTGGCCTCGGTGGAGGCGGCCTGCGCCATGTGGGCGGCGGCCCTGCCGTGGTTGCCGGTGGAGCAGCAGACCACGCCCCGTCCGCGCTCCTCGGGCGACAGCCGCTCCATGAAGTTGAGGGCGCCGCGCACCTTGAAGGAGCCGGTGGGCTGTTGGCACTCGAGTTTGAGATGTACGCTGGCGCCGGCGGTGCCGGACAGGCTGGGCGAATGCGCCACCGGGGTGGCGAGTCCGGCCCGGGCCACGCGCTTGGCCGCGTCCTGGATGAGGGCCGCGTCGATCATGGCGCTATCCTTCCCAAACCGCGCTTCATGCGGCAGAGTGGCATGGCGGCGGCAAACAGGGAAGAGGCAGGGAGGATTCGATGGAGGGACTGCAGACCATACCGGCGCGGCAGGGCCGCGCCGCTCGCCTGGCCAAGGGGCGGCGGATACGCATCGTCAACACCCATGGCGAGCAGGTGGTGGACACCTGGGCGTTCAACGCCGAGGACATGGCGGAGTACATGGCGATGGACGCCACCCGCGCCTACAACCTGCGCATAGCGCCGAAGGTTGGCGATTCGCTGGTGACATGCCGCCGCCGGCCGATTCTGTCGCTTGTCGAGGACACCTCGGCGGGAGCGCATGACACGCTGATGGCCGCCTGCGACCAGTGGCGCTACCACCTGCTGGGCGTCGACGGTTACCACGACAACTGCGCCGACAACCTCGCCAGCGGTCTCGATGCGCTGGGCCTCAAGGCGACCCATACGCCGCCGCCGCTGAACCTGTTCATGAACATCCCCTGGACGGCGGAGGGCGGCCTGAGTTTCGACCCGCCGACCACCAAGCCCGGAGACTACGTTGAGCTGCGCGCCGAGATGGACTGCGTGGTGGCCATGTCCGCCTGCCCGCAGGACATCCTGCCCATCAACGGCGTGGCCGGCGCGCCGACGGAGGCCCACTTCGAGATTCTGTAGCGCGGCGCGGGGCGGCCGGCGGGGAGACAGGGCATGAGGCTTGAAGGCAAGGTGGCCGTGGTGACCGGCGCGGCGTCGGGTTTTGGCGCGGCGATCGCTGCCCGCTTCTACGCGGAGGGAGCGCGGGTGGTGCTGGCCGACGTCAACGGCGATGGCGCCAAGGAGCAGGCGAAGCGGCTGGGCGAGCGGGCTCTGGCGGTGGCCGCCGACGTGACCCGGCGGGCGGACGCGGCGGCGATGGTGCGGACGGCGACGGAGCAGTGCGGCGGCCTCGACATTCTGGTCAACAACGCCGGTACCACCCACGTCAACCAGCCCATGCTGGAGGTGGACGAGGAGACCTTCGACCGGGTCTACGCCGTCAACGTCAAGTCGATCTATCTGAGCGCGCTGGAGGCGGTGCCCGTGATGCGGGCGGGCGGCGGCGGAGCCATCATCAACACTGCCTCCACCGCCGGGCTGCGGCCGAGGCCGGGACTCACCTGGTACAACGGCAGCAAGGGAGCGGTAATCACCCTGACCAAGTCCATGGCGGCGGAGCTGGCACCCGACGGAATCCGCGTCAACGCCCTGTGCCCGGTGATGGCCGAGACGCCCATGATGGAGAAGTTCATGGGAGCCCCGGACACTCCGGAGAACCGGGAGCGGTTCGTCGCCACGATACCGATGGGGCGGATGGGCCGGGTCGAGGACACGGCGGCGGCCGCGGCCTATCTGGCCTCCGACGACGCGGCGTTCGTCACTGGAGTCGCCCTAGAGGTGGACGGCGGCCGCTGCATCTAGGGGCGGCTCCGCCGGCGCTACAGCAGGAAGCCCTCGCCCAGATACAGCCGCTTGACGTCGGGGTGGGAGGAGACCTGCTCGGGCGTGCCTTCCGTGAGCACTTCCCCCTCGGTGATGACGTAGACCCAGTCGACGATGTTGAGCGTGTCGCGGGCGTTGTGGTCGGTGATCAGCACGCCGATTCCGCGGTCCTTCAGATGCGCGACCAGATCCCGCATGTCATTCACTGATTTCGGGTCGACGCCGGCGAAGGGCTCGTCGAGCAGCAGAAACTCCGGCCGGCTCGCCAGGCTTCGCGCGATTTCCAGCCGCCGCCGCTCTCCGCCGGACAGCGTCGTCGAATCCGCCCGCCGCAGATGCGTCAGCGAGAATTCCGCCAGCAGCTCGTCGAGCATCTGGGCGCGCCGGTGGTGGTCACGCTCGGTAATTTCGAGGATGGCGCGGATGTTGTCCTCGGCGGAGAGGCCGCGGAAGATCGACGACTCCTGGGGCAGGTAGCCCAGTCCCAGCCGCGCCCGGCGGTACATGGGCAGTGCCGACACGTCCGTATCGTTGAGCATGATCCGGCCGCCGTCGAGCGGCAGCAGGCCGGCGATGAGGTTGAAGGTGGTGGTTTTGCCCGCGCCGTTGGGGCCAAGCAGGCCGACCGCCTTGCCCCGCGGCAGCGTTACGGACACGCCGCGCACGACGGGCCTGCGGCGAAACGACTTGCGGAGGTTATCCGCCCGGAGCGCATGCGTGGAGACGTCCACCGCCGCCCCGCTGGCGGGCGGCACGATTTCCGGCACGAACGACCGCGCCGGCGGCGGCTTGCCAAGAGAGGGCTCCGGAAGCGGCGCGCCGGCCACTGTCAATTTCCCTGGCCCAGCACGGCCCGCACCTGGCCCCCCTCGCCGCCGCGCATTACTACCGTGCCGGCGTCAATGTCCAGCACCAGCTGCTCCGCCAGCAGCGCGCTGCCGTCCTGTTCGATTTCCACGCCGCCGGTGATCTCCACCATGCGGCTGCTCAGGCGATAGACGAGACGGCCTCCCTCGACGGTCTGTCCGCCGCTGGCGATCGTCGCGCCGTCGGGTGCCTCCACCGTTTCGATCTGGCGGCTTGCGGCGGTACCGTCCGACGCCCCGTAGACGACCCTCACGGTCGGGGCGCTGATCTTCAGGTCGCCCTGGACAAGCGCCACGTCTCCGCTGAACAGCGCGAGGTTATCGCGCTCAATGATCTCCAGCGAGTCGGAAGTGATGGTTACGGGCTGGGCTGGATCTACCTGCAGGCTGGACGCGCCAAGGCTCTGGGCCTGCGCCTGCATGGTGGCCAGAGACAGGGCCAGGCCCAGAAACCACGGTCTGGCGCGGGAAGCCATCAGTTGCTCGCCAATGCGGGACTGTACCGGGCGCGCACCCCGCCCGAGAAGACGCCGCGCCTGTCAGCTTCGCCAGTGAGGAGAAGCAGGTCGCCCGCCTCGATGTCCAAGCCGCTCATTTCTACCCGTACTCCGGATTCCGCGCGCAGGGTCAGCGACTTGGCGTCGATGGTGATGCCGTCGGTGCTGATCCGCTGTCCCGCGCTGTCCTGCAGGACCACGCCGCCAGACAGATCCACGGTTCTCTGTTCCGTGTGGTAAACGCCACTTTCAGCCGTGATGCTGATTTCGTCAATCCCCAGCAGACGGGTTCTGGCCGACACGTTGCTGAGCTGGAAGCGGCTTTCGTCATGTTCGACGGGCGTCGCCCAGTCCGCCGAGATGACGACCGCCCGTCCGTCGTCGCTTTGCGCCACGTAGCGGGGGTTCTCGATCAGGTGGTCGCCAGACTGCTCGATATCCGAAACGGGAGTTTCGTCGTCGCCGAGGCCGAAATAGCTGGCGGCCACAAGAAAGAGCACAACGGCGGCAGCCGCGGCGAACAGGCCCGCGACCTGGCGTCGAAAGGGATGCCGCACCTTGGGCTTGCTGTCGGCGCGGTCAGCCAAGGCCAGCCCGCAGGCAGTCGTGGATGTGGAGCAGGCCGACGGGCTTCGACGGACCGTCCCCGGGCCGCTCCACGACGAACAGTACCAGCACCATGCTGTCATTCATGTACTTGACCGCCTCCTCCACCAGCGCCTCTGGCCGCGTCACCTTCGGCTGGCCTGTCGCGACCTCTTTGGCCGTTCGGTCGAGCAGTCCGTCCATGCTGCGCCGCAGGTCGCCGTCCGAGATTACCCCAGCAAGACGTCCGTTTCCATCGACCACGCCGACGACGCCAAAACCCTTGGCGCTCATTTCCAGCAGGGCGTCGGCCATAGACGCGTCGGGCGACACCAGCGGCAGGGACGCCGCGTCGTGCATCAGGTCGCGCACCTGAAGGAGCTTGGAGCCAAGCTGGCCGCCTGGATGCAGCATGCGAAAATGCGCTGGCGTGAAATCCCGCCGCTGCATGACGGCGACCGCCAGAGCGTCTCCGAGGGCCATGGTGGCGGTTGTCGAGGTCGTGGGAGCGAGTCCCAGCGGGCAGGCTTCTTCGGCAGCTGGCAGAAGCAGGGCGATATCGGCAACCTTCAGCAGCGAGCTGTCCGCCGCCGCAGCGACCCCAATCAGGGGTATGGATTGCCGCCGGGTGTAGGAGACAAGGTCGGCAAGCTCGGGGGTTTCGCCGGAATTGGACAGCACCAGAGCGACATCCTCGCCAGTGAGCATGCCCAGGTCTCCGTGGCTGGCCTCAGCCGGATGGACGAACTGGGCGGGCGTGCCGGTCGAAGCCAGCGTGGCGGCGATCTTGCGGCCGACGTGTCCGGACTTGCCCATGCCCGAGACGATGACCCGTCCTTTGGCGCTGAGCACGGCGTCGACCGCGCCAAGGAACGCCTGGCCGAGGCTGTCCGCGAGGGCCTCAAGGGCGCGGGCTTCGGCCCGGATGACCCGTCGTGCCTCGTCGATGTCGGCCGAATGGGAAGCTTGGTTCACGGCCCGGTCAGCTGTTGTGCGCGAAGACATCGACATCATGCCAGCCGGCCAGGTCGATCCTGGCCCTCCAGGGGAGAAACTCGAAACAGCCCCGGGCGATATCGAGACGGCCCTCACGCTCCAGCATCTCGGTGAGGACATCGCGAAGCCGGTGGAGGTACAGGACGTCGTTGGCCGCATACTGAATCTGCTCTTTGGTAAGGCTGGGGCTGCCCCAGTCGGACTGCTGCTCCTCCTTGTCGATCTTGATGCCCAGCAGCTCCTTGCAGAGGTCCTTGAGAGAGTGCCGGTTGGCGAAGGTGCGGGCGAAAATCGAGGCCGTGCGCGTGCAGTAGACGGGCTGGGCCATGACGCCGTAGGCGTTCATCAGAGCGGCGATGTCGAAGCGCGCGAAGTGGAAGATTTTCTCGACGCCGGCGTCGGCGAGGATGCGGGTGAGGTTGGGGGAATCGGGAGACTTGGGCGGCACCCGCACCAGATCCACCGATCCGTCTCCCACGGAAAGCTGCACGAGGCAAAGCCGGTCCCGGCCGTGGCGGAGGCCCATGGCCTCGCAGTCGATGGCGATGCTGTCGCCTGCGCGAAAGGAATTCGGCAGGTCGCCTTCATGAACGCGAGCTTCCATGCGGAACGGGACTCTGTCTTGAACTGCGGGTGGGTGGTGCCCAGGAGAAGACTCGAACTTCCACGACCTTGCGGTCACTAGCACCTGAAGCTAGCGCGTCTACCAATTCCGCCACCTGGGCACGCAGCGCCAACGGCTGGCTGCCAAGGCCAATCTAGGCGCGGCGGCGCGGCATGTCAAATTTTGCTGCGGCGCACAACCGCTACGTATTCCGAGGAGAATCGGCGGAAACCGCCAGTCCCCACTCGCCTTTGAGCATCTTTCCATAGATGCGCCGCCGGCGGTAGCTGGCCGGCAGCGAGGTCGCCAGCCGTCGCCACAGCCGCAGGTAAGCGGGCACTTCTTCGCCATGCTGCCTGCGGGACCGGGTACGCGTGTTTTCTATCTGCGAATACAGCGTGGTGTCCAGATGAACGAGAGGAGGGTCCACGTACCCGACGCGAAGGCCGTTTTCCCAGAACCGGGGAACGACCTGGTCTATCTCCCTGACCATTCTGGGAAACGTGGCCGTTAGGTGCCGCGCTGCCTCGCGGGAGATGACGAATCCCTCGTTGCCGAGGTCGGAATAGCGAACATGGCCAATCGACACTCCGTCCACCAGCTCGACGCAGCGGTCGAACCTCTTGTATGTCTGCCGACGGTTGAGCTTCACGATATCAAAGCCGCGCATGTCCCTGTCCAGCGCGTCAAACACTGCCGGCAAACGGTCGTCCAGCCTGGCGTCGTCCTCGAACACGGCGAGCGTACCTCCGTCCCCGTTGGCGAACTCGCGGAAAACGCCCATTTGCGTCAGCCAATTGGCGATAGACCCAGTTGCCTGCGGGTACAGCCCCATTTTCCGCCTCGTGCCGAAGTCCACCCTGGCCAGCTGCTCGCTGGTTAGGGAGGAGCCGTCAATGGCATCAGCAAAGCGGAATTCGAGACCAAGGCGCTGGAACTCCCGGGCCATGGCCGCTCGGCGCTCCGTAGCCGCGGGCAGGCTGATCACAGCAATCTGCATCTGTTTCACTCGCAATCTGCTGAATGGCGATCATTTCAGCGGAAGTTGCCGGATGTATCGCGGCAACTGGTCGCACGCGGCGCAGCGCACTCCGGCCTTGACTCTCGCCTATGAGCAAACCGTATGGTGCAGCAGCGCCTGGGCGGAGTCAAGGAGCCGCCAAGGCGGCGATGCCGTTTCCGTATATCCCGGAACGGCGTCCACCGCAGCCGAGCTGCGGCGGTGCGCGAGAGTGCATGCAGGGAGCTGGGCTCCATGTAGAGTGCGTAGAGTGCCCCAGTCTTGCCCGCCGCCGCCGAGGGCTTGATTGTGTATACTCTGCCTAAGCGTCAGGCAAGGCGGCAGTACGCGTCCTGTCCCGTCAAGAGGGTGGCGAATCAGAAGGTCAAGTGGGGTGCCGCCGTCGTGGCGCGGGTGCTTCCAGCCACTGAATCACAGCCGCGTCGGGTTGCCGCCGTTATGGCGGGAGTCGGCGAACTGTACCTCGGAACGGATGGTTTGCATACATGATGGAGGGCAGCCATGATGGACTCTCAAATGGCTGAATCTCAATACAATTCGGCGCGTATCAGGCGAGCGAATGGAGCGTGAAGCATGCGAGTAGTGGTAGTTGGCGCGGGCTACGTGGGCCTTGTGTCCGCTTCGTGCCTCTCAGACTTCGGTGCGGATGTGGTCTGCGTTGAGGCGAACGGAGAGCGGCTTACGGAGTTGCGAAACGGCCGCATCCCGTTTCACGAGCCGGGCATTGCCAGTCTTGTGAAACGGAATGTAGAGGCCGGGCGGCTTGCATTCGAGGAGAGCATGGAAACCTCCGTCGGCAATGCGGACGTCGTGTTTATTGCAGTTGGAACGCCCATGGGGAGGCGGGACGGCATGCCGGACTTGTCGGATGTGAAAACCGTATCCAGGCAGATCGCGCAAGCCTTGACGCTGAAGCAGCGAACCGTCGTGGCCATGAAGTCCACGGTACCCGTGAGCACCGCGCGGATGGTGGAAGAGATCATCGCAGAGGAGCGGCCGGACATGGAGCCAGGCAAGCACTTCGACGTCGCCTCCAATCCGGAGTTTCTTCGAGAGGGGACGGCGATCGAAGATTTCATGAAGCCGGACCGCGTGGTGCTGGGCGTGAATTCCGATCATGCGAAGGACGTGCTCTGCAGACTCTATCAGACGCTGAGTCTGCGCGAGGTGCCCATTGTGATTGCGAACCGCGAAACATCCGAGCTGGCGAAATATGTGACCAATTCGTTTCTGGCGATGAAAATAACGTATGTCAATGAGATTGCCGACCTGTGCGAAGCGATGGGAACCGACATTACGGCGGTAACGAAAATTCTGGGAATGGACCGGCGGATAGGCCCGCTGTTTCTGCATCCAGGACCCGGATACGGCGGCAGCTGCCTGCCAAAGGACACCGTTGCCCTGAAGCACATGGCGAATGATGCGGGTGCGCCAGCCGCCATTGTAAGCGCTGCAATCGACTCAAACCAAAGGCGAAGAGAGGCTATTGCAGACAGGGTAGAATCTGCGTTTGGGGGTGATATCGCCAATAAGCGCATTGCGGTGCTCGGACTGACATACAAACCCGATACCGACGATATGCGGGAGGCTGCCAGCCTCGTGGCCGTTCCAAGTCTGGTGGCGATGGGAGTCAACGTTGTTGCCTACGACCCAGTGGGAATGAACAACGCGGGTGGTATGCCGGAATTCGAACGGGTCGCGTTTGCCAGCTCGGCCACGGAGGCGATTGCCGGATCTGAAGCTGTGCTAATTCTAACCGAATGGCGGGAGTTTAGGGGCATATCGCCTGAAGAGTACAGGAAGGCCATGGCGGGAAGGGTTATTGTGGACATGCGAAACCTGTACAATCCGCATGCAATGAAGCAGGCGGGACTGGAGTACTGGTGCTGCGGGAGCGCACCGGTTGAAGGAGGGAAAGCAGAATGACGCTCAACGTACTTTCGATGAAGTGGGGTACCCGCTACACCTCCGGCTACGTGAACAGGCTGTATGCGTCAGTGGCGAGCAGCCTTGACCAGCCGTTTCGCTTTCTGTGCTTCACCGACGACCCGTCGGGGCTGCTGCCAGAAATAGAAAGCTGCGAGATGCCCGACCTGGAGTTTCCCGAGCGCGCGTTCGTACGCGGCGCGTGGCCCAAAATTGGCGTGCTCAAATCGGGGCTGGCAAATATGCAGGGGCAGTGCCTTTTTCTTGACCTCGACATCGTGATCCGGAAGCCTATTGCGGAATTGCTGACATATCAGCAGGGACGAAACTGCTTCATCAAAGACTGGGAGCAGTCCTACCAGCGCCTGCGGCATGCCGGAAAGCCAAGAATTGCAAACACGTCCGTATTCCGGTTCGAGGCGAACAGCCTGGGATACATCTATGACGAGTTTGCCAAGTCGAGGGAGGCGGCGCTTGCAAACTACAGGAACGAGCAGAGGTTTGTCAGTGAACGCCTCGATGGGCACTGCTGGTGGCCTTCGGACTGGATCGTAAGTTTTAAGCGGCATTGCATCCCGCTGTTTCCGGCCAATTTGCTGCGGGAACCTACGGAACCTCATGGCGCCCATATCGTAGTTTTTCATGGCAGGCCCAATCCCCATGAAGCTCTGGCTGGCCACACTACCGGCAGGGTGCACAGACGCGTACGGCCCACGACGTGGATTGCGAAGTACTGGAAGCCCGAACCCTTTCAGCCGGCCAGAGCGTCGGCATGACATGGTCTGACGGACTATCCAAATACTCTGGTGACGTTTCATGATTAGTACGGAACACCTTGTAATCCTGGCGCTGGTGCAGGGAATAACTGAGTTTCTGCCGGTTAGCTCTTCTGCGCATCTGGCGCTGCTTCCCGCCGTTATGGGAAAGAGCGATCAGGGCCTGCTGATCGACGTTGCGGTGCATGGAGGAACGCTGCTGGCGGTTGTGCTCTACTTTCGAAGCCTGCTGTATAGAATGTGCGTGTCGGTGGTTCGCAGAGACAGCCTGGGCAGCGAAAGAGGAGACAGGAGACTGTTCTGGGTACTGATTCTTGCAACCATACCTGTAGTGATAGTGGGGGCGGCGCTTTGGTACTTTGGCTGGGCGGAGTTGCTGAGATCCCCAACATCCATAGCATGGATGACAATCGTCTTCGGGCTGCTGCTGTTTGTTGGAGACCGTATGGGGGCGCACCACCGCACCATCAAAGGCGTTACCGCGATGGATGCCATTGTTGTTGGCTGTGCGCAGGTATTCGCGCTGATACCAGGCGTGAGCCGGGCGGGAATCACGATTACCGCCGCTCGATTTCTGGGGATACGCGGCCAGGACGCGGCGACTTTTTCCTTTCTGCTGGCCATACCGGCCGTTGGTGCCGCCTTTGCTTTGAGTGCATATGAGATCATTCGCAGCGGCGATGCGGCCCTGACGATATCGGCTGCAATCGCTTTCCTGCTGTCCTTGACGGTTGCCCTTGCGACAATTCGCGCAATGCTATGGTTTACCAGCCGATACACGCTAACCATTTTTGTCGTATACCGAATATTGCTCGGGACTGCGATACTTGCCGCACTCTTTTTTGACATTGCATAAGTCTGCATGCGCCCGCTAGAGCGCATTGCTTCGAAGTCAAACCGTCAGTTCCGCTGGTGGCAGCAGGCTACGCTGCTTGGTTGTCCAACTGGAGCTCCTCGCGAATGGACGCATACTGGCCGCCAGCGCGCATATGCGAGACGCACCGCTCAATGACGCTTTCAACCGGAGTGGGCCGTATGCCCAGATCTTCCAAGGTCCGGGCGTCTTGCGATACAATGGCGTCAGATTCGAGAAGCAGCACCTGGTCATAGGTAAGAGGCGGCACTGGAACTAGCTGTGCCAGCCTGCCCAGTATCTGCGCGGCAGGAAAGGGAATTGGCACGATCAGCCTGTTTCTTGACAGGTGGCGAAGCATCAAGCCCATGAGTTCCTGAAACGAATAGACCTTGGCGCCGCCAAGCTCGTATAGCCCCCCATCTGGCGTCTTCGTCAGTACTGCTAAAATGGCTTGGCACAAATCGTCTACGTAGATGGGCTGAAATTTGGTGTCCGCTCCTACAATCGGTAGAATGGGGAGCATCTGGGACAGTTTCGCAAAGCGCGTGAAGAACTGGTCGCCTTCGCCAAACACGATCGATGGCCGCAAGATGGCCGCATTGGGAAACGCGCTCCGCACGGCCTCCTCGCCAAGTCCCTTGGTGCTGGCGTAGCGAGATATTGAGTCCACGTCCGCTCCAATTGCAGAAACATGGACAAGCTGGTCGAGCTTGAGCTTAGCAGAGATACGCGCGACGGAATGCGCACCATGATGGTGCACGGCAGTGAACTTCTGGGAGCCGTGCTCATACAGCAGGCCGACCAGGTTGACGGCGAACTGGCAGCCGTCGAGAAGACTGTACAGCGTCTCGGGAGCCAGTACGTTGCAAAAGACTGGCTCCACCTGCCCGACGGCGCCGGCTACCCGTACGGAACCGACAGCGCTGGGGTGCCGGCAACCGACGCGCACTCTGTAGCCTTGCTTCGCCAGATGTGCTGTCAGCCGCCTGCCGATGAAACCAGAACCTCCAATTACAGCAACCGTTTTCATAGCCGTTCTCCGTGCTTTGCGGCCCGCAGTGAAATCCGCCTGGCGGGGAGTCAACGAGGCCGCCTCCCAGACGCCAGCGTATCCCGGCCGCCAAAGAGGGTCAAGCCCACAGCCTGAGTCGAGTCACGATTCTGCTGGAGTGAATCGCAAGGACTCAGGCTTGCCCGGCTGTATTGCAGGGACTCGTGACGGGCGGGTGCCCCCTGAACCACCTTGCTTCGATGCTGATGCTTTTCCGCCAGATGCGGTGTCGGCTTGATGCCTTTCAGACCGCTGCCCTATGACCTCCCAGCCGAACGCACGCTGGTGCCAAGCTGTCCCGCGATAGCGTGACGTGGCAGGCAACTTGCCATGCGTGCTGAAGTCTGGTAGTGGTTGTGGCGGGTCAGGCGGCGGCTGCCCCATTCTATGGGGCACTGCAATTCTCCTGTGCTGTTTTGGTGGTTGCTGCCGCTGTCTGGCCCAATCGCAGCTTGCCCAAAGGGCGACTATCTGACCGCTTCACCTCAATGGCGTGTTTCAAGACAGACCGAGGAGCATACGCAATGAAGCACTATGTTATCAACCTGGAGCGGGCAGCAGGGCGGCGCCATGCGGTAACGAAGGCATTTGCCGACAGGGGGCTGGAGTTTGAGATGCTAAGCGGCTTTGACTGGAAGCTGCTAAAGGAGGAGGACTACGCGATCGTGGACCGTAGAGTGCGCGACCGCCAGGGAAAGCGGCCAATGCGCCCAGGAGCGATAGGCTGCTGGCTTAGCCACCGCGAGGCAATGCATAGACTTATTCGTTCCGGTGATAATATGGCCGCAGTATTTGAGGATGACATCGTGCTAGATCCGGATGTCAAGCATGTGCTGGCAGAAATCGAGGCAACAGACGTTGAGTTCGATATTGTGTTTTTGCACAGATTCAAGTCGGAACAGCGCTATACTCCGATAAAGCAACTAACTCCAAGCCACTGGTTGGGCATCATAAAATACAGCGATCAGGGAACTTTGGCCTACGTGATTAAGAGACGCTCGGCGGAATGCTTTTTGAACCGCCATGCTAGAATCACCCAGAACATTGATCATGAAATGCACGCGTACTGGAGCAACAATCTGATCACCTACACGCTCAACCCTCCTGTAGTACTGCTGCCGAATTCTCCGCAGAAGTCCATTATCGGGGAAATCCCAAAGCAAAGGCGCAGGCATACTGCATTGAGCGCCGCCCGCCGAGCGGTCAGTTTGGTGCGCGAGCATTGCGCCCGGAGATCTGCGTTTCGAAGCCGATTAAGGCTAGGCCGCTGAAGGTAGACTGGCAAAGCCCTTTCAATCGGGAAATTACTAGCTTCTACTGACAGGCAGTCGAGCACGGCAGCTGAAATTTTGGAGCAGGCAAGGCTGTGTGGAACCCGTCCTCATTTTTCATATCCCCCGTGCCTTTCCCATAGCGTATTGCGCAGCATTGGTATATCTTCTCTTTCAGCTCTTAACATGGTACCCAAAAGATTATCCGCCGAAATTGGCTGTATCGGATGCTTTCCGCCTCCTGGAAAGAACGTCAATTCGCCTACCTTCAATCCTGTGTCCGCGATGTAAAAGTCAACTCTCACAACTCCGCGGCCAAAGGGTGACGATAGAGTCCTGGACATCTCCAGCATCTCTTCCAATTGCTCAGGGCGGGATTCTTGTCCAATTCCCTTTGCCTGCACCCAGCTGATATCCAGCGGCTTCCAGTCTACCGTATAATACAATCGGGTGTGACTGCTCCATCGATTATTGTCGACGTGGATAAATACTGGTTCTCCATGTATGCAAAGCACCTTGAAATCCTGCAGTGGCGCGCCTGTACCAGAAACAAGCATCTCTTCAACGATAATTTTGGACTGCAAGTACTTATAGTTTCTTTCTCTTGTGCCAAGGTACTTGTTCTTGGCAAGCCATGACTTCAGCATCTTCTTCGGCAGCTCCTCGCCAGCTTTTTCATGAAAATAAACCTTCCTGCAGGAGTGCGTTGGCTTAATGACGCAGGGAACTACGTCAGGGATATATGCATCGATCTCCGAGCAATTGCGAAGTACGCTGTACGTCTTTGGAGTGCACTCCTGCCCAGCCATCGCCTGAATAAACATCTTCGCGAGCTCCTTGTCGCTGCAAACCTGCCGCAACGGATCAAGCAGCGTGTCTGAAACGACCATCTTGTAGCTTTCGTCAAGATATCCCCCGTTTGCACGCGGCAAGCGCTTGTTTCGCCAGACGAAACTTGACAGGACCGCTACCTTGTCACCCCAGTTTGTTTTGGGAAGAACGTGTTTTAAAACCATTTCAACCTCTGTTCCAGGCAGTCAGAAGACTGGCGAGTTTGGGGTTCGCGCCATGTTCACAGATACATAGCTAGCCGTGAGACATGAGTAGAACGCATATGCCATCAAGCACGTGCCTTCATGGAGCCAGGCAGCCGCTGCGTCTCGCGAAGCGGCAGGTGACTACTGACGCGCAGCAGACGCTCCAAATTGCAAGTCTCCTCGTGCGGCATCGCCATCTGCCAACGTGGGCTTCTCAGACTGGCACGCATGATGCAGAGAGCTCCGACGGTGTCAAGGGACTGCCAGAGCAATGGAGGATGAAGTCCCCTGGGTCTCGCATCTCATCGTGCTGACTGTGTGCTGGTAGCCTGATCGTCTCGGGCAGGCTCTCATTTCAGGCACGGCGCTGACGTATTTCTGTCCATAGTGAAGGCCATGAAGCAGGCAGCCGAGATAAGGCTGTTGGAGATGCCGTTGCAAGTTCTATGGCCGCTGTGCAATCCGGCTCTGCTCGGAACAGGTAGTATTTTCGGCTATGCAGCCGCCTTCCCGCAGAGAGGCAGCTCTGCGCGTGGCCTGCTGCCGACGGGCTTCCAGTGTTCAGGGCTGGCTGATCTACGGCCATGAGAATCGATATTCGGGTGGGAGGCTGGCTACGGTCAATCCAGCAGCGCCAATCGCCCATCGAAGCGGATCTTGGGCGGGTCGAACCAGCTTGGGGCATCCGGTAGAGTCACCAGTAGGACCAGGAGCTCGCTGGGGTGCCAGCGCAGGAGTGCACGTCGCCCGCCACATCTGAAGTGTGAGCAGCCATCGGACGGCGTGCGTGGCTTGTTCGTCTGAGGCAACGCTTCCCGTGTGCGGCTGGCAGCAGACGGCATTTCCCAGCTCCGCTCCGCTCGTAAGCCTTGCAGCCTAATGGATTCGCAAAGTGTACTATTTCGTCTGCCGCCGATGGCCGATTGCAAGGCGCAAACTGCGCCGCTAGGCTGATAGTGCAGCAATACTGCCGCAATAGGGGTTGACTCTGCGGTTTTGCCGCGCTATCTTTCTGTGAAGAGCATGGTCTACACTCTAGATAGGACGGAAATGCATGGCTAACCAGATGCTAGCCTTCGTCGATTTGGCCGGAACAATGCCTGAAAAGCGCATTGCCAAGGAGCGCAGCGACGACTTCGACGAGATCTACCGCGAGTATGCAGCCCGGCTGGCCGCGGAGCAGGCTTCGCGCTGTTCGCAGTGCGGCGTGCCGGCCTGCCAGGCTCACTGTCCTCTCCACAACAACATCCCCGACTGGCTGAAGCTGACCGCCGAGGGCCGCCTCGATGAGGCTTACGAGCTGAGCCAGGCGACCAACACCTTCCCGGAAATCTGCGGCCGCATCTGCCCGCAGGACCGCCTTTGCGAGGGCAACTGCGTCATCGAGCAGGCCGGGCACGGCACCGTCACCATCGGCGCGGTGGAGCGGTACATCACCGAGCGCGCCTGGGAGGAGGGATGGGTAGCCCCCATCGCGCCGCCGTCGGAGCGCGCCGAATCGGTGGGCGTTGTCGGCGCGGGACCAGCGGGCCTGGCGGCTGCCGACTGGCTGCGTCGACGGGGCTATCAGGTCACCGTCTACGACCGGCACGACCGCGCCGGCGGCCTTCTCATCTACGGCATCCCCAACTTCAAGCTGGACAAGCGGACCGTGCTGAGGCGGATTCGCCAGATCGAGGAGGGCGGCGTCGCCTTCCACCTGGGCTGCGATGTCGGCAGCGACGTTTCGCTGGGCCAGCTTCGGCAGCGGCACGACGCCGTGCTGCTGGCCTGCGGCGTGTACAAGCCGCGCGATCTGGGCGGACCGGGATCCGGCCAGGAGGGGATCGTGCAGGCGCTCGACTATCTGGTCGCCTCCAACCGCAAGGGCCTCGGCGATTCGGTCGAGACGTTTGACAGCGGCGTTCTCAACGCGGCGGGCCGCGATATCGTGGTGGTTGGCGGCGGCGACACGGCGATGGACTGCGTACGCACCGCGGTGCGGCAGGGGGCTGCCTCGGTGCGCTGCCTCTACCGCCGGGACCGCGGCAACATGCCGGGCTCGCGCCGGGAAGTGGCGCACGCCGAGGAAGAGGGCGTCCGCTTCGAGTGGCTGTCGGCGCCGAAGGCGTTTCATGGAGAGGGCGCGGTGCGCGGCATCCGCGCACGGCGCATGCGGCTGGGAGCGCCGGACCTGACAGGCCGCCGCGCGCCAGAGGAAGTGGAGGGATCCGACTTCGACCTTGACGCCGGACTGGTGATCAAGGCGCTTGGATTCGACCCCGAGGACGCCGAGCGTCTTTGGGGGGACAGTTCGCCCGAGATCACCAACTGGGGGACGGTGCGGGCGACATCGTGCGCGGCGCGTCGCTGGTGGTCTGGGCCATTCACGACGGCAGGGCGGCGGCGGCGGCGATTCACCGCAAGCTGGACGCCAAATCGGAGAGCGTCGCGGCGGTGCCGCTGGCGGCATGACGGAGGGAATCATCATGGACGAATCGAGATACGCCGCCGCGCGGCGGCTGGCAGCCGAGGGCATGTACCTGCCCGACACCGAGCGGGACAGCTGCGGCGTGGGCTTCGTCGCCGCCATCGACGGCGCACCGCGCCGGGAGGTGGTGGAAAAGGGAATCGAGGCGCTGGGCAACGTCTGGCACCGCGGCGCGGTCGCCGCCGACGGCAAGACCGGCGACGGCGCGGGGGTGCTGCTGCAGATACCGCCGGCGTTCTTCGACGACGAGATTCGCAAGACTGGCCACGAGCCCAACGCGGGCAGGCTTGCCGTCGGCCATCTCTTCCTGCCCCGCACCGACCTTGCCGCCCAGGAGACCTGCCGCACCATCGTCGAGTCGGAGCTGGTCGCCGCCGGCTACTTTCTCTACGGCTGGCGGCATGTGCCGGTGGACGTGTCGGTGCTGGGCGCCACGGCAAACGCCGGCCGCCCCGAGATCGCCCAGATCATGATCGCCAATCCCCGGGACGTTTCGGACGAGGAGTACGAGCGCGAGCTGTACATCGCCCGGCGGCGCATCGAGCGGCGGGCCGTGCAGGCGCGGGTGTCGGGCTTCTACGTCTGCTCCCTGTCGTGCCGGTCGCTGGTGTACAAGGGCATGATGCTCGCCGAGCAGGTCGCCTCCTTCTATCCGGACCTTCAGGATTCGAGATTCCAGTCCGCCTACATCCTCTATCACCAGCGGTACTCCACCAACACGTTTCCGCAGTGGTGGCTTGCCCAGCCGTTCCGCACCATCGCCCACAACGGCGAGATCAACACGCTGCGCGGCAACGCCAGCTGGATGCGGTCGCACGAGATCCGGCTTGCCCACGAGGCGTTCGGCAGGCAGGCCAAAGACATCAAGCCGATCATCCCGGACGGCGCCTCCGATTCGGGCGCGCTGGACGCGGTGTTCGAGGTGTTCGTGCGCGCCGGCCGCGACGCGCCGATGGCCAAGACAGTCCTCGTGCCGGAGGCGTCGTCCAAGCGCGCCACGGCCATGCCCGATTCCTGGCGCCAGCTCTACCGCTACGCCAGCGCCATCATGGAGCCCTGGGACGGCCCGGCGGCCCTGGTGGCCACGGACGGCGCGTGGGTGATCGCTGGCATGGACCGCAACGGTCTGCGGCCGATGCGCTACGCGGTGACCAGCGACGGCCTGGTGGTGGCCGGGTCCGAGACCGGCATGGTGGCGCTGCCCGCCGGCAGCGTGACCGAAAAGGGCCGCCTTGGCCCCGGCCAGATGCTGGGGGTCAATTTGGAGCGCGGCAAGCTGCTGCACGACGAGGAGATCAAGGACGCGCTGGCGGCGGCGCATCCGTACGAGGAGTGGACCCGCAGCATCGTCGATCTGGGGCCGCGCATCCGCTCCGCCGCCGAGAAGATGGCCTACGACTCCGCCGAGCTGCGCCGCCGCCAGGCTGCCGCCGGCTACTCGATTGAGGACCTGGAGGCGATCATCCACCCGATGGTCGAGGGGGCCAAGGAGGCGGTGGGGTCGATGGGCGACGACGCGCCATTGGCGGTGCTGTCGGAGCGCTACCGGCCGCTCAGCCACTACTTCCGGCAGAACTTCTCGCAGGTCACCAATCCGCCCATCGATCCGCTGCGCGAGCACCGCGTGATGAGTCTCGCCACCCGCTTCGGCAATCTCAAGAACGTGCTCGACGAGGGCAGGTCGCAGTCTGAAAACCTGCTGATCGACAGTCCGGTGCTGCTCAGCGGGCAGTTCAGGGCGATTCAGGAGCACTTCGGCGAGGACAGCCGCATGCTGGACTGCGTGTTCGACCCGGCGGCAGGCGCCGAGCCGCTGCGCGGAGCCCTCGAGTCTCTGCGCCGCGACGCCGAAGAGGCGGTCTGCTCCGGCGTCAGCAACATCGTCCTGAGCGACGAGGGCCAGTCCGCCGAGCGCGTGGCCGTGCCGATGATCCTCGCCACCAGCGCGGTGCACAGCTGGCTGGTCAAGAAGGGGCTGCGGACGTTCTGCTCCCTGTCGGTGCGCTCCGCCGAGTGCTTCGACCCGCACTATTTCGCGGTGCTGATCGGCTGCGGCGCCACCACCGTCAACGCCTATCTCGCCCAGGAAAGCATCGCCGACCGCCATCGGCGCGGGCTGTTTGGCAAGCGGTCGCTGCGCGACTGCCTGGAGCGCTACCGTGAGGCGGTGGAGCAGGGGCTGCTGAAGATCATCTCCAAGATGGGCATCGCGGTGATTTCCTCCTACCGCGGCGGCTGCAACTTCGAGGCCGTCGGCCTGTCGCGGGCGCTGGTGGCGGAGTACTTCCCCGGCGTGGTGAGCCGGATCTCCGGCATCGGCCTCGCCGGCATCGAGCGCGGCGTCATCGGCGCCCATGATCGGGCGTTTCAGGGCGACGTGGTGCCGCTGCCTATCGGCGGCATCTACACGGCGCGCACCCGCGGCGAAACGCATGCCTGGGACGCCCGCAACATGCACCTGATGCAGGAGGCGTGCGCCAAGGAAAGCAAGGACCTGTGGCGGCAGTACTCCCGGTCCCTGGACGACCGCCCGCCGATCAACCTGCGCGACCTGCTCGACTTCCGCCCGCGGCAGGGGCCCGTGTCCATCGAGAAGGTCGAGTCGGTCACGTCGATTCGCCGCCGCTTCGTCACCCCGGGCATGTCGCTGGGGGCGCTGAGCCCCGAGGCCCACGAGACGCTCAACATCGCCATGAACCGAATCGGCGCCCGCTCCGACTCGGGCGAGGGCGGCGAGGATCCGGAGCAGTCGAAGCCGGCGCCCGACGGCGAGAACCGCGCCGCCAAGATCAAGCAGGTGGCGTCCGGGCGCTTCGGCGTCACCATCGAGTACCTCAACGCCTGCGAGGAGCTGGAGATCAAGATCGCCCAGGGCGCCAAGCCCGGCGAGGGCGGCCAGCTGCCCGGCTTCAAGGTCACCGAGACCATCGCCCGGCTGCGCCACGCCACGCCCGGCGTCACCCTGATCTCGCCGCCGCCGCACCACGACATCTACTCCATCGAGGATCTCGCCCAGCTGATCTACGACCTCAAGCAGGCCAATCCCGAGGCGCGGGTCACCGTCAAGCTGGTGGCGTCGACCGGCGTCGGCACCATCGCCGCCGGCGTTGCCAAGGCCAAGGCCGACGTCATCCTGATCTCCGGCCACAACGGCGGCACCGGCGCTTCGCCGCAGACCTCCATCAAGTACGCCGGCCTGCCCTGGGAAATGGGCCTGACCGAGGCCCACCAGGTGCTGACCCTCAACGGCCTGCGCGAGCGGGTGACGCTGCGCACCGACGGATCGATTCGCACCGGGCGGGACGTGGTGATGGCGGCGATGATGGGGGCCGAGGAATACGGCGTGGGCACGGCCGCCCTGGTGTCGATGGGATGCATCATGGTGCGCCAGTGCCACTCCAACACATGCCCGGTGGGCGTCTGCACCCAAAACCCAAGCCTGCGGGAGAAGTTCACCGGCAGCCCCGACAAGGTGGTGTCGCTGTTCACCCTGCTGGCCGGCGAGGTGCGCGAAATCCTCGCCCAAATCGGCGCGCGCTCCATCGACGAGATTGTCGGCCGCACCGATCTGCTGGCCCAGGTCAGCAGGGGCGCGGACCATCTCGACGATCTCGATCTCAGTCCGCTGCTCTCCCAGGTGGAGGTGCCGGAGGATGCGGTGCTGCGGCGGTCGCGCTTTACCGGACGGACGGAGGTGCCCGACACCCTCGACGCCGACATCATCCGCGACGCCGCGCCGTTTTTCCAGGAGGGCAAGCGGATGGAGCTCTCCTACACGGTGCGCAACACCCAGCGGGCCATTGGCGCCCGCGTGTCATCCCGCATCGTCCGCAAAACCGACACGCCGCTGCGGGATGGACACCTGACGCTTCGCCTGGAGGGGTCGGCCGGGCAGTCGCTCGGCGCCTTCGCCGCCCGCGGGCTGCGAATCGAGGTGATGGGCGACGCCAACGACTACGTCGGCAAGGGGCTGTCCGGCGGCACGCTGGTGGTGCGCCCGCCTCTGGGCAGCGACCTCGTCAACCACCACAACGCCATCATCGGCAACACCGTACTGTACGGCGCCACGGGCGGGAGGCTGTACGCCAGCGGCCAGGCGGGAGAGCGGTTCGCGGTGCGCAACTCCGGTGCCGAGGCTGTCGTCGAGGGATGCGGCGCCAACGGCTGCGAGTACATGACCGGCGGCGTCGCCGTGCTGCTTGGCGCAGTGGGAGACAATTTTGCGGCCGGCATGACCGGTGGCATGGCCTACGTATACGACCGCGGCGATTCGTTTCTCGACCACCTCAACGATGAGACGGCGTTGGCCATGCGTCTCGCCTCCGCCCACTGGGAGGAGCGGCTCAGGATGCTCGTCGTCGAGCACGCCCAGGCCACGGACTCGCCGCTTGCCCGCCACCTGCTGCTGGACTGGGACCGCGAGAGGACAAGGTTCTGGCAGGTCTGTCCGCGCGAGATGGTCGACCGGCTGGAGCATCCGCTGTCGGACGAAGGGCAGGCGGCATCCGGCCAGGGCGCGGGAATGTAGTCCGCCTCGGCGCTGCTGCCCTTAGGAGGAGTCCTCGCCGGAATCCTGGATGGGCGCCAGGCGGTAGGAGCCGTTCTCGTATTCCAGATGCACCCCAGCGTCCGCTCGCCGAAGTATCGTCCGCAGCTGCGACGCGTGGGTTTCGACCGTGTGCGTCTTTCTGTCGGGCGGGTAGTTCCAGATGGAAATAAGCAAATTGGCACGGGAGACGCGGCGGCCATCCGATTCGCACAGGCAGGCAAGCATGTCGCTCTGCTTGGCTGTCAGTACGTACGCCTGCCCGTCCGCGTCAAGCAAAGTGCGCTGCGAAGGAATGAGCAGGGCGGCGCCGATTTGATAGTCGGCAGTCTTGGACTTTTTGCGCAGACGTTCGCGGATGCGGGCCAGAAGGCTGGACAGGCGCACAGGCAGCTGGATGTATTCTTCGCCGTCCCGCGGCGAGGCCGGAGGCGCGCCGAGAATCAGGCTTGCGCAGCCCGCGTCGACGGGAGAGTCCGAGACCACCAGGTCCGGCGGCCTTGCCATGCCGTCGCCGTCCGTCTCCAGGTCCGCCGTGTCGTCAATTTGCTCGACCAGCGCCCTGCGCAGCAGGTCGTCCTTGATCCGTACGGCGATTCGATGCTGCATTCCCTATATCCGCTGGGGAAACGTTGACCGCGGTCGTCAATTGTATAGTGCCGCCGTCAACTTTGTGGAAAGCCAATGTCCATGCGTTCCGTAACGCCGTTTAACCCAGTCGACCTGCGCGCCCGCGCCCGCGCCGACCTGCGTCTCGGCTTGCCCGTGCTGATTACCGCGCCCGGTGGCGGTGGCGGACTGCTGGCGCTGGCGGCGTCCGTTGCCGAGGACCGCTGGCTGCAGGTGCTGCGCGAGACGGCAGAGGGCGATGTGGCTCTGGCCATTTCACGGCATCGCGCCGAGACGCTGAGCGTGCGGGTGTATGACGGCGACGTCGCGCTGGTGCCGATTGGCGCCGACGTTGACGCCAGGCGGCTGCGGGCGATGGCGGACCCGTCCCGCGATCTGGCGGAGCCTCTCAAGGGGCCGTTTGAATCGCTGCGCGGCAGCGACGCGCAGGGCGCGCGGTATGCGATTCAATTGGTGCGAGAGTCGAGCCTGCTGCCCGCCGCGGTGATCGTTCGGCCAGCGCTGCCGGCGCCGGAGTGGATGCGGGACTGCACCGCCTGCGAGGCGGCGGAAATGAAGCCCGGGACGCCGGAGCTGACGGCGCGGGCAAAACTGCCGGTGCGGGGAGCGCCCGATTCATCGGCCTACATGTATCGCGACCCCGATTCTGGAGACGAGCATCTGGCGCTTGTTGTCGGCGCTCCTCGGCAGGGCGAGCCGCCATTGGCGCGGGTGCATTCATCATGCATGACGGGCGATCTGCTCGGCTCGCTTCGCTGCGACTGCGGCGAGCAGCTTGCGGCGGCGCTGGCGGAAATGGCCAGGCTCGGCGCCGGCGTGCTGGTGGTGCTGCAGCAGGAGGGACGGGGAATTGGCCTCGCCAACAAGATGCGGGCATACCAGCTGCAGGACCTCGGTTACGACACGTATGAGGCGAATCGCCGGATGGGATTTGCCGAGGACCATCGCGATTTCGCAATTGCCGCCGCCATCCTGCGCAGCCTTGGCCACGCGTCCATACGGCTGCTGACCAGCAATCCGGAGAAGGCGCGGGCGCTCGAGCGGGCAGGAGTGGAAGTCGCCGAATGCATTCCGCTCGACGTCGAAGGCAATCCCCACAGCGCCGCCTATCTTGACGCCAAGGCTCGGCGCCATAGCGAACAATGACCGCGCCGCGGGCATGCGATCTTGTGGTGGCGGGCGGACGGGCGCGGTTCCGCGGGCGCATGATGCCGTGCCGAATTGGCAGAGGCGGCATTCGCGCGGACAAGGTCGAGGGCGATGGCGCCACGCCGGCGGGCGTTTATTCCGCGATGTTCGTGCTGTATCGGCCTGACCGCATTTGCAGGCCCGCAACGCGTCTGGACGCGCTGCCGCTGCGCCGGAGCGACGGATGGTCGGACGATCCGGAGGACGAACGCTACAACCAGCCAGTGCGCCGTCCGCATTCCCATGGATGCGAATCCATGTGGCTCGCGTCGGGCCTCTACGATCTCGTGGCGCCGCTCGATTACAATTTCGGTCCTGCCATAGCCGGTCGTGGCAGCGCGGTATTCCTGCATGTCGCCGACCGGCTTGGCCGTCCAACGGCGGGGTGCGTCGCGTTTCGCAAGCCTGACCTGCTGTGGATGCTCGGGCGCTGGGAGCGGCGAACGCGGGTTATCGTGAATCCCGGCGGCATGCGAGGCGGGCGCCGCTGCGGGCGAAATTTGCAAAACGCAAATTGACCTATTGACATTCGCGCAGAGGTCCTAAATAATATCCCCAACGTCAATCGCGTCGCGTCAGCGCGCGGAACCATTTGGAGTAAAATTTATGGCAAGAACAGCCAATCCAGCCACCCAGCTAAGTAAGCAGCGCGACGCGCTGACGAAGGCGGTGGCAGCCAAGCAGAAAGTTGCGGACCGCGCCAACGCGGACCTCGCGAAAGCCGAAAGCGCGTTGAGCGATTTTGAGGCTACCCTCCGGTCCCTGCTCGGTGGCGTAAAGCCGCGCGGCAGGCCCGCCGCGGCAGCCAAGAAGCGCGGAAGGCCCGCTGCAGCCGCCAACAAGCGCGGAAGGCCAGCGGGGAGTAAAACGGCCGCAGCCAAGCCTGGCCGCAAGCCGGGACGCAAACCTGGCAGGAAGCCGGGAAGGCCGCCGTCAGCGACCGCCAAGAAGCGCGGAAGGCCAGCGGGGAGCAGAACGGCCGCAGCCAAGCCGGGCAGGAAGCCGGGAAGGCCGCCTTCAGCGGCCAAAGCCAAGAGCGCATCGCCTAGAAAGAGGTCGGGCGTGACGGTGCAGGACGCGCTGGTTTCCGTCCTGTCGAAGGACTCGGGAATGTCCGCGCCGCAGGTTGTGGAGGCCGCCAGGGCCCGCTACAAGATTCCAGTCAAGCGCACCACCGCAAGCACCACGCTGTCCATGCTCAAGCGCAAGGGCCTCGTGGTGAACGACGCGTCCGGCTGGAAGGCGAAGTAGTCCAGCCCGGCTGGACAGCCGCCGGTACGCTCGTGCCGGCGGCAATTCAATTGGAGTCCGGAAGCGGCCTCCAATTGAATTAAACTGTATCAAACAAACGCGGCGCAATTCGCTCCTGATGGAGCGGGTTGCGTTTCGCGCACCCCCCGCCGCCCGATGCGTCCAACGCGTCCTGCGGCGGGGGGATTAATTCCAGCGGCGATTTTGCCGCTTATGGAGCGGCTTCAAACAGCGCCGCCTGGCCGCTGCCCGAACACCGCCGAGCCGACTCGCACATGCGTCGCGCCAAACGCGATGGCGCATTCAAAGTCTCCGCTCATGCCCATGCTCAGGCATTCGACGCCGCTGCGGCGGGCGATCTGGGCAAGCAGTCCAAAGTGCGGCGAGGGTTCCTCGTCGACGGGCGGGATGGCCATCAGGCCGTCGATCGCAAGTTTGTATTCGCCGCGGCAGGCGTCGATGAAGGCTTCAGCCTCCTCCGGCAGCACACCGGATTTCTGCGGCTCGCCGCCGGTGTTGACCTGCACGAACAGCCGCGGCATCCGGCCGGTCTCGCCCATGGCGTCGGCGATTCGCGCCGCGAGTTTCGGGCGGTCAAGCGACTGGATACAGTCAAACAACTCCACCGCCTGCCTTGCCTTGTTGCCCTGAAGCGGGCCGACGAGATGCAGCTCGAGGTTCGGCCATGCGGCCCGCCGGCTTTCCCAGCGCTGCCGTGCTTCCTGCACGCGGTTTTCGCCGAACACCCGCTGGCCGGCGTCGAGTGCCGCCTGCACCCGGTCCTCCGGCTGCTGCTTGGAGACGGCCACCAGCCGTACCGACCCGGACTCCCGCTCCGATTCGCGCTCGGCCGCGCGGATGCGCTCCAGCACGCCGTCGAGGCCTGGATGTCGCTTTGCTTCAACCATGCGTCTGCTCCTTCGCCGCGTTTCACGGCGAGGGTTTAAACCAGCGGGCGGGCGGTGGCAAATGGCGCCATCATGTACGGAGGCGGACGGCGGACTAGGCTTTCCGCCAGCCCGCCCAGAATTTATCGGGTCGCATGATGAGATTTCCAGCCGTCAAATCTCTGCCGCCCAAATTCCGGGCCGCCTGCTGGGTGTCGGGCAGCCTGACGTCCTTCGTGGCGATGGCGATCGCGGGCCGCGAGCTGGGCGGGCAGATCGGCGTGCCCCAGATCCTTCTGGTGCGCAGCCTGTTCGGGCTGGCGGTTACCGGCGCGCTGCTGGCGACGATGGGCGGCAGGGGGATGCGAATCGGCCGCTTTGGATTCAAGGTGGTGGTCCTGCGCAACATCACCCACTTCGGCGCCACCTGGTGCTGGTTCACGGCGCTGACCCTGCTTCCGCTGGCGACGGTGTTCGCCTTCGAGTTCACCATGCCCATCTGGGCGTCGATTCTGGCGGCGCTGTTTCTGGGCGAGCGGCTCGGGCCCCGCCGGGTGTTCGGCATCTTTCTCGGCTTTGCCGGCATCCTGACCATCCTCAGCCCGGACATCGGCGGCTTCGGCTACGGCATGGCGGTGGCGCTGATGGCGGCCATCGGCTTCGCCATCGCCTTCGTCACCACCAAGCGGGTCATCGGCAGCATGCCGGTGGTGGTGTTCCTGTTCTACATGTCGCTGCTGCAGATGCCCCTTGGCCTGCTGACCATGGGCGGCGACTGGGTGATGCCGGACTCGACCACGCTGCCTTGGCTGGCGGTGACGTCGGCGGGCGGACTGACGGCCCACTTTTGCCTTGGCCGGGCTCTCAAGCTGGCGCAGGCGTCGGCGGTGGCCCCCATGGACTTCGCGCGCCTGCCGCTGATCGCGGTGGCGGGCGCGCTGCTCTACGGCGAAACCCTGGCAGTCTGGGTGGGTCTGGGAGCGGCGCTGATCTGCCTGGGAAACTGGCTCAACCTGCGCGGCGAATCTAAGCCTCGCGCGGAAACCTCCTGAGGCCGCCTTCTATCCCCTGAAGCCGCCGAGGCGGCAGACGATACGCCACTGCGCCGCCGTGACCGGCTGCACCGACAGCCGCGAGTTGCCGACCAGCGCCATGTCCGACAGCCGCGGCTCGGCGCGAATCGCCGCCAGCTCGACCGGCTTGGGAAACGGCCCCACGGCGCGGACGTCCACGCATTCCCAGACGCCGCTGCCGTCGGTGGAGTCGGGATGGGCCTCGGCGGCAACCTCCACCACGCCGACGATTCGCTTCTCCTTGACGGAGTGGTAGAAGAACGCCCGGTCGCCCAGGCGCATGGCGCGCATGTTGTTGCGGGCCTGGTAGTTGCGCACGCCGTCCCATTCGGCCGCGCCCTCGGCGACCTGATCGTCCCAGGACCACGTGCCGGGTTCGGACTTGAGTAGCCAGTAGCGCATGGCGCGTCCCTTCCTGCTGCGGCCGGCGCAGCATAGCATCCCCGCTTGACGCGCCGCCGCCGCGGTAGGACAAGGGGCGCGGACACGGAGGAGGCATCAACATGGAAAGCACCGCACGGGCTGTAGTGGTCGGCGGCGGAGCCGTCGGCTGCTCGATCGCCTATCACCTGGCGCGCCAGGGATGGGAGGAGATCACCCTTCTGGAGCGCGACGAGCTGACGTCGGGATCCACCTGGCACGCGGCGGGACTGCTGCCGCTGTTCAACATGTCCTACGCGGTCAGCCACATCCACGCGTACTCGCTGCGTTTCTACGAGGAGGTCGGCGAGGAGTCGGGGCTGGACCCAGGCTTCTCGCGGGTGGGCAACCTGCGCATGGCGCAGACCCGGGAGCGCATGGACGAGTACATGCTCTACGCCAGCACGGCCGAGACGGCGGGCGTTCCCTACGAGTGGCTGTCGGCCAGGGACATCGGCGAGCGCTGGCCGCTGGTGCGCCATGGTGACCTCGCCGGAGCGTTGTTCCATCCCACCGACGGCTACATCAACCCGGCCGACGTCACCCAGGCCATGGCCCGCGCCGCCCGCCAGCGGGGAGTCCGCATCCACCGCAAGAAGCATGTGAGCGGCTTCGTCCGCACCGCCTCGGGCGAGTGGAAGGTGACGGGCGCGGACCGCGAAAGCGGCGAGACGTTCGAGATCGCCGCCGAGCATGTGGTGGCGGCCAGCGGCAACCACGCCCAGGCGACGGCCGCCGGCGTCGGCGCGCTGGTGCCGGCGATACCCGTCGAGCACCAGTACGTAGTGACAGGCGAAAGCGAGTCCCTGCGGGAGTGGCGCGACGCCGGCAACGCCGAGCATCCGGTGTTGCGCGACGCCGACGCGCACTGGTACGTGCGGGAGGAGCGCAAGGGATGGATTCTAGGACCCTACGAGCAGACGGCGCCGGCCTGGGGCGTGTGGGGCGTGCCGGAGAATTTTCTCGCCGACCTGCTGCCCGCCGACCTCGAGCGGATCGAGGAGGAGCTGATGTCGGGCATCCACCGCGTGCCGTGCTTCGAGGAGGGCGGCGTCAAGGAGGTGTTCAACGGCCCCATCTGCTACACCCCCGACGGCAATCCGCTGGTGGGCCCGGCGCCGGGGGTGGAGAACTTCTGGCTGGCCGAGGGCTTCTCCTTCGGCATTACCGCCGCCGGCGGCGCCGGCCTCTACCTGGCGCAGATGATGGCCGAGGGCGAGGCCGAGATCGACATGTGGTCCCTTGACCCGCGCCGCTACGGCGACTGGATGACCCGCGCCTACGCCCGCGCCAAGAACGAGGAGGCGTACGCCCACGTCTACGTCCTGCACCATCCCGACGAGGAGCGCGAGGCATGCCGCCCGCTGCGCACCGCGCCCTGCTACGACAGGATGAAGGAGCGCGGGGCGGTGTTCGGGCAGGTCAACGGCTGGGAGCGGCCCAACTACTTCGCGCCGGTCGGGGAGGCGTACGACGACCGCGCCTCCCGCTCCTTCCGCCGCGGCGGATGGTGGGAGTACGCCCGCGCCGAGGCCGAGGCGGTGCGCGACGGGCTGGGGATGTTCGACGCCACGGCCTTCGCCAAGCACCGCGTCCACGGGCCGGGGGCGGCGGCCTTCCTCGACTGGCTGACCTGCAACCGCCTGCCCTCGCCGGGGCGAATCGGCCTGACCTACGGCCTGACCGACGCCGGTACGGTGCGCACCGAGTACACCGTACTGCGCCTGGCGGAGGACGACTTCTATCTGGTCACGGCGGGCGCGGCCCAGGCGTACGACCACGACTATCTGCTCAAGGAGGCGGCGCGCGGCGAGGAGCGCTTCGGGCGAATCAGCGTCGAGGACGAGACCTCGCGATGGGGGGTGTTCGCCGTCGCCGGGCCCCGCTCGCGGGACCTGCTTCGCCGCGTGGTGCACGCGCCGGACGCCGGGAAGGAGTTCACCAACGCCGCGTTTCCCTGGCTGTCGGCCAGGCGAATCGAGATCGGCATGTGCCCGGTGCGGGCGGTGCGGGTGTCCTACGCCGGCGAGCTCGGCTGGGAGCTGCACCATCCCATGGAGATGCAGAACTACCTGTTCGACCTGCTGTGGGAGGCCGGCCAGGAGGTGGGGCTGAGACTGTGCGGGGCGCGGGCGCAGAACTGGCTGCGCCAGGAGAAGTCCTACCGCGCCTTCGGCTCGGATCTGGGCCGCGACGCCACGCCGCTGGAGGGCGGCCTCGACCGCTTCGTCGACCTGTCCAAGGAATTCCGCGGCAAGAAGGCGATGGTCGACACCGGCCTGCGGTCGCGCTGCGTCACGGTGCTGATCGACGGTCCCGACGACGCGGACCCATGGGGCCGCGAGGCTCTCTACGACGCGGACGGCAGCCGGCGAATCGGCAGGCTGACTTCGGGCGGCTGGTCGGTGCACTTCCGTCGGCAGATCGGCATCGGCTACGTGGCGCTGGACCAGGCGGACCCCGGCACGGCGGTGCAGGTCAAGATGCTGGACCGGCTGTGGCAGGCGGAGGTGGTGGCCGAGTCGCCCTACGACCCCAAGCACGCCGCCCTGCGGGCTGACGGTTAGGAGTCCGGCCCGGCAGTGGGCGAATCGGAGTGACCGCCTCTCATCCGCCCGGCGGACTTGCGCGCGCCTGACGGCCGTGGTACGCGCTGGCTGCAGGCCGCCACGAGCGAACCGACGGCGGGCGGGCAGACCGTGCGAATCGGTCACGGAAACCGTGCGGTTCTCATGCCGCGGGTGCCGCATGGACGCCGCGCAGCCGACAGTGCGCCGACCCGGCGCAAAACACGACCACCCGCGGGACGGCAATTTGTCGCCTCTAACGCGTTGCGTCACAAGGCTTGACCATGAAATCACTTTAATAGTACCGGCTAGAAATTCCCTCTAATTTGACATCCAAGTTGCTTGTCATGTCTATGGCCCGCAGATGCGCCCCTTGCCGCTGTGGCGGGATGACCCGCAGCGCGGCGACGCAGGCGCCAGTCCGCAGACATAGGAGACACTCCCATGACCAGCAGTACCAGCGAGTCAGACCGCGCGCCCCCGGAGCCGGAAGGAACGGATTCCCCGGACCGCAGAGCCCATCCGTACGATTCCAACGTACGCTGGATGCTCGTCTTCCCGAAGTGCCAGGAGGAGGTCATGCGCCTCACTCTGGATCCGGTCGTCTACGACAAGCTCGACCCGGACTTTGATCTCCAGCTGCTCCCTACCCGCGTCGAGGGCGGAGACGGCCTCGTCGACGAGGCCGACGGGGGCCTGCTGGCGCAGCATTGCGATGGGCGGTCCGTGCTCAATGTTCTGGAGCACAAGTCGGACAAGACGAAGTTTTCCCAGCTTCAGGTGATCAGCTCCGCAATCCGCCTAACCCGCCAGCTGGTTGAGAGTGGAGTGACGGCCGGGGGTGAAATGCCAATCGTCAACGCCGTAGTCGCCATGAACGGGAGGGCGTCGGGGGACTGCCCGCCGGACCTGGCCGAGCTGGCGAATCTGTCAGTCGAGGAAAGGGCGGTCACGCTGACGGTGTCGGGGGTCGTCATTTACGACTTTACGAAGGTTCGCCTGGAGAATCTCTCCAAGGATCCGGGGGCGGGAATGGGGGTGCTGCTGCAGAAGTTCGGTCCGTATGGGCCGGAGCCCACCAAAGAGGAGATGGACTATCTGGCAGAAGGGCTGAATGGTTGCACGAAGGATCAGAAGCAGTATGCTCTATGGACTCTCACCGTCGAACTGGGCGTGTCACGCGCTCAGATCAGGGAGGCGATGGCGAGGGTGCGGAACCGGAAGAGGTGGAGGTGGTTATGGACATGGCGGACGAGATGCTTCGGGCCGATGGCCGGGCCGAAGGATTGGCCGAGGGATTGGCCGAGGGTAGAAGCGAGATGTTTCTGCGGGCAGCCGAGCGGCGATTTCAGATCGTCCCGGACCATCGGGCAGAACAGGCGCGCAGCGCGTCGCAGGATCAGCTCGATGACTGGCTTGATCGTCTGTATACCGCGCCCGACCTCGATTCTGTGTTCGACGGCGGCGAGGGCAGCGGTACCGCGATCAATGGAGTGCCGGTCAGGTAGCCGGGCTAGCGAATCGTTCAACCATTCGCTGCTGTCTGGCGGCAATGGCGAGCGTGGCGGAGCCAAATGAGATGGAGGCGGTTATGCACATAGATAACGAACCGATAATAGCAAAGGGCTGGATTAAGGGGATGGCAGAGAGCATCGCCAGAAACTTGGCTACGGAGGTTGCCGAGGGCTTGTCCAAGGCTATGTCTAAGATAATAACCGAACGAATGGCCGTGGTCCTAGACGAGCGTATGGTCGAGAGCCTGCAATACAGCATGACAGAGGCTTTGGACAAGGGGTGGAGTCTAGGCAGGGCTGAAGGCAACGCCAAGGGAAAGGCCGAGGCCTTGTTGACGGTGGCGCGGAGCAAGTTCGGTAGCGTGCCTGAAGACAGGCTGGAGACTGTGCGCTTTGCCTCGCCTAATGAACTTGACGGCTGGCTGCACCGGGTACACAAGGCTACAAGCCTCGATGAGGTATTTGACGAAGTCGACGGAAGCGCTTCAACCGCCCATTGAGTACCGGTCAGGTCGTCGCGCCGGAGGATGGCGGCGAAGCAGCCAAGCGATGCCTGCCGCTAGAATCCTGCCCCAACCGCAGCCCGACCGATGGGCAGCCGCGTGGTCGCTTCACGTGGGCGATGCGGTTTCACTGAGGTGGAGGCCATGATGGATCGGGACAACCTGATTCCGCCCGGACAAGGCAACCCTGCACATGCCGGGGCGGGCTCCTCGGCATACCACGCCATGGCGGCCAAGGTACGCGTCTTCAGCATCTGCGCGGGTACGCCTGACACCGGGCTGGCGCCGCGCCTATCGCTGCAGGTCGAGACTGCGCCAGTCGGGCTTGGGCATCTGCCGGAGCGAATCATGGCGGCACTCGCATGAGCGCAGGCGAGGCGGCCGGCGCGGACGAGGAGGCTGCCCCTCCGCCCGGCTTCGCGCAGGTGCTGGAGGCGGCCCGCAGGCTGGCGGGCGTCGCCGTCGAAACGCCTCTCCTCGAATCGGACCTGCTCAATCAGGAGGCTGGCCGCCGCGTTCTGGTGAAGGCCGAGTGCCTCCAGCACTGCGGCTCGTTCAAGTTCCGCGGCGCCTGGAACCACATCCGGGCGGTCTCCGCCGAGCGGGCCCGCGGCGGCCTGCTGGCCATCTCCTCGGGCAACCACGCCCAGGGCGTCGCCCGCGCGGCGCGGCTGCTGGGCTACGGCGCGACCATCGTCATGCCGAGCGACGCGCCGGCCCCCAAGCAGGCGGGTGTCCGCGCCTACGGCGCCGAGATCGTGGCGTATGACCGGGCCAGCGAATCGCGCGACGAGGTGGCGCGGCGCGAGCTCGAGCGGCAGCCCCGCCATCTGGTGCGGCCCTACGACGACCCGCTGGTGATCGCCGGCCAGGGTACCGTCGGCCTCGAGATTGCCCGCCAGGCGCGGGCGGCGGGGGTGGAGGAGGCCGAGGTGCTGGTGCCCTGCTCCGGCGGCGGCCTGGCCTCGGGCGTCGCCATCGCCCTCGAGACGGAGGCGTCCGCCATGAAAGTACGGACCGTGGAGCCCGAGGGCTTCGACGACTGGGCCCGGTCGCTGGCGGCGGGGCGGCGGCTGTCCAACGACCGCCAGGCGGGATCCATCTGCGACGCGCTGCTGGCGGACATGCCGGGGCGAATCACCTGGGCCGCCGGGGCGGACCGCTTCGGGGAGGGGCTGGCGGTGGACGACGAGTCGGCGCTGAAGGCCATGGCGCTGGCGTGGCGGCATCTGCGAATCGCGCTGGAGCCGGGCGGGGCGGTGGCCCTGGCGGCGGCGATGCGCGGTGGCGAGGGGCCGGTCGTGGCGGTGGCGTCGGGCGGCAACGCCGACGATGAGACTCTGGCGCGGGCCGCCGCGCTGGCCGCCTGACGGCGGGAGCCGCGGAAGGGAATTTGCGTTTTTCCGCGGGGCGGGCAAGATAGGAGGGCGACCTGAGGAAACGGGCATGGCCGCTTGAAGCACGCGAACGAATCGGGTATAAAGCAACAACAAAACCCGAACCAAACGCGAACAGAAGGGGAACACGCAATGCTGACGCCAAAGCAGAAGCGCATGATGGGAGTCATCGAGCGGGGCCTGCGCGACAACGGCTACGCGCCGACCTACGAGGAGATCGGCAAGAAGCTGCACATGTCCTCCAAGGCGAGCGTGCATCGCATGATCCGCGCTCTTGAAGACCGCGGCTACATCCACCGCCTGCCCAACCGGTCGCGCGCCATCGAGGTGCTCCACTCGGTTCTGGACCCGCGCACGCCGGGCGCCCCGCCTAACCTGCCCGTCGTCGAGCTGCCGCTGCTGGGATACGTGGCGGCCGGCGAGCCGGTGGTGGTGTGGGAGGACTCGCACCGCTACGTCAACGTGCCCAGTACGCATGTGCGCCGCAGCGGCGACCACTTCGCGCTGGAGGTGCGCGGCGAATCGATGATTGGCGCCGGCATCCTCGACGGCGACGTGGTGGTGGTGCGCAGCCAGTCCAAGGTGGAGATCGGCGAGATCGCCGTCGCCCTGGTGGACGGCGAGGAGACGACCCTCAAGCGCTTCGACGTTGAGGGCGACAGCATCGTGCTGCGGGCGGAGAACCCCGACTTCGACGACTTCAGCTTCCACCCGTCAAGGATCGAAATCCAGGGCCGCCTGACCGGGCTGATGCGCAGCTACCTCTGACAATTTGGCAGGCGGCGCGAATCGCATATTCTTGCCGACAGGCGCGCGCGGCCGTTTAGGCCGCCGCCGCCCAGCATCCTTTCCAGCCGTATTGATGGGAGTACGCCGCCCGTGATTCGCGACTTCGACTTCACCTCCGAATCGGTTTCGGAGGGACACCCCGACAAGATCTGCGACCAGCTGTCGGACGCGCTGCTTGACCGCTATCTGGCGGAGGACCCCGCCGCCCGCGCCGGCTGCGAGTGCCTGGCGACCACCAATCTGGTGGTCGTGGCCGGCGAGGTGCGCGGCCCCGGCCATCTGAAGGACGAGGTCGAGGACATCGTCCGCTCGGTGGTGCGCGACATCGGTTACGAGCAGGACGGTTTCCACTGGAACAGGCTCGAGGTGCTCGACCGGGTCAATCCCCAGTCGCTCGAGATTTCCAGCGGCGTCGACGACGGCGGCGCGGGCGACCAGGGGCTGATGTTCGGCTACGCGGTGGACGAGACGGACGACCTCATGCCGGCGCCGATTCAGTACTCCCATGCCATCCTGCGCACCATCAGCGAGCACCGCCGCCAAGGCACGCTGGCGGAGATCGGCCCCGACGGCAAGGTCCAGCTCACGGTGGCCTATGAGGACGGCAGGCCGAAGCGGGTGAAGGTCATCGTCCTGTCGCATCAGCATGCCGAGGATATGGAGGCGGAGGACGGCGTGCGGGCGCTGCTCGAGCCCGTGGCGCTGGAGGTGCTGCCCGACGGCTGGGTCGACGAGAAGACCGTATGGCACGTCAATCCCAGCGGCAGTTTTGTCAAGGGCGGGCCGGACTGCGACGCCGGCCTGACCGGGCGCAAGATCATCGTCGACACCTACGGCGGGGCCGCGCCCCATGGCGGCGGCGCCTTCTCGGGCAAGGATCCCACCAAGGTGGACCGCTCGGCCGCCTACGCCGCCCGCTACCTCGCCAAGAACGTCGTCGCCGCCGGACTCGCCCGCCGCTGCACCATCCAGATCGCCTATGCCATCGGCGTCGCCGAGCCGCAGGGGGTGATGGTGGACACCCATGACACCGGCACGCGAAGCGAGGCCGACATCGCCAAGGCGCTGCGCGGCGTTATGGACCTGACGCCGTCGGGCATCCGCGACCATCTCGACCTGCTGCGCCCGGTCTACCGCCGCACCGCCGCCTACGGCCATTTCGGCCGCGCCCCCGAAAGCGACGGGGGGTTTTCATGGGAGCGCACCGACCTTGCCGACGAGTTACGCGATCGCCTGCCCGGCGAGGTCTAGCGCTGCCATGGCATCCGCGCCCCGCCGCAATCTCTATGGCCGGGGGCGAAGGCGGGCGCTGCGCCCGGGCAGGCGGCGGGCTCTGGAGCGGCTGCTACCCGGCCGGGCGCTGGAAGGAGTCGAGGCGGCCGCGGGAGGCGGCCGCGGGACGCTCGACATCCGATCGCTGCAGGACGGCCGCCGCGCCTGCTGGCTGGAGATCGGTTTTGGCAATGGCGAGCATCTGCTGGCGCAGGCGCAAGCCCATCCCGACGTCCTCATGCTGGGCGCCGAAACCTACACCGCCGGGGTGGCGGCGCTGCTCAAGGCGCTCGGCGACGACGGACCGGCCAACCTCCGCGTCCATGCCGGCGACGGTCGCGACCTGCTGGACGCCATGCCGGACGGGGCGGTGGAGCGGGCGTTCGTGCTCTACCCGGACCCCTGGCCCAAGCGCCGCCACGCCGCAAGGCGAATCGTCTCGGCGGAAACTCTCGACGCGCTGGCGCGGGTGATGGCGGCGGGGGGCGAGCTGCGCGTGGCCAGCGACATGCCGGTTATGGTGCGCCATGCGCTCAGGGCGCTGCTGGCCCATCCGGCGTTTGTCTGGACCGCCCGGCGGGCCGACGACTGGCGGCGGGTCTGGTCTGACTGGCCCGGCACCCGCTACGAATCCAAGGCCCTGGCCGAGGGGCGTACTCCCACCTACCTGACCTTCGAGCGGACATGACCATATCCCCCACCCCCGCGCCGCTGACGGTGCATCCGGCCAAGTCGCCCTTTAAGGGGACGGCAAGCGTGCCGGGCGACAAGTCGATTTCGCACCGGGCGGCGCTGCTGGCCGCGCTGGCCGAGGGCCGCTCCCGAATCGAGGGCCTGCTCGAAGGCGAGGACGTGCTTGCCACTATCAATGCGGTGCGCGCCCTGGGCGTACCGGCGCAGCGCGGCAACGACGGAGTCTGGGAAATCGATGGCGGCGGTCTCGGCGCGCTGGCGGAGCCCGAATCCCAAATCGACTGCGGCAACGCCGGCACCGCGGCGCGGCTGCTGGCGGGCGTCATCGCCGCCAATCCCATCACCGCGACGCTCACCGGCGACGCCAGCCTGCGGCGGCGGCCGATGGAGAGGGTGTTTGCGCCGCTGCGCGACATGGGCGCGGCCATCGAGTGCCGCGAAGGCGGCCTGCTGCCGGCCACCGTGCGCGGCGCCCGGCGGGTGCTGCCGCTGGACTGGACGATGCCCATGGCCTCGGCGCAGGTGAAGTCGGCGATTCTGCTGGCCGGCCTGCACTGCGAGGCCGAGACCCGCGTGGTGGAGCCGCGCCTCTCCCGCGACCACACCGAGCGTATGCTGCGGCAGATGGGTGCGCGAATCGGCACGCTGGAGACGGACGACGGTGGCGCCGAGCATCTGCTGACGGGCGGCGTCGACCTCGCGCCGCTTGACGTCAAGGTGCCGTCGGACCCGTCCTCGGCCGCGCTGGTGGCGGCGGCCGTGATGGCGGTGGAGGGATCGGAGGTGCGCATGCCGGGGGTCTGCGTCAATCCCACGCGCACGGGTTTCCTGCAGACGATCGCCGAGATGGGCGCCGACGCCACCTTCTCCAGCGCGCGGGAGGAGGGAGGCGAGCCGGTTGCCGACCTGACCCTGCGCCACGGTACGCTCAAGGGCGTAACCGTACCGGCGGAGCGCGCTCCCTCGATGATCGACGAGTATCCGGCTCTGGCGGTAGTGGCGGCCTTCGCCGAGGGCGAAACGCGCATGGAGGGCGTGGGCGAACTGCGGGCCAAGGAGTCGGACCGAATCGCCGCGGTGGCGGCGGGGCTGGAGGCCGCCGGCGTACTTGTGGAGACAGGCGACGACTGGATGGCGATGCGCGGCGGCGGCGTCGACGGCGGCGTCGACCTGTCCGCCGCTGGCGACCATCGTTTGGCCATGGCCTGGGTGGCGCTGGGCCTTGGCGCGCGGCAGGCGATCAAGGTCGATGACGGACGGCCCATCGCCACCAGCTTTCCGGGCTATCTGGACCTCATGCGCGGCCTTGGCGCCGACATCGTGGAAGACGGCACGTGATTGTCGCGTTGGACGGCCCCGCCGCCTCCGGCAAGGGTACCATCGCCAGGCGTCTGGCGCAGCGCTACGGCTATGCCCATCTGGATACCGGCCTTCTGTACCGGGCGGTGGCGCGCCACCTGATCGACGAGCATGGTGGCCGCCACGAGCGCGCCGCGGCAAAGGGGTATGCCAGCGGGCTGGCGCCGGACGCGCTCGACGGGGCGTCCGGGCTGCGGACTCCGGAGGTGGACAGCCTCGTCTCGGCCGTGGCGGCATGGCCGGAGGTGCGGGAGGAGGCTCTCGTCAAGCAGAGGGAGTTTGCCAGCAATCCGCCCGGCGGAGCCGCTGGGGCTGTACTCGACGGGCGCGACATTGGTACGGTGGTCTGCCCGGATGCCGACGTGAAGGTGTACGTCACCGCCGACCTGGAGGAGAGGGCGCGGCGGCGCATGGGCGAGCTGGAGCGGCGCGGCGTGGCCGCCGATCCCGCGCAGGTGCAGGCTGCGATGGCCAAACGGGACGAGCAGGACAGCGGGCGCGAGCTGGCGCCGATGCTGCGCGCCGAAGACGCCCACTTGCTTGACACGACAAAATTGGGTATAGAGGAGGCGGTCGACCGAGTGGCGGCCTTGATCGCGGAGTGCCTTGACGTCGACCGCGGTCCGCATTCCCTATGAAACCGAAACCGGGCCGAGCGCCCCTGGGAGGATATTGCTGTATGGAAACGGAAACGGTGAGCGTCACTGCGACTGCCAAGATGTCGGCTCCGTCGGTGGCGGAGTTCGAGGCAATGCTGAACGACAGCCTCGACGGCAAGATGCCTCAGGAAGGCACGGTGGTCCAGGGCCAGGTGATTGGAATCGAGAACAACCAGGCGGTCATTGACGTGGGGTTCAAGACCGAAGGCAGGGTGGACCTCAAGGAGTTCGCCCGCCCTGGCCGCGAGATCGACGTCAAGGTCGGCGAGACGGTGGACGTCTATCTCGACAGGATCGAAAACTCCAAGGGCGAGGCCGTGCTGTCGCGGGAGAAGGCCAACAGGGAGGCGGCCTGGGACCGGCTCGAAAAGGCCAACGCCAAGCAGGAACATGTCGAGGGGCTGATCGTCGGGCGGGTCAAGGGAGGCTTTTCCGTCGATCTTGACGGTGCCACGGCTTTCCTCCCGGGCAGCCAGGTGGACATTCGCCCGGTGCACAACATCGCTTCCCTGATGAACACGCCGCAGCCGTTTCAGATCGTCAAGATGGACCGGCGGCGTGGAAACATCGTGGTGTCCCGCCGCGCCGTGCTTGAGGAGTCCTCAGCGGCAGAGCGCACCAAGGTGCTCGAGAACCTCAACCGGGGTGAAATCATCGAGGGGGTGGTCAAGAACATCGTCGAGTTTGGCGCTTTCGTCGACTTGGGAGGCATCGATGGACTGCTCCACGTCACCGACATGGCCTGGCGGCGGGTGCACCATCCCTCGGAGGTGGTATCTGTGGGCGACCCCGTGCAGGTGCAGGTGATCAAGGTTAACCGCGAGAGCCAGCGAATCAGCCTTGGCATGAAGCAGCTGCTGCCTGATCCGTGGGATGGCGTGGCCGAGAAGTACCCGTCCGGCATGAAGCTCAAGGGGCGGGTGGCCAACATCACTGACTTCGGCGCCTTCGTGGAACTCGAGCCGGGGGTTGAGGGCCTGATCCACGTTACCGAGATGTCGTGGACCAAGAAGAACGTACCGCCGGGAAAGATCGTCTCCAGCTCGCAGGAGGTGGAGGTGATGGTGCTCAACACGGACGGAGACAGCCGACGGATTTCGCTGGGTCTCAAGCAGTGCCTGCCCAATCCGTGGGAGGTCTTCGCCGAGGAAAATTCGGCCGGTAGCGTCGTTGAGGGGCCGATTCGCTCCATCACCGAGTTTGGGCTATTTGTCGGGCTGGAAGGCGGCATCGACGGCATGGTGCATCTGACCGAGCTGTCTTGGGAAACCCCTGGCGAGGAGGAGGTCAAGAAGTACAAGAAGGGAGACATCGTCAAGGCGGTGGTGCTGGACGCGGATGCCGAAAAGGAGCGTATCTCCTTGGGCATCAAGCAGGTTGGCGGGGACCCGTTCGCCGAGGCGACCCGCGGCCTCAAGAAGGGGTCGGTGGTGGTTGGCAGCGTCACCAGCATAGAGGCCAAGGGCATCGAGGTGGATGTCGATGGTCTGACGTGCTTCATCCGCAGCGCGGATCTCTCACGGGAGCGGTCCGAGCAGAAACCGGACAGGTTTGCCCTCGACCAGAAGGTGGAGGCGCGGGTGACCAACATTGACCGCTCCTCACGCCGTTTGGGCCTTTCCATCAAGGCCCATGAACTGGCGATTGAAGAGGAGGCGAAGCGGCAGTATGGGTCCGCCGCGTCAGGCGCGCGGCTTGGCGAGATACTGGCCCCTGCGCTGCAGCGGCGTAGTCAGGATGAGGGCGGTGAAGGCTCGGAGGTAGCTGATTCACCAACGGAAGTCTCGGAAGAGGCTGCATCGGAGAGCAGCGAATCCGCCAGCGAAGAAAACACGTCTCAGGCCGAGGTTGACGCCGAGCCGAATCCGGAAACCGCGGCGGCTGAAGCAGAGGCTAGCGAGAGCGAGTCTGCTGAGGCGGACCAGTCTGGCGCAGCCACCGAATCTGACGATGCTGTCGGAGAAACGGAGGAAACCGAATCTGCTGTAGCGCGGGACTCCTGATCGCCTTTGCGTGCAGCAGGGATCGAGTGCGCTTATCGTCGGTCTGCTAAGGTCCTGAGGTCCGCTGGAAGTATGAAACGCGAAATTGATCGGCGTGTGGCGACTTGGCAGCAGGTACGCGAAATGCCGGGCAAGCGACAGCTGTGCCCGGTTTCGCAATTTTGCTACACGCGTGCGGGGATCGTATTGTGCGGAACATAGTTATCAGTCTGCCATCTGCCACAAAACGCAGAGCGTTGATTGAGAAGGAATTCAATCGCCTTCAGTTGCCTTTTCAGTTTTACGATGCGATAGACGGCGCGACACTGTCAGATGAACAAAAGTCACTAGTTGACTACTGTGCTTTACAACGAGAAGCGAGGTACTTTCCCCTCCCTGGCTCGATAGCAAATTGGCTTACGCAAATGGCCGTCCTTAAGGAGTTTGCCTGTAGTGGTGACTCTATGCTTGCGGTATATGAAGATGATGCAAGATTAAATGCCGGGATTACACAGGTGCTGAATGCACTGTCACGCGATATGCACGGTTTTGATATAGTGAAGCTCAGTTGGTACAAGAGACGAAGGAGGTTTCACAAACTGGCGGATATATCCCCGTCATTTTCAGTTGGTATAATCAATGGATATGACAACGGCAGCGACGCGTATGTTATTCGGAAAAGTGCCGCTCGTCACCTTGTGGAATCTTTTCCAAAATTGAAATGGCAAATGGATCACTTCATTACAAGATACTGGGAGAATGGGCTGACGGTTGGCGTTGCCTGTCCACCGGTCGCGCATAAAGACACTTCATTAGCATCTCAAATTTCTGTGGACAATTATAGCAAAAACCACGAAGCCGGGCCAACTTTTCGCTATCCCAAGTATTCCGCATGGCGGCGTACCCTGGCGAAGCTCAGGGCAGACGTACGGATGCGAATGGCGTTCTCACGTATTGTGGCCAGATACAAAATAGCGGGAAGTGAAAAGTGAAAATCCGCTTTAGCCTAGGCCCGCACGGCCGTGCGAATGCCGGCATCAAGCGATTCGGATTTACTCGAGGCAACCGTTACAGTCGTAAACCAGCGATGATGCAACGCTTTTGCCCAGAGTGCCGCCCATTTTGTCACTGATTCGTCGAGCATGAGGGAGATATGGACATGTCTTGTACCGGCATCAATGATGAGGACCTCGATCTTCACGTTGATTCTCTAAACAGCCCGTCAGGCACTATGCCTCTGCCACAGTCAAGAATTGCAATGGTGATTCCTCATTTGCGTAATGGGGGGGCGGAGCGCGTTGCATTGAGTATCGCGGGAGGACTGCTTGAACGCGGTCATCATGTCGACATGATTGTGCTTGGCAAAGGCGTTGACTACCCTAATGAAGTGCCAGAAAGGTTGCGTTTGCTGGTACTGAATGATCCAAGGGAGGTGGCTACCAGAAGAATGCAAAATAGCACACTCAAAACATTTTTTGCCGTATATATACAGGCGGCAAAGTTTTTGAATTGGCGCATTGGCATACTACCGTCAATCAAGCGAATCCGCAGTGCGATTTGGTTAACGCACTATATTAATCTATCAAAACCCAATTTTGTCGTACCGCATATGCAACACTCGACAATGATAGCGCAGCTGGCATCAAGCATGGCCGTTCAGCCAGTTCCGGTGATTCCCGTTGTTCACAATATCGGGCGGGAAATGCAATTTCCGCGAAGACAGCGGCAGTACTGGAGCATGCTGCGCCATGCGCAGAAAGTCATCGTTGTTTCCAGAGCGGTAAAGAAGGCAGTAGAGCGTCACACAATGATTCCACATTCGCAAATTGAGGTTGTTCACAATGGCGTACATGCAGGCAGCGTTGAATTACTGTCGAGGGAAAGGCCGGACCACAAGTGGTTCAGGGAATCAGGCGTTCCTGTTGTGCTTGGCGTTGGCAGACTGGTCCCGCAAAAGGATTGGCCGACATTGATGCGTGCATTCTGCCTGCTGCGTAAGCGCATAAAATGTCACTTGTTAATATTGGGCAGAGGACCAAAGGAAAAGTGTCTAAAGAACCTGTCTCTTCAGCTGGGCATATCGGAAGACTTCGACAATCCGGGCTTTTCGGGCAACCCTTTTCAGTACATGCGCCATTCGTCAGTAATGGGGCTGTCATCGGAGTTCGAAGGATTGGGGATGGTGCTTCTGGAGGCGCTCGCCTGTGGCTGTCCCTGCGTTAGTACCGACATTGGCGGACCGCAGGAGATTCTGGAGAATGGTCGCTACGGTGCCTTGGTTCCGGTGGGGAACCATGAGGCCATGGCAGACGCGCTGGAACAGGCTATCCGCAATCCTCCTCCCAGGGACGTACTGCGGCAGCGCGCGCAGGAGTTTTCGGTCGAGCGATGCGTCACGGGCTACGAGCGGGTACTGGCATCCGTCGCCAAAAAAGTTGCCGGATAGGGCAGGTAGGTGCTGGCAGCCATCTAGGTTGCTGTTGCCGATACTGGCAAGTGCGTTGGAGCATGTCCTGCATATGCGGATTGTTGCAAATGACGTGGGTACTTGGTTCCCATCACGACGACTCTAGGTCACCGATTCCGAAGGTACTTGGTCACCAATAACGGAGCATCTGGTTCCCCGGATTCTTCGTTGACAGACCGCTCCAGGGCAACCCGACACCATCTACCCTGCCGCTTCCTTGAGGCAGTGGGAGGGCAGACCCATGAAGAGGTTGCCAATGCGAAGGATTCGCGAGGTCCTGCGACTGCGGTCGCAGGTTTTTTTAGGGCGAAGGGCTGCGCATAGCCTGGTCCTGCCCATCAACTCAGGTGGAATTACTTGGCGAAGGCGGACGCCGCCGGCGTGGACTGGACGGCAGCTGAAAGCCTGGGGGACCGGGAGCTGGAAAGGCTCCTGTTTCCCCACGACGAGGAGAAGAGGCGGAGCGCCATCCCGGTCCCCGACTGGCGGAAGGTGCACCGGGAGCTTCGCAGGAAGGGCGTGACGCTCTCGCTGCTGTGGGAGGAGTGCCAGTTGGGCTGCGGCTGCCAGGGATACAGTTACAGCCGCTTCTGCGATCTCTACAGGGACTGGGAGATCCACGCCGAGCCTGTCATGCAGCAGCAGCATGTAGCGGGCGCGCGGCTCGAGGTGGACTACGTCGGCATGACGGTGCCCATCCACTGCCCCGAGACTGGCGAGGTCAGCCAGACGCAGGTATTCGTGGCGGCAATGGGGGCTTCGGGCTGCATCTAAGCGGAGGTGACGGAGAGCCAGAAGATCGAGGACTGGACGGGCAGCCATGTCCGGGCGCTGTTGTTCTACGGGGGTGTGCCGGAAATGATCGTCCTGGACAATCTGAAGTCCGGGGTCGCCAGATCGAGCCTAACGAATCCGAAACTCAATCCCTCGTTCGCTGACCTGGTTCTCCATTACGGCACGGCGGCGTCTCCGGCCCGCCCAAAGAAGCCGCAGGACAAAGCGAAGGTGGAAAACGCGGTGCAGCAGGTGGAGTGCCGGGTTCTGGCCCGGCTGCAGCATCGGCGGTTTTTCAGCCTCGCCGAGGTCAACCAGGCGATGCGCCCGCTGCTGGACAGGCTCAACCGGAGGCATTCGAGGCACCTCGGCGCCAGCCGCCGCGACCTGTTCGAGCGGCTTGACCTTCCGGCGCTGCGCCCGCTTCCGGCGCATCCCTGGGAGTTTGTGCGGTGGAAGTCGCGCAAGGTAGACCGGTACTACCACGTCCCGGCCGGCGGCGGCCGCTATTCGGTGCCGTCCGGCCTGGTCGGAAAGCGGGTGTGGGTGGCGCTGGGCGCGCGGACGGTGGAGGTGGTGCACGACGGCAGCCGCGTCGCGTCGCACGTCCGGCTTGCGGAGGGCGGATGGTCGACGCAGAAGGAGCACATGACGCCGAGGCACGCCCGCCGCCGGGAAATGACCGCCGAGCGGCTTCGGCGGGAAGCGGGGACGGTCGGCGAGGGAGCGGCGGCGCTGGCGGCGGCGCTGCTGGGCGACGGTGCGGGCACGGAGCAGGCCCTGCGCTCGTGCCGCAGGCTTCTGCTGCTTGAGGGTGCCTACGGGCGGGAGAGGCTTGACGCGGCCTGCGCGGGCACTGTCGATCGGCAGCCCGAAGGTTTCGTCGGCGGAATCGATCCTGCGCAGCGGGCTTGACCGGCGCGCAGCCGGTCCGTCGCCGGAGGCGTCGCGCA